>NZ_JAMYSJ010000003.1:0-369220 GCF_040321855.1 Mesorhizobium sp. M0227 | reverse complement strand
ACAATCTTAACACACCCCTCCCCCCCCCCCCCCCCCCCCCCCCCCACAAAAACAACACACCAACACCACACCCCCCCCCCCCCCCCCCCCCCCCCCCCCCCCCCCCCCCCCCCCCCCCCCCCCCCCCCCACCGGCCTTGGGAGGATTTAGCGGGCTGCGGTCCAGCCCTTGTAGTCCTTCAGGTTCTCGGCCGTGATGAGCTTCGGGTCGAGCAGGACGGTCGGCTCCGCCGGCTTCTTGCCGGCCAACAGTTCGGCCGCCATCGTCAGCGACTGGCCGGCCATCACATAGGGATCCTGCGAGGCCGAGGCCTTGATCATCGAGGTGCCGGAGGAGAGTTCCTTCTCGATATCGGGCGCGCCGTCGACGGCGGTGAAGATGAACTCCGAGCGGTTGAGCTGCTTGGCGGCAAGCTGGGCGCCGATCGCCGTCGGATCGTTGATGGCAAACACCGCATCGATCTTGTCGAAGCGGGTGAGCAGCGACTGGAACACCTTCAGGCCGCCGTCGCGCGAGCCTTCGGCATTCTGGTCGTCGGAGAGGATCTTGATGTCGGGATGCTGCGCCAGCACGTTCTTGCAGCCCTTCACCCGCTCCAGAATCGACGACGATGCCGGTCCGTTGAGGATGACGTAGTCGCCCTTGCCGCCGGTGTGGTCGACCAGGTACTGGCAGGCCTCTTCGCCGGCCTTGACGTTGTTGGTCATCACGGTCACGTCGGCGCCCGGCGCCGAAACGTCGAAGGCGGCAACGACGATACCCGCAGCCTGTGCCTTCTTCACCGCCGGCGCGATCGCCTTGGCGTCGACGGCATTGAGCATGATCACGTCGACACCGGCGGCGATGAACGAATCGACCTGCGAGACCTGCTTGTTGAGGTCATAGTCGGCCGACACCGAGGTCACCTCGACCTTTGGGTTGATCTTCTTGGCCGCGTCCTCGATGCCCTTGATGGTGGCGACGAAGAAGGGATTGCCGAGCAGGCCGACCGAGATGCCGACCTTATTGAGGTCCTTGGCCGAAGCAGGCGCGATGGCGAGCGACGCGAGTGCGACGCCGCAGAGCAGTTTGGCGATGGTCTTCATTGCTTTCCTCCGATTGCCCCGCGCCTCTCACGGTGCGTTACATGAAACCGGTCGTTGACGCCGGCGACTAAGGTCAATCACGTTCTTGCTCCTGCCTGGAGCCTGTAGCGGTCGAGGGCGACCGCCACGATGATGACCAATCCCTTGATGATGTACTGCCAGATGTCGGAGACACCGGCCAAGATGAGCCCGTTGGAGAGCACCGCGATGATCAGGCCGCCGATCAGCGTACCCCAGATCGAGCCGACGCCACCGACGAAGCTGGTGCCGCCGAGGATGACAGCGGCAATGGCGTCGAGTTCATAGGACTGCCCGAGCTGCAGCCCGTTGGCGGCATAGAGCCGGGCCGCCGACATGGCGCCGCCAAGGCCGGCCAGCAGGCCGGAAATGCCATAGACGAAGAGCAGCACCAGCGGCACCTTGATGCCGGTCAGCCGCGCCGCTTCGGCATTGCCGCCGACGGCATAGATCCAGGTGCCGAGCACGGTGCGCTTGAGCACCAGCCAGGACAGCACCACCACCGACAGCGCGATGATGACCAGCCAGGGAATGCCGAACAGCGAACCGTTGCCGATAAAATCGAACGGCAGGTCCGAGTTGAACACCGTGGTGTCCTGGCCGAGCAGGCGGGCAACACCGCGCACCGCGGTCAGCGAACCCAGCGTGACGATGAAGGGCGGCAGCTTGATATAGGCGATGAGCAGCCCGTTGATGAGGCCGAAGCCGAGCCCGACCAGAATGGCCGCCGGCACGCCGAGCAAACCCCAATCCGGCACCAGCGACACCATCACCGCCACCATCGCCGATGCGGCGAGGATGGCGCCGACGGACAGGTCGATGCCGCCGGTCAGGATGACGAAGGTCATGCCGGCCGCCAGCACGATGTTGATCGACGACTGCTGGGTGACGATCAAGAGGTTGGTCTCGGTCAGGAAGCGCGGGTTCAGGAACTGGAAGCCGGCCGCCAGCAGGATCAGCACCGGCAGCATGCCAAGGGCAGCGAAAGCCGTGCGCAGCCGTCGGCTGGTGCCGGTGGCCTGGCCGCCTGCGCTGATCTCGGTCGCCTTGTCGGTCATTGCTGAGCCGCTCCCGTTGCAAGTTCCATGATTTTCTCCTGGCTTAGCGGTTCGCCTTGCGATGCCGTCACCTCGCCCGATATCGTGCCGTCGCGCATCACCAGCACGCGGTCGGCAACGCCGATCACCTCGGGCAGTTCGCTGGAGATCATCAGGATGGCGATGCCCTGTTTGGCGAGATTGTCGATCAGCCGGTAGATTTCCGATTTCGCCCCGACATCGACGCCGCGGGTCGGCTCGTCGAGGATGACGACCTTCGGCTCGGTTTCGAGCAGGCGGGCGAGCAGCACCTTCTGCTGGTTGCCGCCCGACAGCGAGCCGGCATTGGCCTGCACCGAACTGGTGCGGATGGAGAGACCGGCAACGGCCTTGGAAGCGCGCCTTTCGGCGGCCGCGAAGTCGCGCAAGCCGCCGGCGCGCGAATCCCGCGCCAGCACGCCCATGCTGATGTTGTCGGAAATCGACATGTCGAGGAACAGGCCGAGTTCCTTGCGGTCCTCGGTCAGATAGGCGATGCCGGCATCGAGCGCCTCGCGCGGCGAGCCGATGGTTACAGGTTTGCCGTCGAGTTCCAGCGTGCCTGACACGCGCCTGTCGGCGCCGAAGATCAGCCGCGCAAGCTCGGTACGGCCGGAACCGACCAGACCCGCCAGCGCCAGCACCTCGCCCTTGTGCAGGTCGAACGAACAGTCTTTCAGGAGACGGCCGTCGGACATGCCACGCACCGAGAGCGCCACCGCGCGCTTTTCGTCCGGCGGCCGATGATCCTTCTTGTAGAAAGCCGACAGATCGCGGCCGACCATCATCGAGACGAGGCGCGAGGCGCTGAGGTCGGCACGTTCGAGCGTACCGACATAACCGCTGTCGCGCAGCACGCTGACGCGATCGGCAAGCTGGTAGACCTCTTCCATGCGGTGACTGATGTAGATGATGGCGATGCCTTGCGATTTCAGCGTCGCGATGACCTCGAACAGCCGGTCGGTCTCGCGCGAGGTCAGCGACGTCGTAGGCTCGTCCATGACGATGATGCGCGCATTGGTCGACAGCGCGCGGGCGATCTCGACCAATTGGCGCTCGCCGAGCGACAGGCTGGAGACCATGTCGCGGGCCGAAAAGGAGACGCCCAGACGCGCGATGATCTCCCTGGCGCGCCGGGTGCACTGGTCACGATCGACGATGCCGAAGCGTCGCGGCTCGTTGCCGAGGAAGATGTTCTGCGCCACCGTCAGATTGGGCGCCAGCGACAGCTCCTGATAGATCACCGCGACGCCGCTGGCGCGCGCCTTGATCGGATCGCCGGTCGCGGCCGGCATGCCGTCGATCAGGATCTCACCGCCGGCATCCGGCCGATAGGCGCCTGAAAGCACTTTCATCAATGTCGACTTGCCGGCGCCGTTCTCGCCCATCAAGGCGTGCAGCTCGCCGGCATGGACGCTGAGCGAGACATCGTGCAAGGCACGGATGGTGCCGAACGTCTTGGAGATGTGGCGCATCTCCAGCACCGGCTGGCGCACCGTCTCGGCCTTGGCAATCGCACTCATCGCGCGCCTCCCGCCACCGCACCAGCGACGCCCCGGTCCATGGTGGCGGCACGCCAATTGCCGCGATAGCCTGCCAACCCGGTGAAACGCGACGCGCGCACCGGCTCCGGAACTTCGGCGGCGAATTCGCGCCCAACGCTCTCGAAGGCGAGCGCCGCTGCACCGGTGGCACTGCCCTCCAGCGTGGCGCCCTGCAGGAAAGCCTGGTCGGGACGCAATTGCGCCAGCAGTCCGGCGAGCAGACCGCCCGTGTTCAGCCCGCCATCGACGATCACCGTGTTGTTCGAATGGATGAGATCGAGCGACAGATCGACCATCAGCGCGACGTAGAGCAGCGCCGTAGCCGCGCGTTCCTCGGCATTGGGCGCGCGCCCCGCCAGTCGGCCGGAATGCCCCGCCATCGGCCCGCCCGGCGCGAAGCTCGGCAGCGCCATGATGCCGGCATCGATCACCCGCTGCACCGCCGGGCCGGCGATCTCGCCTTGCCAGCCGGCGCTGATGGTTGCGAATTCACGCCCGCCCATGAAGCGGATGGTCGGCACTGGGCCGCCGCCGACATCGACATTGACCAGCATGTCGCGGTCCCGGTCGAGCGCGTCGAGGGGACAGGACGGATTGAGCACGACGACCCAGGTGCCGGTAGAAACGACGGTGACCGGGCCAAGCTCCTGCCGGCGATAGGCATGCAGCGCCGCATTCGAGTCATGGACGCCGTTGTGGATGGCGATCGGGCTTGCCGCAGCGCCGAGGCGCTGCTCGCCGATAACGGTGCCGGCGCGCTCGAAGGCAGGCATCCGGTCACGCCAGCCCTGCGCGTCGACCAGCGAGGAAAAATCTTGGCGGCGCGGCGCCCACAAATGCGAATGGCAGCCGAGATAGGATACTTCCGAGACCGCCCGTCCGCCAAGGCGCCAGCTCCAATATTGCGGATAGCCGAGGATCGATTTCGACGCGGCGAACGCGTCGGGCTCGACCTCCTGCAGCCACAGCATGTGGCGGCCGTAGTTGAAGCCCAGCGGCAACCGCGGCGAGAAGGTCTCGGCAAAGCCCGGAATGCGGCGATCGATCCGCGCGGCAATCTCGGCCGGCGGCTCTTGCTCGTAATCGAGGATCGGATGCGTCAGCGCCGCCTCGTCGACCAAGGCAAAGGTGCAGCCATGGCCCGAGACCATGACCCCTTCCACTCCATGACCATCGACCGCATCGGCAACGGCGCTGAGCGCCCAATGGTGGAGCGCCGCCTCGTCGAGCACGCTGAAGCCGCCTTGGCGCACCCATTTCGGCTGGGTCCGGCGCTCGTCGACAATGCGCCCGTCCTGGCCGAAGACGAACAGCTTCGAATTGGTCTTGCCGAAATCGAGGACAGCCACCTTCACTGGATGGCTCCCGAGGCTATCCGCACCATGACGCCGGCGTCTTCCAGCATGCGCGCATCGGCATCGGAAAGACCGTCGTCGGTGACCAGCGTGCCGATGCGGGAAAGCGGGAGCGCGACATTGCGCGCGTGGATCGACAGTTTGCGGCTGTCGGCCAGCACCACGATCTGGTCGGCGCAGAGGCTGAGATCGACGATCGAGCGCACCAGCAGCGGGTGCGATTCCATCACGCCTTCCTGGCCAAGGCCTTGCGCGCCGAGAAAGAATTTGGAGGCGTAGAAGGGCACGGCCTGGGTGAGCGAATGAATGATGCCGGGTTCGCGATGCAGATCACCGCCCGCAACCGTCAGGCTGCAATGGCCGTGGTCGCTGAGATAGGCCGCCAGCGGCATCGAGTTGGTGTAGAGGCGGATGTTGCGCTCGGCGAGCTTGACCCCGAGATGGAAGCAGGTCGAGCCGCCATGCACGATGACGGCGTCGCCGTCACGCACCATGGTCGCCGCGAGAGCGGCGATCTGCCGCTTGGCCTCGACCGCAAGGTCGCGGTTCTCGTCATAGGGCCGGGCGTAGGCGACACCGGCCTGGGAAGCGCCGTCGAGCGCCGAGATGCCGCCATAGACCTTCCGCGCTTCGCCGGCTTCGTCGATCCTGTCGATATCGCGCCTGACCGTCGCGGCTGAAACGCCAAGCCGTTCCTGCAGCTCGCGCACCGAAGCGAACGGACGATCCCGCAGCAGTTCGACGATCTGACGCTGGCGGCCGGAGTCTATCAATTCTTTCCTCCCGGATGCCATTTCCATGGCAGTTGGCGCAACTTACTCAACATTAGCCGGATTGCAAGCGGGTTTTGATGATACTAGATCACTATTGACGTAGATCACTCGTATCTGCGATATCAGCGCCAATTCGACCCCGGCAACGGGATTTCGCGCAGGACACGGCCGAGCCGTTGGAGGAAAAGCGCCATGGCGACCCAAGCTGACGCGCAGGAACTGGCGGCCTTACGGGCGCTTTCGGCCAGCATCGGGCAGAGCCCGCATCTGACCCAGGCGGCAGGCGGCAACACCTCGCTGAAAGCCGGCGACACGCTGTGGATCAAGGCCTCCGGCACCTGGCTGAAGGACGCGCTGGTCGATGACATCATGGTGCCGGTGGCGATGGCGCCGTTGCTGAGAGCCGTCGAACAGCGCGATCGCGCCGCCGACCAGCCGCAGGGTTTCACCATTGCAGCGCTCAACCCGCGCGGCCTGCGGCCGTCGATCGAGACCACGGTGCACGCCCTGATGCCGCAGCGCGTGGTTCTTCACGTCCATTGCGTCGACACCATCTCGCTTGCCGTGCAGGCCGATGGCGAGGCCGAGGTCGCCAGGCGGCTCGATGGCATCGACTGGGCCTATGTGCCCTATTTCCGGCCCGGCCTGCCGCTTGCACGCGGCATTGCTGAAAAACTGCGGCCTGGTGTCGACGTGCTGATCCTTGGCAATCACGGGCTGGTCGTCGCCGCCGAAACCGTCGCCGGGGCGGAGCTTCTGCTGCGCCGTATCAGGTCATTGCTGGCCCGGCCGGCGCGCGCGACCGCCGCACCCGACCTCGATGCCTTGGCGGCGCTTGCCGGCGACAGCTTCTACAGATTGCCGGCCGATGTCGAAGCGCATGCGGTTGCGCTCGACCCTGAGAGCCGCCGCATGGCGCAGGCCGGCAGCCTCTATCCGGACCACGTCATCTTCCTCGGCCAGGGCTCCATCGTGGCGAAACCGGGCGAGGCGGTGGCCGATGTCATTGCACGACTGGACACGTCGCCTGCGGCGATCCTGTTTCCCGGCGCAGGCGTGCTGATGCGCGGCGACGCCAGTGCCGGCGCCGATGCCATGCAACGCTGCCTCGCCGACGTGACGGCGCGCATCGACGTCGCCGCACGGCTGAACTATCTCACCGCTTCCGAGAATGACGAGCTGGTCAACTGGGACGCCGAGCAATATCGCCAGAAGCTCAACGCGGCTGGCGGCTAGCATGGACATGATGCCACTTGTCATCGGCATCGACCTAGGCACATCAGGTGCGCGCGCCGTCGCCATGCGCCCGGATTTTTCCATAGCCGGGCATTCGGCCGTTCCACTCGACAGGTTTGGCCGCGATGACCGAGCCCCCACGGCATGGTGGCAAGCGGTCAAGGCGGTGCTGACGGACCTGCTTTCCGGTATCGACCGCACGGCGGTCCGCGCCATCGCCATCGACGGCACCTCCGGCACGCTGCTGCCGGTCGACGCCGCCGGGCGGCCGCTGGCCGAACCGCTGATGTACAACGACAAGGTCGATGACGACGACATTCTGGCCGCGATCGACCGCACCGCGCCGGCTGCAAGTGCAGCGCACGGAGCGACATCCGGCCTCGCCAAGGCCCTGCGCTTCCAGCATCTGCCGGGCATTGCGGCGGTGCTGCATCAGGCCGACTGGATTGCCGGAAACTTCTCCGGCCGCTTCGACGTCAGCGACGAGAACAATGCCCTGAAGACAGGCTATGATGTCGAGGCCCGCCGCTGGCCGGAATGGATCGCCGCGACCGGAATGCGCGTGGAGTTGCTGCCGCGCGTGGTCGAGCCGGGCGAAGTCACCGGCGCCCTCACCGCGGAAGCCGGGGAACTGTTCGGCTTGCCGCGCGATGTGGCCGTCGTCGCCGGAACCACGGATGGCTGCGCCTCGTTCCTGGCGACCGGTGCTGCCGCGATCGGCGACGGCGTCACCGCGCTGGGATCCTCGCTGACCATCAAGATCCTGTCCGACCGGCCGATTTCGGCGCCGCGCTTCGGCATCTACAGCCACCGGCTCGGCAACGCCTGGCTGGCAGGCGGTGCGTCGAATTCCGGCGGCAAGGTGCTGGCTCAGCATTTTCCGCTCGCCCGTATCATCGAACTCAGCGCAAAAATCGACCCGGAGACCGACACCGGCCTCGATTACTATCCGCTTCCCGCCACGGGCGAACGATTTCCGATCGCCGATCCGGCGCTGCCGCCTCGCCTTGCACCCCGGCCGGCGGACGACGCCGATTATCTGAAAGCGATGTTCGAAGGCATCGCCGCGATCGAAGCGCTCGGCTATGACAGGCTTGCCGAACTCGGCGCGCCCGCGCTGATATCGGTCAGGAGCGTCGGAGGCGGGGCGGCGAACCCAGCCTGGACGGCAATCCGGCGGCGCAGGCTCGGCGTCGATTTCCTGCCCGCGCTTTCCGACGAGGCCGCCGCCGGCACGGCGCGGCTGGCGCTGATGGGTGCAAGCCGGGCAGGACTCCTATGAGCGCGAAAACGATCGAACGTCTCGACGGCATCGGGCCGCTGGCGGAGCGCTACGACGTGTTCCTGCTCGACCAGTTCGGCGTGCTGCATGACGGCACACGGCCCTATCCGGGCGCGGTGGCAGCGCTGTCGGCGCTGAAGCGCGCCGGCAAGACCGTGGTGCTGGTTTCGAACTCCGGCAGGCGGGCACGACCCAATGAAAGCCGGCTCATAAAACTCGGCTTCGAAGCGGGAAGCTGGGATCATTTCGTTTCTTCCGGCGAGGTGGCGTGGCGATCCTTCAGGGAGATGGCGACGTCGGGGAAGCTGCGCCCAGGGACAAAATGCCTGCTGATCAGCCGTGAAGCTGACCGCTCCGCGATCGAGGGCCTGCCTTTTGTGCTGACCGGGTCCGGCGATGAGGCCGAACTGGTGCTGATCGCGGCCAGCGAGGGTGACCGCTTTGACCTCGAGCATTATCGCAGGCTGTTCGCGCCGGCTGCAGAGCGGCGGGTGCCGTGTTTCTGCACCAATCCCGACATCATCATGCTGACGGCCGTTGGCCCTCGCTTCGGCGCCGGCCGTCTGGCCGATCTCTATGAAAGCCTGGGCGGCAGCGTTACCCGCATCGGCAAGCCCGACAAGCCGATTTTCGACGCCGCGCTGGCGCTGGCCGGCGAGCCGGACCGCGGCACCGTGGTCTGTGTCGGCGACAGCGTCGAACACGATATATCGGGGGGAAACAGCACCGGCATCGCCACCGCGCTGGTGCTGAGCGGAATACTGGCGGACACACCGGATCTCGCCGCTGTTTTCGACGAACAGCAGGCCTGGCCGGACTACATCACGGACAGCTTCAGCTTCCGCTGACCGCTTCCAGCATGCGCCGCGCGCTCTCCTCGTCGGTGATCAGGATGGTTGGGGCGATGAGGGTCACGGCGCCGAGCAGCGCTTCGGTTTTCTCCTCGCCACCGGAAGTGAGGATGCGGATCGGCGCCTTGCGCAGACGGTCGACATCCACCGACATCACGTGGCTGTTGACCGGATGGTCGACCAGATCGCCATTGCGGTCGAAGAAATGGAACAGGAGGTCACCAACGGCGCCACGCGCAAGCAGGGCCTCCCGATCCGCCTCCTTGAGAAAGCCGCCACGAGAGAAGGTGGTGGCGGAGGCGATCCCGCCGACGCTCAGCAGAACGGCATCGAGCACGTCGGCCATTTCGAAAATCTCCTGCAGGCCGCAGCGCTCGATCAGTGCGATCTTGGTCTCGACGCTGTCGACGACGGCTGGTGTCGGCATCAGATAGCCGTCGCCCTGGAATATCTGAGCGAAGCGCCAGGCGAACTCGGCTGGGTTGACCCGGCGCACGACGCCGACGCCGCCAAGCAGCGAAATCACCTTGAAGTCGGTGAGCGACTTGGCGCTGATGAAGGGCAGGCTCGAGAACAGCGTCTGCCCCCAGCCGACGCCGACCCGCATCCCGGACTTCATCGTGTCCGACAGGAAACTGCCGGTCTTGGCGCTGATCGCTGGTATCGGATCGGCATCGGGTGCCGAAAGCGGCGCCACCAGCGCCTGCTGCAGCCCGAACGTCTTCTCCAGCGCGCGCTCAAGCCGCACGATTTCCGACAATTCGCTCTCGATGGTGATCTTCACTTCGTTGCGCGCCCGGGCATCCGCCAGCATGCGCACGATGGTGACGCGACCGACGCCGAGCACGTCGGCGATCTCGTTCTGCGTCATCTGTTCGACGAAATACATCCAGGCGGCGCGAATCCTGAGGCGATCCGTCCGGCTTTCGCTGGCGACCTGCTCGGTTGCCTCGCCTCGACCGTCTTCGCTTTCGCCCTGTCGTCGTCTGCCCAAGTCTGTCTCTCCCCCTGCGGCGACGGACGAGCGCGCCGCCGCCGATTCTGCATGCTGGTCTAGTATCGCCTATTGATCTACCAATCGATAGGAGCAATGTAGAGAGTGGCGGCTGCCCCGGTTGGCGGCTATCCGCAGCAAATTTCAAGGCGATCCGCGATGCTCCGACAAATCTCCGAGGATGTCCGCGTCAATCTGAAGGACCGGCTGCGGGAAGTCCGCGAAATCATCCGCCAGAGCCGCCATGACGGCAGCGGCAATACCAGCATCCTGCGCGAAGCAACCAGCCATCTGCCGCCGTTTCCAGGCAAGGGCATCGAAGGCCTGCTCAGCCATGCCGCGAGTGCCGTCGACGAAGCGCTGTCGATCGCTGAAGCTTTCGTCCCGCATGAGCGCCCGATCAAGGTGGACGGCACCACGGTGAAGGGCCTCGGCACCTATTTCCCGGTCGGCAACGAGGATCGCCAACTGGGCGCCGAGCGCCTGTTTCGGCGCGATATGTATTATCTGACCAAGGCGGTGCTTGCCGGTCTGAACATCGACAGTGCCCGCATCCACGAAGCCGATTTCGCGGCCGTCCATGCCACGATGCGCAAGCGGCATGGCGATCTGCTGGCCGCGTTGGCCGCGCCAGGTGCCGGACTGCAGGCAATCGCGGCCACCTGTTCGGCGCTGCTGGTCGAGTGCCTCGGCCAGCGTCCGGTCCGCTTTGCCGAAACGGTGTCCGAAACGCCGGCGGTGGTGGGCAGCAGCGCACTTGACGTAAGCTGCCTGGCACCGCTCGCTTTGGCCTGCGGCCTGGCCACCGCCGGCAGGCACGGCGCGCCGGAGCCGGATATGCTGGAGATCGCGATCCTGGCGGCGGATATCCGCCACGACCGCATCGTTCAGGCCTGCGCCAAGGCAAACCCGATCGCTGAACTGACACCGGTGTTCGCCACCTTGCTTGCCCATCTGCCGTAGTTGGCCGGCCTGGGCTAGCCTTCAGCGGCCATGGCCATGATCGCTTTCTTGGCGCGCTGGATGGAAGCCGGGCTCATCGAGAGTTCGGTCAGCCCCATCTTCACGAAGGTCGCAATGAGATCGGGACGGCCGGCCGCCTCACCGCACATGCCGACCATGATACCGGCGGCGACGCCGGCTTTTGCCGTCATTTCGATCGCCGACATGACGGCCGGATTGGTGACATCGTTGAGCTTGGCGACCGTCGGATTGAGCCGGTCGGCGGCCATGATGTACTGGGTCAGATCGTTGGTGCCGATCGAGAAGAAAGCAACCTCCTTGGCCAGCGTCGGGGCGATCAGCACGGCGGCCGGGGTTTCGATCATTACGCCGAGATCGAAGGTCGCATGCGGCACGCCTTCGGCTTTCAGCTCGGCCGTGCATTCGTCAACCAGCACGCGCGTCTGCCTGACCTCCGAGAGGTCGGACACCATCGGCAGCATCACCTTGATGTTGCCGTGCACGGCTGCGCGCAGCAGCGCCCGCAGTTGGCGCTTGAAGATGTCGGGCCGGTCGAGACACATGCGGATGCCGCGCCAGCCGAGGAAGGGGTTTTCCTCGTCGGGAAATTCGATGCCGGCAATCGGCTTGTCACCGCCGATGTCGAGCGTGCGTACAATGACCGGATAAGGCGCAAAAGCCTTGGCCAGCGCCGCATAGGTCTCGGCCTGCATGTCTTCCGAGGGCAGATGCATATGGCGCATGAACAAAAGCTCGGTGCGGAACAGGCCGATGCCCATGGCACCAGCCTCTTGCGCCGCTTCGATTTCCTCGAGTGAGCCGATATTGGCCGCGACCTCGATGATCCTGCCGTCGGCGAGCTTCGGCGTCACCGTCTTGAAGATGGTCAGGCCGGCGCGCTCCTTTGCCGCCGCTTCGACGCGGCCGGCGAAATCGGCACGGGTCGCCTCGTCGGGGTCGATGATCACATGGCCGGCATTGCCGTCGAGCGCGACGTCTCGCGCGGTGCGCAAGGCATTGACCTGGCCGCCGAGGCCGAGCACTGCCGGAATGCCGTGCGAGCGCGCGATGATGGCGATGTGCGAGGTGGCGCCGCCATGGCCGCACACCACGCCGCCGATACGCTTCAGCGGCGCGCGTGCCAGATCCCAGGCGCCGATGTCATCGGCAATCAGGATAGCCCCTTCGGGTATGTTTTCGAGGCTGACATCGTCTTGGCCCAGCAACACGAGGCAGATCTGCCGCCCGACCGCATGAACGTCATCCGCCCGCGCGTTGAGATAGTGATCGTCGACCGCGCTGAATTCGGCGGCAATGGTGGAGGCGGCGGTGATGACGGCGGAGACCGCGTCATTGCCGCCCTTGATCAGGCCCTCGGCCTCACCAGTCAGGCTATCGTCGGCGGCGATATCCCTGAGCGCGGCGACGATGCCGCGGTCTCCAGCCGACAAGCTGTCCTGCGCCAACGCATTATCCATACGGGCCTGGACCGCGCCGACGGCCGTGCGGAACCTGTCGATCTCGCCTTCTATCTCCTCGGCCCGCAACACGCGGCCCTGTCCGGCGATATCGGGTGGAAAATGCGCAAAGGCCGGGCCGATGGCGAAACCTTCGCTGGCGGCCACGCCACGCAGGCGGTTTGCCCCGTCAGGTGCCGCCGGCACGGATCCGGGCGCGGGTGCCGCTTCCTGCCCGGCATCGTTCGCCGGGCTCTGCGCCTCCGCTTCATCATCGAGGCCGGCCCGCGGATTCTCGAGATAGCCGATCAGCGCCTCGAGTGCCTCGATGGCATCGGCGCCATTCGCCCGCACCGTGACTTCCTGGTTCTCCTTGACCGCCAGCAGCATCAGCTTGACCGAACTCTTGGCGCTGACCGCCTTGCCGTCCTTGACCAGTTCGACGTCGGATTCGAAGCCCTTGGCGAGCTTCACGAACCGCGTCGCGGGACGGGCGTGCAAACCTTCATGCACTCTGACGATGGTCGAGCGTTCCATGGCAATTACTCTGGTTTTGGGCGCCGCTCCCAACATAGGCGTCGGCGCGAATGCTGTCAGGCGGCGATGGTGATGATCGCGCCGGTCTTCAGGGCGGCCACGAGCGCTTGTGGGTCGACTTGCGACGCACAGATCTCGCCCGGCCTCTCGGCCTCGGTAGCGCCGTTGAACGAAATGACGACATGACCCATTTCCAGCACCTTGCTCCACGCGCTGGAGCCGACCGCTGTGATAACAGCGGCAACCGGGCCGAGGGTGATCGAAGCGCCCTTGGCGGGCGCTCCGTCACTTGGTCCCTGCTCCGCCTTGTGGAGCACCGAA
The DNA here is from genome assembly GCF_040321855.1 of Mesorhizobium sp. M0227. Taxonomy (NCBI): domain Bacteria; kingdom Pseudomonadati; phylum Pseudomonadota; class Alphaproteobacteria; order Hyphomicrobiales; family Phyllobacteriaceae; genus Mesorhizobium; species Mesorhizobium sp. M0227. The sequence continues at coordinate 355,728 of NZ_JAMYSJ010000003.1, read as the reverse complement.
ACCTCGGCAAGCTCCGGCGGCGAGCCATCCGCAAACAGGATGACCACGCCCCCTTCGGCAAGGTCCGCCACTTCGGGGCCGATGGCAGTGACCCGTGTTCTCAGCAGAACCGTCATATGGCGAACCTCATTTTCTCAACTTTCCCTAGAGCGGTGAACCGCTCTATCTCTTTGTTTTGACGCAATTTCCAAGGGAAAGCATTGTGCGCTTTTCCCGGAATTGCCTTAGAACACGATCAGGCTGACGACCCAGGCGATCAGCACCGAGACCGGACCCATGATCTGGCGGCTGATGAGCACCGCCGGAACGCCGATTTCGATCGTCTTCGGCTTGGCCTCACCGAGCGCCAGGCCGACGGGGACGAAGTCGCAGCCCACCTGGGTATTGTAGGCAAACAGCGCCGGCAGTGCCATTGCCGGCGAAATCGTGCCGTTGGCAATCTGCGGGCCGATAATGGCAACGCCGATGACCTGCGCGATAACAGCGCCCGGCCCGAGAATGGGCGACAGGAACGGCAGGCCGCAGATCGCCGAGATGATCAGCAGGCCGACGATGTTGTTGGCCAGCGGACCCATCGGCTGCGCCAGCACATCGCCGATGCCGGTATACAGGATCAGACCGATGAGCATGGTCACGAAGGCCATGAACGGCAGCACGTTGCGGATGACCTGGTCGATGGTGCGGCGGCCGGCATTGAAGAAGATGCCGACGATACGTCCCATGACCCGGCCGATCGTGCTGATGAGGCCGATCAGCCCACCCTCGCTTGGCAGCGGCTGTGGTGCCGCGGCCGCATTGTTGCTTGAACTCATCGCTGCTGCTCCCCCTGCAGTCGTGACCGTTTCGGATCCGTCCGCCATTGTGATGTTGGCCGGCTTCACGCCCGAAACGTAGATGTCCTCGGTGATGAACTGGGCCAGCGGCCCCGATTGACCGACCGGCGTCAGATTGACGGTCGGGATGCGCTTGCGCGGATAGACGCCGCATCGTGCGGTGCCGCCGCAATCGACGACCACCACCGCCATCTCGCTTTCGATCGGCGGCGCCCTGAAGCCGTCGACGGCTTCGCCACCGGTCATGTCGGCAATAAGCTGCGCCACCGGGTGAATGCCACCACCGGTGACGGAAACCACCTTGCTGCGCTGTTCGGTCGGCTCGATCACGAGCGGGCCACCCCAACCGGTCTTGCCCCGGGAGATGCGTACGGCTTTGTATGTCTTGGCCATGATGTCCTCCCCGCCCTTACAGCTTGACGCCCTGGCGGCGTGCCATGATAGCGGTGATGCGTTCGGTCAGCATGCCCTTGAGCAGGATGACGACGAGACCGACGATGGCGTACCAGATCGCCACCTTGACGTGGTAGCCGGCGACGACGACGCCCTTCTTTTCCAGCTCCAGCAGCGCGACGAGAATGCCGCCCCAGACGAAATACTCGCCGGGATTGATGTGCGGGAACAGGCCGAGCGGCGGGTGCACATAGGACACGGCCGCGTCATAGAAGGCCGGCTTGTGCTTTTCTTCCAGGAACGATCCGAACGTATAGGCCATCGGATTGGTGAGGAAGAACACGGCCAGCAGCGGCAACAGCGTGTAGCGCGTCAGCGCGATCCGGCCGGCGCCGCGCGCCAGGCCATGCACGCGCTCTTCGCCGACCAGTTCGGTGACGGCGTAGAAGGCCGTCATCAGCACCACCAGCGTCGGGATGATGCCGGTGACGAAGCCGGCGAAGACCTCGCCGCCCTTCTGGAAGATGCCGATGAAGTACTTGCCGATGGCGGTCAGCCAGCCGAGCTGCTCTTCCTGCTGGACGTCCTTCAGCTTTTCCTTGAACTGATCGACGGTGATCGGTCCGCTGTCCGCTTGTGCGAGGACAACGAGATGGTCGGAGGCATGCTCGACTGCGAGCTTGCCATGCAATGCGGCATCCGAGACCATGGCACCTGCGACATGCAGATTGTGCACGGCCATGTCGGCATGCTGCGCCAACAACGAAAATACAGACATTTCTCCTCCTTATGCCACCCGCCGGTTGATCCCAGTCGGTGCGCGGCGTCCTCTATCCCTTTGATTTAGAGCCCGAAATCCTCCGGCCCTAAGCCCTTGCTATGTTCAAGCCGGACAGGCCCGGCTTCTTCCCCGGCTCCGACCGTGTCTTGTCGATCTGCTCGATCGCCCGTTTCACGGCCTCGGCCACACCGGGTTCCCCCTCCCCCATGATTGCAGGGTTGGACCGGAGTTTATCGAGGGGAACACCCTCGAATTCTTCATGTCTTTTGAATTTGGTGAAGACGGAACGGCCGCTCATCACCATCAGGCGGCGCACGACCAGATCAGGCGTCACCACGACGAGCGCGATGGTGCCCTTGGCCAACCGGCCGCGAAAATTGCCGGCTCCGACGAAGCCATCCTTGTACTGGTCGGTGACGCCCCTGAAGACATCCGAATAGTGCCGCATCTGCAGCCAGACGCCGAGCGACTGCAGCGCCCACACGATAACCAGCAGAAGCAGTCCCCACTGCCAAATCGCCATTCGGTTCTCCTCCCGAAGCCTCAGTTGAACCGCACCTTGGACCGGCGCGTGACAACAGCAAAGTGAGAACATTTGTTTCCGAGAATGTCAATATGTATGATATTGGCCTCGGCTGCGGTCATCTACAAGGGCGCTGACCGATTTCGGCCGTGGCGCTGTTGTGCTAGGCTGACCGGGAAACAGGATACGAGGAACATGGAGCTGCCCTTCAGGGACGAGCTGGCCTTGATGCCGGATCTTCGCCATCGGCTGCGGCAGCTGCGCTGGTTCCGCGCCACCTTTCGCGGCAGCGCCAAGGTGGTCTCGGACACGTTCGGCGTGCGCTTCGAGATCGACGAGGCCAAGCTCACCAGAGCCTTTCTCGACTGGGTCGAGATCATGGAAGCGCAGAAGCGCTTCGCCGCGATCGACCGCGCCGACTTCATCGTCTTTGCCGCCGGCCTCGTGCTGCGCGAGTTGATAAAACAGGCGCCGGCAAAAGAAATATCCGGCCTCACCCAACTGATCGAGACGGAAACGAACGCCGGCACGCTGGAAATCGTCCGCTTCTGGCCGGAGGGTTTCCTCTACACCAACTACTGCGTCTCGGTGATTTCGGCGATCCACGAGCAGGAATTCGGCACGGCACCCGGCATCGACAAATGCGCCGACGATTTGCGCACATGGTGGTCCTATCGCGAGAATGTGACCGAGATGCCGGCCTATGCGGTGGCTTTCCTCGACCGCTTTCTCGGCGCCGAACCGAACTGGATCACCCCAGATCGCGCGCAGTCCCGGCAAGCCATGCAACGGGCGCTCGGGTCTTCCCGCGCGAGCGATGCGTTGCGCCAGCTTTGAGCCCACTCTTCGCGCCCTCAAAAACGCACCCGCTATTGAACATTTGACTTTTTGCCGATAGCGATGTGCGAAAACTGACTCGAGAGGGAAACGCGTGGCGCAACCAAGGCCTATTATTTTCGATTGCGACGGCGTTCTTGTCGATAGCGAGCCTCTGGCCGCCCGCGCCTACGAGCGCGTCTACGAAAAGCACGGCATGCCCGGCGTCAACACCAGCATCATCGCCCAATGCATCGGCATGAAGCAGTCCGATATCATCGCCAGGATCAAGGATTTGACCGGGCACCAGTTTCCGGCGGCGGCGGACGGCGACATCTGGGCCGAGACCAAGGTGCTGTTCTCGCAGGAATTGAAGCCGACACCGGGAATCGCTGCGTTCCTCGAGACGCTTGCGGGCGACCGCTGCGTTGCCTCGTCCTCCTCCGTCGAGCGCATAAACCACAGCCTTGCTGTGACCGGGCTGGCGCGTTTCTTCGGCGATGCGATCTACAGCTCCTCGATGGTCAAGAACGGCAAGCCCGCGCCGGACATCTTCCTCTTCGCGGCGGACAAAATCGGCGCCAATCCCATTGACTGCATCGTCATCGAGGACTCGCCCTTCGGCATTCAGGGCGCGGTCGCCGCCGGCATGACCGCGATCGGCTACACCGGTGGCGGCCATACCTATGCCGAGCACGCTGCGCGGCTGACGGCTGCCGGTGCCGATTTCGTCTGCGCCGACTGGCAAGAAGTTAGCCGGCAATTGTCCGGGCTTGGCGTGCCGGCCTAATTCAGCGGATACTTGGCGAATCCACGACTGGCCCATTCGCCAGGCGGGACCAATGACCCCACACGGAAATTGAAGGATAGGACCCTCGTCGCATCGGGGTCGACTTCACACCGGAAGTTTAGATTGTACCAGGTATTTCTGGTGCTGAAGGCCGCCTGAGCAGGATTGAGGACATTGCCTTTGTCCAGCGTAATGGTTGGCACCCATTTGACCGTATAGTCCGCACTTTGCAGTTCCCGGCTGAGGACATTGCCGCAAAGGGTGGCCACGCGCTGACCGCGCGGCACATTCTCCATGGAGCTTGTAGCGAACGCATTGCCGGTGGCCCCTTGCGAGTAAAGCTTTCTGACGCCCGGAAGGCCGGAATAGATCGGTGATCCTGCAACGTCGTTGTTGGTGGGATTTGACCTTCCAGCATTCCCGATCGGCGCTTTGAAAGCTCTTGCGGGTTTGAACGTCATTGTCTTGGCAGGCTTGGTTTTGGGCTTTGCCTTTCCAGTCGAGGCTGGAGGCGCCGGCTTGTCACCGGTCTCAGCCGCCAATGGCTTTGGCGTCACGACGGCGTGCTTTTCGGCGGGTTGCGGTGCGAGTTCTTGTTTGTCCGGCTGCTGTTTGTCAGTGTTCTCGGTCGCCTGCTTCTCCTCGCTTTGCGCGGGCTTTTCGTCCGGCGCAACGGTGGCTGGCTTCTCGTCAGACTTGCTGGGCTCTGCCTTCTGCTGTGGCGTTGCAGCCGGGGCGGGCTGGGTCGGCGCGGGTGTCGGTGCTACAGGCGGCTTCGGCGCCTCATCCTTGGCCGGCGACGGCGTGTTGGGTTTAGCGCTGCTTCCGTCGAGCGATTTCTCCGGCCCGGTATCTTTCTGGCCGTACTGGAAAACGCGCTTCAAAACCTGGTCGTCTGGCGGTTTCGGCGGTTCCGGAGGCGGCTTTTGTTCAGGCGGCTTTTCAGCCTTCTTTTCAGGTGTCGGCTCCGGTGGCTTTGGAGCAGGTTTCGGCTTGGGCTTTTCGGGCGGGGGCACGATCGCGACATTGACGGGCTGTTCCTGCTGAGCCGGCTGCTGCTCGGGTCTCGGCAGGCCATAGACCAGAAACGCCGCGATGAGTGCATGCAGGATCAGCGATGCGGGCAAAGCCCACAGCAGATGCCGCCGCCGTTCTCCTGTTTCGCCCTTCATCCGCACCGATGTGGAATGAAATGGCGGCGGCTTCAAGCATAGGTAGTGGATTGGCTTGATTTAACCGCTGACAGGTTGGTGATCGGATGACGACGCGCGGATCAGCGCCGGTGAGATGTGGCGCGACTCAAACCACCTCCACAATCCGATTGAAGCCCTGAGGTCAGCCAGTTTGCCGCTGGCGCGCGATCCCGTCCAGAAACCGTTCGTCCAGCCGTGTCTCGCCAAACCAGTTCAGCCGGTTGATGCTGATGAAGCCGGCATCGATCGCCTCGTTCTCGTCGCCCGGCTGGCTGTCATGAGCCCGACCGCGCGGCACCGTGATGACAGTGCGATCGCCGTCGCTTTCAACGATTTCGGCTCTGCGGGCGATCTTGTCGCGACCGATGCGCGGCTGTCGGATTTCGGCCGGCAGCAAGGTCGGCAGGTTGATGCTCAGCCAATGACCCTCAGCGGCCCAGTCGGCGCGCGATTGCCACAATGAAGCGATCAGCGCGCCAAGCCATTGGTCGTCGCCATCGGTGAAATCAGGATTCTTCACGCGGGAGAAGCCGATGGCTGGAACGCCCCAGAAAGTCGCCTCCCGCGCAATGCCGAGCGTTCCGGAATAGGCAAGGTCCTCGGCAACGTTGCGGCCATCGTTGACGCCCGACAGCACAAGGCCCGGTTTCTCGGAATCGGCGAACAGCCAGGTCATAGCGCTTACCACGCAATCGGCCGGGGTGCCGGAACAGGAGTACCAGTTCGGCTTGACGCGCCGCATGGTCAACGGCCTGGCAATCGTTAATGACGAGCTGGCAGCGGTGCGCTTGCCGTCGGGCGCGACCACCCAGACATCGTCGCTCAACGTGCCGGCGGCCTTGACGAGACGGGCAAGCCCCGGCGCTTCGATGCCATCGTCGTTGCAGATCAGAATTCTCATCGTTTTCTTGCCTCAGGCACCGTGATGCGCTGGCCGGTGCGGCATTGCGTCCGCAGCGACGGGATGTGGGCTTGCAAATCGCCGAGAAGGTCCGGCGTGCAGGAATGACCGAGTGCGGCGGGACGGCCGGCCGTTTCCCAGATGTCGACATTGCCCGACAGCGTCGGATGGGTCGGCATGCGCACCCAGTCCGCCCGGCCGGCCTTGTGCAACAGATCGCCCGGCGAACCTGACGGCAGATGGCCGGTAAGCAGCACCGGAAAACCGGAATGGTCGGCACGCGGCAAGAGGCGCGACGACGGGCCGGCCTCACCCATACCGTCATCCGCCAGCAACGGGATTGGCGGCAGGGGATCGGCATCGGTCCAGTCGGCTGCGTCTTGCAGGCGGCGAAGCAAGAGTTCTGAGACACTTGGCAACAGGGATGCGGTGGCGCCGATCTGCGCTTCCAGCGACGAACGCATGCCGGCATGGATCGCGAACGGCCCAGGCAAGGCCGCGATCAGCTCCAGCGACCGACCCGAGAGCGGCGTCGGCAAAAGACACCCGCCCGAATGCCTCGCAACCCACTGCGATATTTCGAGCGCCCGCGCCGCCCCCGGCACCGGATCGGCGCCATAGGAAGCATCGAGGACAAGCAGGTCGCAGTGCGGCATCGTGTCCATGACGAAGACATTGCTGTCCGGCACCACATCGGCCGAATAGGCGACGCGGCTCTCGCCATCGTCCACGGCAAACCAGACGCCGCCCACCACATGCCCGGAGCGTCCCGTTCGAATCGTGAGATTTCCGCTCTTCAGCGTATCGCCGGGTTCGAACAATTGGATGCGGTCTTCGGGAAAAGGGAACCGCCTGAAATCCTCGAGCTCAGCATAGCCCGCGAGCGTGGCAGGCGCCTCATTGCGGGTCTCCGCCGTCATGAAAATCGGGCCGGCATAGCCGCGCGACAGCAGCCAGCTCAGCGCGCCGACATGATCCTCATGCGCATGCGAGACGAACAGCGCTTCGATGTCGGCGGCCGACCCGTTCAGCGCCGGATAGTAGTCCGCCCCCGAGGCGCCGACCTTGATGCCGACGTCGAGCAGGATGCGATCCTTGCCGCTGCTCACAGCAAGGCTGGTGCGGCCCTTTTCGCCAAAGCCGCCGAGCAGGTCGAGCATCATCACGATGCCGCCCCCGCCGCCGGGATCAGCCAGCCGGACCTTATGCGCAGACGGGCCCGGGACCCGCTTTCCAGCATGACTGGGTCGGGCTGTTCGAAGTGCAAGGTGATGTCGGGACTGGTCGAAGGCGTGAATTCGATACGCGCCGAGCCACCCTGATAGATCACCCGCTTGACCAGGCCATCGAAGCCGGGACCGTCCGGCGACACGTCAAGATCGGCTGACCGGCAGCAGATCTTGGCGCCAGCGCGCGGCCGCTCGCCAGGCCGGCAGCGGACAACCAGTTCCGCGCCGAGAACCCGGACCTTGCAGTGGCCTCTTTCTTCCACACTCAACACATCCGCAGGCAGCAAAATGCCTTGCGAAATGAAGGATGCGACCATTTCATTTGCCGGCTCATGATAGAGCTCGCGCGGCGTCGCCAGCTGGGCAAGGCGCCCGCCATCCATCACCGCGATGCGGTCGGCCAATGCCATCGCCTCGGCCTGATCATGGGTGATGTAGACGATAGTGGTGCCGGTGCGCTTGTGGAAGGATGCGAACTCGTCCTCCATCGATGCCCTCAGATGCACGTCGAGATTGGCGAGCGGCTCATCGAACAGCACCAGCGAGGGCGCGGCGACAAGGCAGCGCGCCAGCGCCACGCGCTGGCGCTGGCCGCCGGAAAGATTGGCCGGCCGACGCTCGCCCAGCCCTTGCAGATCGACAAGGGCCAGTGCGTCTTCAACCTTCCGGCGGGCGACGGCCTTGTCGAGCTTCGCCACCTTCAGCGAATAGCCGATGTTCTCGGCCACCGTCATATGCGGCCACAGCGCATAGTTCTGGAAGACGATGCCGACGCGCCGCTTTTCCGGCGCGATGCTGCCGCCCTTGCCCGACACGGCCTCGCTGCCGATGCGGATTTCGCCCGACGTCACTTTCTCGAATCCAGCGACCAGCCTCAGCAACGTCGTCTTGCCGCAGCCGGAAGGGCCGAGCACTGCCAGGAACTCGCCGTCGGCGACGTCGATCGACACGTCCTTGACGGCATCGAAATTGGCGAAGCTCTTGGTCACATTGTCCAGGCTCAATCGCGCCATGGCAGCACTCCGGTCGGAAGGTAGGGGGCAAGCAGATTGGTCACCAGGATGAGCACGAAAGTGACCGCCACGGTGATGACGGACATCGCCGCCGCATAGTTGGAATCGCCGCCCTGCTCGAAGGAGAACATCACCACGCCGATGGTTTCCGAGCCCGACGACCACAGCAGTGCGGAAACGGTAAGTTCGCTTAAGGCCGTCATGAAGATCAGCAGGCCGCCGGCGATCGCCGCCGGTGCCACCAAGGGAAAGATGATCGTGCGCATGCGGGTGAACAGCCCGGCGCCTGCCACTTGCGCCGCTTCCTCCAGCGCCCGGTCGATCTGGTGATAGCCGCTGATGGTTGGCCGCAGCGCCAGCACCAGGAAGCGGGCGAGATAGGCGTAGAGGATGATCCAGACCGTGTTGTAGAGCTGGATGCCGGTGAGCGGGATCGGCCGCAGGAACATGAGCAGCGAGGCGATCGCCAGCACCACACCGGGCAGAGCATAGGGCAGTTCCACCGACAGATTGAGCAGCCGCACCCAGCGCTGCTTGCCCCAGGCGATCAGATAGCCGATTGGCACGGCGACCAGGACCGCGAAGAAGGCAGCCGCGATCGACAGCCAGAAGCTGTTGAAGAAGGCGCGGCTGGCGGCATCATGCTCGAACAGCACGAAGCGATAATTGTCGAAGGTTGCCGTCTTGGCGGTGAGCGCGATGCCGTAGCCCGGCACCAGCGATGTCAGAACCAGCCCGAACAGCGGCAGGAACAGCACCACGATGATCAGCAGCCACATGCCGGCCTGCACGGCCGGCCGCCATCGGCCGAGTTCGTATGGCTCAGCCGCCAGCGACGTGGAACTGATGCGATAGTCGCGGCGGCGGCTCATGATCTCCTGGGCAAGGATGCCGGCCATGGCGATAATGCCGATCAGCACCGACAGGAACGCGGTTTCGCCGAGCACGGCAGGACCGCCGCCGGCCAGCTTCTGATAGATCAGCGTCGGCAGCACGAGATAGTTGGCGGGAATGCCTAGAAAGGCCGGAATGCCGAAATTGCCGACGCAGGAGACGAAGGCGAGTGCGGCGGCGGCCATGATCGAGGGCGTCATCAACGGCAGCACGATGGTGACCAGCATGGTGAACCAGCCGGCACCGCCCGCCCGCGCCGCTTCGATCAGTTCGCGCGGCAGCTTGCGCAGGCCGGCGCGCACCAGCAGGAAGACCAGCGGGCCATACTGCACGCCGAGCAGCAGGATGATGCCCGATGTCGAATAGAGCGGGTTCCTGGTCCCGAGCGGCGGTGCCGCCCCGAACAGCTTGAGGAACGGGCTTGCCGGGCCGAACAATTGCAGCCAGGCCAGCGCCGTCACCTGCGGCGCGATCATCAGGGGCATGACGTAACAGAGCACCATGGCGCTGCGAGCGCGGATATCGGTCAGCGTAACGAGCACTGCCACCAGCGTTCCCGACAGCACCGCAAGCAGGGTGCCGCCGATACCGACGACCAGTGTGTGCCAGGTGGCGATCCAGGTCGCCGGACTGGCGAGCCCCGCCTTTATCGCGACGGTCGACAGCGTGCCGCCGGGTGCCACGATTTCCTTGATCAGGCTCAGCATCGGCAGCAGCGAAAGCAGGACGATGACGATGGCCACCGCCGCCGTCAGGGCCATTTCCTGGCCCCGGCTTTCCCTGATCCGTGTTGACATGATTGCGTTTCCTGGGATCGATCGGCCGATGCGCTCGGATTTCGCAGTCGGCATGCCGCTAGGGGGGCATGCCGACTGGATTGCCGGCTCAGCCGCCGAACAGTTCCGAGAACTTCGCCTTGTCGGCGTCGGTCTTAGCGACGATTGCCTTGGTGTCGAACGACATCACCTTGACCTTGACGCCTTCCGGCAGCCATTCGGGGCGGCCGACCGAGGCACGCGCCGGCAGATAGCCCATCGAAAGCGCCAGCTTCTGGCCGTCATCGGAAAGAATGAAGTCGACGAACTTCTTGGCGCCATCGACATTCCTGGCGGTCTTCATGATGGCGACCGGTTCGGTCACCGCCGGCACGCCTTCCGACGGGAAAACGAACTCGACCGGCGAGCCCTTCTTCTTGGCGTTCATCGCCATGAAGTCGACCAGGATGCCATAGGGCTTCTCGCCTGATGCCACCGACTTCAGCACGGCACCATTGCCGCGCACGCTGACGGTGTTGTTGGTCTTCAGCTTCTGGAAGAAATCCCAGCCATAATTGGTGTCGCCGACGAAGCCCGAAAGCAGGTAGGCGGCCGCACCCGAATAGAGCGGGCTCGGCATGACCAGGCCGTCGGCATAGGCCGGCTTGACGAGATCGGCCCAATGCTCCGGCTTTTCGGCGGCCGCGGTGTTGTAGACGATGCCCGTGGTGATCAGCTTGCTGCCGAAATAGGTCTTGCCGGCATCATAGGCATCCGCCTCGATGCCTTCGAGCTTTGCCTCGGGATAGGGCAGCAGCCGGTCGTCCTTCTTCAACAGCTCCATCGAGACCGCATCGGCGATCAGAAGCACGTCGGGCTGCGGGCTGCCGGCGGCAAACTCGGCCGCCATCTTAGTCAGGATATCGCTCGTTCCCGAGCGATAGATATTCACATCGATACCCGGCTGTGCCTTCTTGAAGGCATCCACGGTCTTGGCCGCGTCGGCTTCCGGCTGGGACGTGTAGAGCGTCAGTGTTTCGGCGTTTGCCACGCCGGCAAACAAAGTTGCCGCGAGTGCCAGCTGGCTGGCCAGCAGCTTGATGAAGTGCGTCTTCAATGAGACCTCCTGTCTTGTCTGTGCATGACCGGTCCGGCTCTGGCCGGCTCCCCGTCTCTTCCTCCCTGCACGGCGCATATGACTGGTGGATGACACAGCGCGTGAAACCCACAAAATATGTTCATATGTACGATGTCAATTACAAATGAACAGAAATGTGCGACAATCGACACGCCGAAGATCCGGCATCAGTTGACATCCGGCCGGTGTTTCCTTGATGAGCACCGGGCAGGCCACGGCTCATGAGGGACAGGAACCGATGACCACAGAAAAACCCAGACAGGCTCGCCTGCCGATGGTCTCGTCGGACCTTACCGTCAAGACGGCATGGCTCTACTATGTCGAAGGTTTCACCCAGGAACAGATCGCCGAAAAACTCGATGTCTCCAGGGTGAAGGTCATGCGTACGCTGGCCTCCTGCACCGCCGAAGGCATCGTCGTCACCATGATCAACGCGCCGACCGCCGGACAGGTGGCGCTCGAGCGGGAGCTGGAAAAGCGCTGGGGTCTGAATGCCGCCGTCGTCATCCCGACGCCTTCGGCGCATGACCATCTGGAGAAGGCCATCGGCCACGCCGTCGCGGCCTATCTCGGCGAGCAGATGCAGGACGGCATGACGCTGGCGATCGGTGGCGGCGCGACCCTGCATGCCAGCCTCGGCTTCCTTGCCCGCCGGCAGTTGAAGCGTGCCTGCGTGGTGGCGCTCGTCGGCAGCCTGCCGCATTCGCAATGGATCAATCCATCGATCGTTGCAGCCAAGGTCGCAGACGTCTTCGAAGTCGACAGCTACCAGATCACCGCGCCGGTGACGGTCGACAATTCCTCGCTGCGCGATCTCCTCTGGGCGCAGCCGACCCTGCAGGATGTACGCCAACGCGCGGCGACCGCCGACATCGCGCTGCTCACCGTCGGCGACATGTCGCCGGACGCCACCATCTTCCGGCACGGCATCGTGCCGTCATCGCTGATCGCTCCGCTGAAAGCGAAGGGCGCGGTCGCCAACATGCTGTGCTATTTCGTCGATGCCGCCGGCGGGCTGGTCGACCACGAGGTCAACAGCCGCGTCATGGCCATCGATCTCGATGTGGTCAGCAACGTGCCTAATGTCGTCCTCGCCGCGGGCGGCAAGCGCAAGGTCGCGGCGATCCTCGCCGCGCTGAAAGCCGTCGACACCAACGTGCTGATCACCGACAGCGATACCGCCACGGCGCTGCTTGCCAAGGGCGGCTGAGCCGATCCGACTGGCTCCCGTGTTTCCCGCTAAATGAGCCCGCGCTCGCGCAAAAAATCCTCGACACCGACATGGGTCATGGATTCGAATTCGGCGACCGCCTCGGCCACCCGCTTGCGCTGCGCCGCCAACAGCGTGAACACCTGCTTCATCTCGCCGGAAACACCGAAACGGCTCCACCGCTCGGCGATGTGCGTGGGCAAGCCGATGTCGGCGCAGAACGCGTCCAGGCTGTCATAGCCGAGGCTGGCGACGAGCTGCCTGGTCTCGTCCGCCGACATGCGCGGCTCGAAGGCGTGGTCGTGCAGGCGCTGCGCCACCAGCTTGATGTCGGATGGCGACGCTCCCATGACCTTGCCGAACAGGGTTTTGACGTCAGACGGGTCGAATGCGGGCATATTTGGCCTCCCTGGATCGCAGTCCAGATAGAACATGGGTCAAGGGTTGGCGCCTGACAAGTCGTTTCTGTCGTAAGCCGGCGCATCATTCGGCGCCGGCTTCTGCTTGGTGGATCAGACCAGCAGGCCCATCGGGTTCTCGATCAGGCGCTTGAAGGCGACCAGCAATTCGGCACCCAGCGCGCCATCGACGGCGCGATGATCGGTCGACAGCGTCACCGACATCACGGTGGCTATTTTGATCTCGCCGTTCTTGACCACCGCCCGCTCCTCGCCGGCGCCGACCGCCAGGATGGTCGCATGCGGCGGGTTGATGACGGCGGCAAAGTCCTTGATGCCGAACATGCCGAGATTGGACACCGCCGTGGTGCCGCCCTGGTACTCTTCCGGCTTCAGCTTGCGGCTGCGCGCACGGCTGGCCAGGTCCTTCATCTCGTTGGAAATGGTGGACAGCGTCTTTTCGTCGGCCTTGCGGATAATCGGTGTGATCAGGCCGCCCGGGATCGACACGGCAACGCCGACATCGGCATGCTTGTGCTTGACCATGGCGCTTTCGGTCCATGAGGCATTGGCATCCGGCACCGCCTTCAGCGCCATCGCCATAGCCTTGATGACCATGTCGTTGACCGACAGCTTGTAGGCCGGAGCATCGCCCTTATCGGTCTTCTTCACCGGTGCGGCCGCATTGATCTGCGTGCGCAGCGCCAGCAGCGCATCGAGTTCGCAGTCGAGCGTCAGGTAGAAATGCGGGATGGTGGTCTTGGCTTCGACCAGGCGGCGCGCGATGGTCTTGCGCATATTGTCATGCGGGACGAGGTCGTAGGAGCCCTGTTCGAACAGACGCAGCACGTCCCCCTCCCCCTTGAGGGGAGGGTGGCCGGCCACGGGCCGGTCGGGTGGGGTCGCTTCGACCGGTGTCGGCGCCAGGGCGGTGCTGAATTGGGCGGCGCCTCCTGAGGCGACCCCCTCCGTCCGCTTCGCGGACACCTCCCCCTCGAGGAGGGAGGAAAGTGCGGCGTCGATATCGGCTTTTACAACACGCCCGTATGGGCCTGTGCCGGATACGGTTGAGAGGTTCAGGCCAGCCTCGCGGGCCAGGCGTCGGGCCAAAGGTGTCGCGCGGGCTTTCCCCTCCCCCTCGAGGGGAGGGTGGCCGGCCGCAGGCCGGTCGGGTGGGGTCGGTTCGACTGGGCTCGACGGTACAGGGGTGCCTCCTGAGACAACCCCCTCTCTCGACTTCGTCGACATCTCCCCCTTGAGGGGGGAATTTGGCGCATAGCTTTCACCGTCGGCATAGATCCATGCAACAGCTGCACCGACCGCAATATCGACACCTTCCTTGCCGGTGACGTCGCGCAACACGCCGCTGGCCGGCGCGTCGATCTCCATCGCCGCCTTGTCGGTTTCGATCTCGAACAGCACATCGCCCTTCTTGACGTGCGCGCCTTCCTCGGCGAACCAACGCGAGATCTGTCCGGTCGCCATGTCCATGTCGACCTTGGGAAGAATGACTTCGGTCGGCATTTCTCAGCGAACCCCTTTCACGAGGTCGCGCGCAGCGGTGATGATGTCGGGAATTTGCGGCACCGTCGCCTTCTCGAGCTCCGGATTATAGGGGATCGGCGTTTCGGCGCCGCCCAGCCGCACGATCGGCGCATCGAGATAATCGAACGCTTCGCTCTCGGCGATCATGGCGCTGACCTCGGCGCCGATGCCCAGCGTCTTGACCGCTTCGTAGACGCATAGCAGCCGCGACGTCTTCTTGACACTGTCGATGACGGTCTGCTTGTCCATCGGCCGGATGGTGCGGAGATCGACGACTTCGACGTCGATGCCTTCGCTCTCCAGCGCGGCAGCCGCGTCGAGCGCCTTCTGCACCATGATCGAGGTGGCGACGATGGTCAGATCCCGGCCCTCGCGGCGGATATCTGCCTTGCCGATCGGCACGGTGTAATAGCCTTCGGGCACCGGTCCCTTCATCTTGTAGAGCAGCTTGTGCTCGAAGATCATGACCGGATCGGGATCGGCGACCGCCGCCAAGAGCATACCCTTGGCATCATGGGGGGTCGCCGGCTGGATGACTTTCAGACCCGGCACATGGCCGAGCCAGGCCTCGAGGCTCTGGCTGTGCTGAGCCGCCGCACCGGTGCCGGAACCGGCGGGAAAGCGCATCACCACGGGAACCGAAACCTCGCCGCCCAGCATGAAGCGCATCTTGGCCGCCTGGTTGACGATCTGCTCCATGGCAAGCGTGGCGAAATCGGAAAACTGGAACTCGAAGATCGGCCGCATGCCGGTGAGGGCAGCCCCCACCGCGACGCCCGCGCCGCCCAGTTCCGAAATCGGCGTGTCGATGACGCGGTCAGCGCCGTAACGTTCGACCAGGTCGCCGGTGACCTGGAAGGCGCCGCCATAGACACCGATATCTTCGCCCATCAGGAAAACGCGTTCGTCCATGTCCATGGCGATCGCCATGGCTTCCTGGATCGCCTGGGCGTAGCTCAGTTCACGCACCATCGCGTCCATCACGCCTGCTCCGTATACACGTAATTTCCGGTCTCGCTGATATCGGGCGATGGGCTCGCCTTGGCGAACTCGATGCCCTCGGCGATCTCTTGCGCCACGGAATCGCGAATGGCCTCGATGCCCTTGTCGTCGATGAAGCCGAATTCCCTGAGCTCGCTTTCGAACAGGGTGATCGGATCGCGGTTCGACATCCAGTCCTCGATCTCTTCCTTGGTGCGATAGCGGTTGCGGTCGCTCTTGGAATGGCCGCGATGGCGGTAGGTCTTGGACTCGATCAGCGTCGGCCCCTCGCCGGCGCGGGCTCGGGCGATAGCCTGATGAGACGCCTCGGCGACCTCGGAGAAGATGTTGCCGTTGACGATGACGCCCGGCATCGAATAGGCGGCGGCGCGCTCGGCGATGTTCTTGACCGCGGTCGAGCGGGCTGTCGATGTGGACATGCCGTAGCCATTGTTCTCGCAGACGAAAATGACGGGCAGCTTCCAGACCGCCGCCATGTTGAGCGCCTCGTGGAAAGCGCCTTCATTGTTGGCGCCATCGCCGAAGAACGAGACCACGACCTTGCCGGTCTTCATCATCTTGGAGGACAATGCCGCCCCGACGGCGATCGGGATGCCGCCGCCGACGATGCCATTGGCGCCGAGATTGCCCTTGCCGACATCGGCGATGTGCATCGAGCCGCCACGGCCCTTGCAATAGCCTGTGGTCTTGCCGAAGAACTCGGCGAACATGCGCTTGACCTCGGCACCCTTGGCAATGCAGTGGCCATGACCGCGATGCGTCGAGGTGATCTGGTCATCCTCGGCAAGCGGCATGCAGATGCCCATGGCGCTGGCTTCCTGGCCGATCGACAAATGCATGGTGCCGTGGATGAGACCGCGCGTGTAGCACTCCTCCGCGCCCTCTTCGAAGCGGCGGATCAGGTACATCTTGTGGAGCACCTCCCTGAGCTGCTCGGCGCTGTAGTGGCGGTAGACGAAGGGCAGATTGGCGCGACTGTCAGTGACGGCTTTGCTGGCTGTGGCCATGATCACGCTCCCACGGACCCATAGACGAGCTTGTCCTGGCGGGCGCGCAGTTCGGCGATCTTGGAGCCCGCCGCGGGCGCTGCATTCGCGTAGGTTATGAGCTCGCCCTTCTTGATCGGCGCGGTGACCGAGCCGCCCTGCAGCAGGCCGCAGGGAATGGCCTTGGCGGCGCGCGCCTCAGGCGTCGTCATGATCCAGGCACGATAGCAATATTCGCCGATCGCATCGAGCTTCTCGCCGGGCTTCATGTCCTTCTTGGCCACGGCGGCGACTTCGGCCACCGGTTTGGCCAGCGGCACCATGTCGGCCTTGCCGTAGAGCACGACGCGCGCGCAGGTCAGCGGCACTTCGAGCGAGGTCAGGTGATAGGGACGATGGAAAGTGAAATACGGGCCTTTGCCCATCTTCAAATCTTCCATACGCTCGGAGATGCGCGGATGCGACATATCGGCAACGACGAAGACGCCGGGCGCGACACCCTTGCCGATCGAATAGTCGACGACGCCGACCCTCGACAGCACGCCGCCATCCTTCTGCGGCACCAGCACCTTGGACAGTTCGCCAAGCGTCGCCGCCGGGCCATGCATGCCGGCCTTGTCTGGAACCAGGCCGGTGGCATTGGCGATCGCCGCCATCTCGACCATGGTCTTGGAGCCGTCGACGAATTCGACCAGCATCCGCACATTCATGTGCCGGCGCTTGGCTTCCTCCTCATAGTCTGGGGGAATAGCGTCGATGTTGAGCGGGTTGTTCTTGCCCTTGCCGGCGGCAACGATCGGATGCCCCATGGCCGAAACGAACTCGATCAGCTCCATGCAGGAGGACGGCTCATCGCCGGCGCCCAGCGAATAGGTGACGCCGAGCCGGTCGGCCTCGCTCTTCAGATAGGCGCCGATGGTGACGTCGGCCTCGACATTCATCATCACCAGATGCTTGCCATGTTCCATGGCGCGCAGCCCGATCTCGGCGCCGACGGCGGGAACCCCGGTGGCGTCGATGACGACGTCGATCAGATCATTGTTGATGACAAGGCTGGCATCGTTGGTGACCGCCACCTTGCCGGCTTCCATCGCCGCCGTCATCGCCGACGCGTTCGACACCTCGCGCGCATGCCCGGTTTCCTGGAAAGCGATATCGACGGCCTTGCTGGCGGCAGGCAGGTTCAGTTCGGAAATGGCGCCGATCTCGATGCCTGACATATGAGCGACACGAGTGACGATGTCGGTTCCCATCTCGCCCGAGCCGATCAGGCCGATGCGGATAGGCTTGCCCGACTTGGCGCGTTCCTCGAGATCGCGGGCAAGGCCCGTCAACGAAACATTGGAAGCCATACCGCTCGTTCCTCCCATAATGCAGGCTTGTTCGATTGCCTGACGGGTATTGAACATCTGTATTTCTGTCAAGACTAATGTCCAGATTCTCGTGCTTAAAACCACTTCCCCGCAACCCGAACCATGGGCGAAACGAAGCCGGGAACCGCGCGGCGCGCAAAGACAGGTTCGCTCGCAGGCGCGGAGCCAGCGCGGAACGCTTTTTTGCGATTACGGCCGGTCGTGAAATAAAAATACCGAAATATTCGATTGTAAAATTTATCTTTCACAGCGTGTTCTCGCGTGCTAGCGTCGCGTCATGAACTGGAAATGAAGTGCGCTTCCTGGGGTGGCCTTTTCCGGTCTGTTCCAAATAGGTCTGCCAAGGGACGTTGCGGCCGATGAAGATGAAAACGCCTGGCGAGAAGACTGTTTCCGGTGAGACCGAGGTGGCCAGCGCGCTGGAAGCCAGGTTGCGCGAGGGTTGGCTGGATTTCGCCCGGACCGAGCAGGCAATCGCGCGATACCTGCTCGCCAACATCCATGACATTCCCTTTGAAACTGGCGCCACCATTGCCGCCGGCGCCGGTGTAAGCGAGGCAAGCGTCACCCGCTTCGTACGGCGTCTCGGCTACACCGATCTCAAGGAAATGAAGCGTGGCCTGCGCTCCGCACCGAAAGCCGCTGGCCCGGGCCTGGACAGTGCCGAGTTGCGTTTCCGCATCGGCGGCGAAAAGCAGGAACGATTGGCTCGCAGCCTGGAGATGGAGCAGCAGGCCTTGACCGCGGCTTATGGCCTTGCCCAGGGCGAGATATGGTCCGAAATCGTTCATCTGCTGAGCACCTGCGATCGCGTGAACTGCGTCAGCTTCCAAGCCGTGAAGGGACTGGGGCTCGATTTCGCGACGCGTCTGCGCTGGGTGAGGAGCGATGTCCGCTTTGCCGAAGGTTTGGGCGGCACGTTCTCAGAAATCCTCACCGATAGCGGCGAAAATTCTTGCGTGCTGCTGATCGACACGGCGGAATACGCAGCGATGAGCTTTCGGCTGTGCGCCCAGATCAAGCGCCGAAAGATTCCTCTGATCATCGTTACCGACAAATACAGTCATTGGGCATCTGAATACACAAAACTGGCGCTCGAAGTATCGACGCGCGTCGACCTGTACTGGGATTCGACGGCCGCCATAAGTTCGGTTCTGAACCTCCTCACGCATTCCGTTGCCGAGAAACTCGGCAAATCGGCCGAGACGCGGATGAACGAGCTGGAGGATATCGCCGGGATCCTGCGAACCTTCCACAAACCGCCACGGCGCGTCGCACGGCACATCAAAGAGGAAGAAGGCGAAGAATGACGATGCATCACCCGTTGCTGGACCTGTGGACGATGAGGGCAGGCGCATGAAGTTGACGGAATACGCCGCCTATGACGGCGTCGGTCTGGCCGAGCTCCTACGCAATCGGGAAGTTACGCCGCGCGAACTGGGAAACTGCATCCTTTCAGGAATCGCCGCGGTCAATCCGCAGCTCAATGCCGTGATCGAAACCTATGCCGATGCGATCGAGGGGCTGGGCGATGTTCCCGGACCCGCACCTTTCCACGGCATGCCGACATTGACCAAGGATTTCCCTATCGAAGCCGGCCGGCCGGGAGAGTTCGGCAGCGTTCTCGCCAAGGGTTTCATTTGCGGCGACGATCACGCCTTCTGGGTGAAAATGCGATCCGGCGGCCTTGCCAATATCGGGCGTACCACCACGTCGGAATTCGGCATAGCGGCGGCAACCGAATCCTCTCTCTATGGTGCGACACGCAATCCCTGGGATACCAGCAGGGGTGTTTCGGGATCGAGCGGCGGCGCAGCCGCGGCCGTTGCCGCCGGCATCGTCCCCTTCGCGCAAGGCGCCGACGGTGGCGGCTCCATTCGCACCCCCGCCGCCTTTTGCGGGGTCGTCGGCCTGAAGCCGTCCCGTGGCCGGATCAGCGGCGCGCCGGAATCGAATGCGCCAATGCTGGGTCTCGCCATTTCATTCATGCTGACACGCTCGATCCGCGACACGGCGGCTTTGCTTGATCTGGGTTCTGGTGCGCTTCCCGGCGACAGCTATGAGATCGTCCCTCCGACCACCAGCTATGCCCAGGCGATCAAGACGCCACCCAAGGCTTTGCGCATTGCCCTGTGCACAACGTCCTGGTCCGGCTATCCGTTCGACCCCGAGGTGAAGGCGGCAGTCCTCGAAGTGGGCAAGAGGCTGGAGCAACTGGGCCACAAGGTCGTCGAAGCCGGGCCCGTGTTCGATTATGAGCGCTATCTGGCGGCACAGAAAGTGATCTGGGCAGCTTCTACGGCGCAGTCGCTCGACGAGTTGGCGGGCCTGCTGCGGCGGCCGATCGATGAAGCCAGCCTGCAGCAGACGACACTTGCCGTCTACCGCCATGGCCGAACGCTCGATGCGGCAAGCCTGATCGCGGCTCTCGCGGTGTATGACCGGATCACGCGGACGGTTGGCGAATTCCTGGCCGTCCATGACGTGCTGGTGACGCCGACTTGCGCGATCTCGCCGGAGTTGCTCGGCACGCACAACCCGGATCGTCCTGGCCGCGACATCGACACGGTGTTCGCCGATCTGGCGCCGAAGGAGACGTTCAGCGCGCTCTTCAACGGCACCGGATCGCCGGCGATATCCCTGCCGCTCGGCTGGACGCAAAACGGCCTGCCGATCGGAGTGCAGTTTGTCGCCGCGTTCGGACGCGACGATCTGCTGCTGCGGTTGGGTGCGGTGCTTGAAGCCGACTACGCCTGGCACCAGCGCAAACCACCTACCCACATCACCAAGACTGCTTGAACCAACAACGACTGCTTGAACCAACAAGCATGGAACCGCCCCGGGAACATCATCAACGAAAATGGGAGATTGTCATGGACCGCAGAGTATTCCTCAAAAGTGCGGCGTTTGCCGGCTTCAGCATCGCGACGTTGCCGGCCACATTGCTTCGAGCCAATGCTGACGGCAGCAAGATACTGCGTATGGCCTATGGAGCCGAGGTTCTCACCCTGGACCCGATCAAAACCACTTACGGAGCCGATATCCTCATCCAGGGCATGATGTATGCACGCCTGCTGCATGCCAATGCCGATCGCACTGAAGTCGGCCCGGGCCTTGCCGAGAGCTGGGACATCGCGGATGACGGCAAGACCTATACCTTCCACCTGCGCGAGGCCAAATTTTCCGATGGGTCGCCGATCACGGCCGAGGACGTGGCGTTCAGCTGGAACCGCATGCGCTTCCAGAAGGATTCCGCCTATGCGGCGCCGTTCCAGCCCCTGACCAAGATCGAGGCAAAGGACGCCAGGACAGTGGTGATGACGCTCGATCGCAAATTCACGCCCTTCCTGACGCTGACCGAAATCTGGAATACCGGCATTGTGCCGAAGGCAGCGGTCGAGAAAATGGGCGACGACGCTTTCGCCAAGGCGCCGGTCACATCAGGGCCGTTCAAATTCGTCGAATTGAAGCCGGGAGACCGCGTGGTCCTTGGCCGCAACGAGCACTATTACCGCCAAGGCGAGCCCAAGATTGACGGCGTCGAATTCCGCTATGTCCCGGATGACAACACCAGGGTCTCGATGTTGCAGGCGGGCGAACTCGACGTCTGCCTCGCCGTTCCAGCGCCGCGCATGGCCGAGTTGAAGGCCGCCGGCTTCCGCGCCGACCCTGAACCTTCGAGCACCACTTATGACATGCTGATCAACCATTCGGCAGAACCCTTCAACGACCTCAAATTCCGCCAGGCCGTCAGCTACGGCATCGACCGCACCGCCATCAATGCCGCGGTGACGCTGGGTCTCGGCACGCCGGCCAGTTCCATCATGAGCCCGACACTCGATTTCTTCGACAAATCGCTGCCAGTCATTGCCCGAGACGTCGAAAAGGCCAAGGCCCTGTTGGCTGAATCCGGCAAGACCGGAGCCAGTTTCGAACTCGTTCAGAATGCCGGAAGTGCCGACGAGGAAAAGGCGGCGGTGCTGATCCAGGCGCAGTTGGCGGAAGTCGGCATCACCGTCAACATTGCCAAGATCGATTCAACCCAGGCATGGACCCGCCTCGCCGATGGCGAGTACCAGGCGGAAATGAACTGGTGGTACAACGAGACGCGAGATCCCGACAACGCATTGCGCTGGTGCGTCTGGGGCGCGGGCGACAACAAGTCCTACTACACCCGCTACAACAACGAAACGATCAACAAGCTGATCGATGAAGCCTCGGGTGAGGCGGACAATGCCAAACGGGCCGAGCTCTATGCCCAGATCCAGAAGACCGTGGTGGACGAGGTGGCGCAGGTGGCGCTCTATCACCCGACGTGGCTCAACGCCTATGCTCCGAGCGTGAGAGGGTTGGTCCTGAACGTCGGCCTGCAATTCTCGTCCATCGGCGGGACCAGCCTGGATTGATCGGCACAGGATGCGAGACGGGGACGAGACCTTCGTCCCCGTCTCGCATCGATTTGACACCAGGATCCCGACCATGAATCGATTCTCCTTCGTGCTCAGGCGGCCGATACAGTTGATCCCCGTGCTGCTGGGTATCAGTGTGATCACCTTCCTGCTGCTGCAAATGACACCCGGCGATCCGGTTCGCCTCATGCTTGGCCCCAAGGCCAGTCAGGAGGCGATCGAATTCGTGCGGGCGCGATACGGTCTCGATCAGCCCATCCCCGTGCAGTATTTCTATTACGTGCTGAATTGCCTGCGCGGCGATTTCGGTCAGTCGATCGCCTTCCGGGGTCCCGTCAGCGGCGTCATCGCGGCACGGATCGCGCCAACGGTTTTCTTGATCCTCTATGGCCTCGTGATCTCGCTGCTGTTGACATTCGCGCTCGCGGTCACCGCAGCCCGGCAGCGCGGACGGTGGATCGATCACCTCATCCGTCTCGTCTGCGTCGCGGGCGTCGGCGTGCCGTCCTACTTTGTCGGCCTGCTGCTGATCATGGGCTTCTGCCTGCGGCTGAAGATCTTCCCCGTATCCGGTTACGGGCCGACCTTTTTCAACAATCTGTGGCATCTGTTCCTGCCGGCCCTGACGATCGGCATCGGGGTGACGCCGATCCTCGCGCGCAATCTGCGCGCGACCTTCATTCAGCAGATGGACAAGGATTACGCGATCGCCTGCCGCTCCAGGGGCCTGCCGGAAAGCTACATCTTTTCCCGGCATGTGTTCTGGAATTCCCTGTTGCCGACAGTCAATCTGCTGGGCGTCGTGGTCGCCTTCCTGATCGGCGGAACGGTCGTTGTCGAAAATGTCTTCAACATTCCAGGGCTCGGCAACCTGCTCATCCGCGGCGTTCTCACGCACGACCAGTTCGTCGTCCAGGCAGTGGCCCTGCTGCTTGCCGTAGGTGTCGTCATTTCGAATTTTGCCGTCGATGTCTTGACCGCCATTCTCGACCCAAGGGTGGAATTATGAGCGATGTGATGCAGGGCAGCGGCTCCTTGGCCATGGCGCGTATCCGGACGATGCCGGCAACCTTGATCATTGGCGGCGCCATCACCTTGGCCTGGATCGTCGTGGCCATTTTGGCGCCAGTGCTGACCAGTTTCGACCCGATCAAGGTCGATGTGATGCAGGCGTTGAAACCACCTGGCGCCGAGCATTGGTTTGGCACCGACGCCATCGGCCGCGATGTCCTGGCGCGAACACTGTTTGCCGCACGCTACGATCTCGCCATGGCCTTCTTCGGCGTCGTCGGTCCGATCATCCTGGGGACGATCATCGGCCTTATCGCCGGCTATCTGGGTGGCCGGATCGATGCGGCGCTGATGCGCATCCTCGAGGTCACCGTATCATTTCCCTATTTCGTCCTCGTGATCGCCATCGTGGCCGTGCTGGGGCCCGGCCTCAAGAGCTACTTCATCTCGCTCACCTTGGTGAACTGGGTCAGCTATGCGCGACTTGTGCGGAGCCAGGCGCTGGTGCTGCGCGGCGTCGATTTCGTGCTGGCGGCACGTGGCATGGGTTTTGGGCATTTGCGCATCATGCTGTTCCACATCCTGCCGAATGCCATCGTCCCATCGATCGTCTTCGTCATGACCGATGCCGTGCTGGCCATCGTGCTCGGATCATCATTGGGTTTTCTCGGCCTCGGCGTACAACCGCCAACGCCCGAATGGGGCGCCATGATCGCGGACGGGCAGACCTACCTGACGACCGCATGGTGGATTGCGATCTTCCCAGGCATCGCCATCTGCCTTCTGGCACTGGGCCTCTCGTTGACCGCTGATGGTCTCGCCCGCCTCCTGAACACGGAATCCTGAGATGAGCGACCTCGTCAGCGTCGAGAACCTCACCATCGACTTCGCCACCAATTTTGGCGACGTCCACGCCCTGCGCGGCGTCAGCTTTTCATTGAAGGCGGGAGAGGTCCTTGGGATCGTCGGTGAATCCGGATCGGGCAAGACGGTGGCCTGCAGAGCCATCCTCAAGCTGATTGCCGGCAACGCACTGGTGAAGTCGGGCCGGATCATGTTCGAGGGCAGCGATGTCCTCGCCATGAAGGATGCCGAACTGGGCCAGCTGCGTGGCGGGCAAGCGGCGATGATCTTCCAGAACCCGTCGACGCATCTTGATCCGATCATGACGGTCGGGCGTCAGGTGGGCGAAGCGATGGTGGTCCATCAGGGCATATCCTGGCGGCAGGCCAATGCGCGGGCGGTCGGACTGCTCGAAGACATGCACATCAAGGACGCGCCAAGGCGCGCGGGCGCCTATCCTCACGAGCTATCCGGTGGCATGCGTCAGCGGGTGATGATTGCGGCGGCCCTTGCCTGCGAACCGAAACTGCTGATTGCCGACGAACCCACGACGGCACTTGATGTGACGGTGCAAGCTCAGATACTCGACCTGCTCCGCGGCATCCGGCGTGAACGCAAGCTGTCGGTCATTCTGGTCTCTCACGACCTTGGCGTGATCGCGGAAATGTGCGACCGCGTCGTCGTCATGAAGGACGGCGCGGTGCTGGAAATCGGCTCGGTCGATCAGATCCTGCGTGACCCCGCCCATGAATACACGAAGCGCCTGATCGCTTCCCAACCCTCGCTGATGAAGCCGACCACGCATGCATGCCCCGTGGCGACGGAACCGCATCTCCTGGTGAAGAACCTGTGCGTGAACTTCTACCCAGGGCAGAGCCTTGCAGCCTGGGCGACACGCAAGCCGCCGCAGATCGTGCGCGCGGTCGACAATGTTTCGCTGGCATTGCGGCGCGGTGGGGCACTGGGGATCGTCGGCGAGTCCGGTTCCGGCAAGAGCACCATAGCCCGGGCCATTGCAGGCCTGGTGCAGCCGGAACAAGGAGAGATCGAGGTGGACGGCCAATCGCTCGATCGCGCGCTAAGGCAGCGCCGACCGGAGCAGGTTCGCAAACTGCAGATGGTGTTCCAGGACCCGTTCATGTCCCTCAACCCGGCGTTTACGGTTGCGCGAACTCTGGCCGAACCGCTGCGGCAACAGAACATCTGCCCGGAAAGAGACATCCCGGAGCGGATCCGCGAGCTGATGGAAAAAGTGGAATTGCCACGCCAGTTGCTGGACCGACGCACCACGCAGCTTTCCGGCGGCCAGCGGCAGCGCGTCGGCATCGCCAGAGCCCTGGCGCTGGAACCTGAGATATTGATCGCCGATGAAGTCACCTCCGCTCTGGACGTCACCATCCAGGCCCAGGTGCTCGGCCTCTTTGCGCGGCTGCGCCGCGAATTGTCGCTGACGCTGATCCTGATTTCCCATGATCTGGGCGTGGTGCGTTATCTCTGCGAGCACGTTGCGGTCATGCAGCACGGCAAGCTGGTTGAGTATGGCAATACGGAAGATGTCCTGGATCGTCCGCAGCAGGCCTATACTCAAGAGTTGATCGCCGCTATCCCGAAACTCTCGCGTCGAACGAGCAGCGGAATCCAACCAGGAGACACCCCGCTACTGGCCGCCGGAAGCAAATGCTGAGCCTTCGGGGCCGGGCTACTGTGCCGTCCAGCCGCCCTCCATCGGTAAGGTCGTGCCGGTGATCTGCCTGGCCGCGTCCGAACACAGGAACAGCGTCAACGCAGCAAGCTCATCGACGGTGACGAATTCCTTGGTCGGCTGGGCTGCGAGCAGCACATCGTGCTTGACCTGTTCCTCGGTCATGCCGCGCGCCTTCATGGTGTCGGGAATCTGCCTTTCGACCAGCGGGGTCCAGACATAGGGTGGGCGACGCCTATTTGGCGATCTCGAGCAGGGACGATACCAGAAGCTCTCGCTCGTCTTTCGACAGGACATCCGAATCGAAGAGGTTCATGCTGCGCAATCCCTCGATGGCGAGATAGCAGATCAACAGCGATTTGAGATCCGGCGTCTCGCCTTTCAGTCGCTCGAAAAGCTGCCGCTTGAAGGTCTTTATCGGCATCATGAAATCGGGATCCTCGGCGATGGCCGAGAAAATCCAGGACGCCGACGGCTGCTTTTCCTCGCAATCATTGGCTGACAGCCTGATGTAGACAGCCAGGGGATTTTCGTCCTTGTCATTTGTTCGGGCGGCTTCCAGCGCATGCTCGAACTCACGCAGATAGCCTTCGACCAAACCTTGCATCAATTTGGCCTTGGTCGGGAAATTGTAGAGGAGCCCTCCCTTCGACACGCCGGCACGGCTGGCGACGGCATCCAGCGACAGGCTGCCTGGTCCGGATTCCCGGGCAACATCAGCCGCCGCGGCGAGAATCTTCTCGCGCGAATTCGGTCTTTGGGCTCTCATGGCACCTCCCATCGCAAGCTTAGGCCCAATTGACAAGACCGTCCAGACGGTACAGTAAGACCGCCATTATTTGAAATCGGGACCCGCAGTCGATATGTGTCCCGATATCCGCGCTTTGCGCCGGATTTCGACTGAGGGGACTTCCTTGTTCAAGCGCATACTCCGTATCTTTATCATCGTTCTGGTTCTGGCCGTGCTCGTCGTCGTGGTCGGCGGCATCGTCGGCTTCAACTTCCTGCGCGACAACGGCATCAAGCAGTATTTCGCATCGATGAAGCCGCCGGCGGCAACCGTGTCGACCACCATCGCCAAGCCTTCGGCCTGGACGCCAGGCGTCGAGGCTATCGGTACGGTCAAGGCTGTGCGCGGTGTCGACCTGGCGGTCGAGACCACCGGTATCGTCAAGGACATCCTTTTCCATGCCAACCAGAAGGTGGCCGACAATGCGGTTCTGCTGCAACTTGATGACGCTGTCGAGCGCGCCGATCTCGACGCCCAGAAGGCGCAGGCCGCGCTCGATCAGGCATCGCTGGCCCGCGCCATCGAACTGACCAGGCGTGGCGTCGGCTCCGACTCGACGCTGGACACGGCGCGTGCGGCGGCCTCGGCCTCGGCGTCTCAGGTCACCAAGCTGCAGGCCGTGCTCGAGCAGAAGCAGTTGACGGCGCCTTTCGGCGGCACGGTGGGCATTCCGAAGATCGATATCGGCCAGTATCTGGCGCCCGGCACCGCCGTGGTGACGCTGCAGGATCTCGACACGATGCGGGTCGATTTCTCGGTTCCCGAACAGCAACTCGCCTTGCTGAAGATCGGCCAGACGATTCGATTGGGCTTCGGCGGTGAGGACAGGCCGTTTGCCGGCACCATTCGCGGCATCGACCCGAAGATCGACTCCTCCAGCCGGCTGGTGAATATCAGGGCGGAAGTCGCCAATCCCGACGGCAAGCTGACCCCCGGCCAGTTTGTACAGGTGCGTGTCGAACTGCCCGAAGAGCAGAACGTGCTGACGCTGCCGCAGACGGCGCTGACGACAAGCCTCTATGGCGACTACATCTTCGTGGTGCAGCCGGCCAAGCCAGCCGAGGCGGCGCCAACTGCCAAGCCGGAGGAAAAACCCGCCGCACCGGCAGCCGACAAATCGGCGGAAGCCAAGCCGGCTGACACCAAGCCGGCAGATGCCATGAAGCCGGCGGCTGATGCGGCCAAGCCTGCCGCCGATGCGGCAAAGCCCACTGACAAGGCTGCCGATCCGGCCAAGCCGGCGGCGGAAGGTGACAAGCCCGCGCTCGTGCTGTCGCAGGTGTTCGTCAAGCCCGGCCGCCGCAATCAAGGCATGGTCGAGATCGTCGAGGGGCTGAAGGCTGGGGACGAAGTCGTCACCGCCGGTCAGAACCGCCTCTTCAACGGCATGTCCGTCGTTGTGGACAACACCATCGACCCGACCAAATCGGCAAACAAGCAGGCCGACCAGCAATGAGCATTTCCGATCTCTTCATTCGCCGGCCTGTTCTTTCGACGGTCCTTGGCTGCATGATCCTGCTTCTGGGTTTCCAGGGCATCTTCAACCTGTCGATCCGGCAGTATCCGAAGGTCGACGAAACGGCGATCACCATCACCACGGCTTATCCGGGCGCCAGCGCCGATCTGATCCAGGGCTTCATTTCCGCCCCGATCGCGCGCGCCGTCGCCTCGACCGAAAACATCGACTACGTCACCTCGTCCAGCCGCCCGTCCTCCAGCACCGTGACGGTGCAGATGAAGCTCGGCTCGAACCCCGACGTCGCGCTGACTGAAGTTCTGTCCAAGGTCCAGGGCGTGCGCGGCACCTTGCCGGACGCATCGAAGGACCCTGTCATCGTCAAGGGCACCGGCCAGCAGTTCGCGATGATGTACATCTCGATGCAGAATCCGAACATGACGAAGGAGCAGCTGACGGAGTATATCGAGCGCGTCATCAGACCGCGCATGTCGACGGTCGAAGGCGTCGCCGACGTGCAGATCTTCGGCGCCCAGGAATACTCGATGCGCGTCTGGATCGATCCGGTCAAGCTTGCCGCGCGCGGCGTGACGGCCTCCGAACTGCTGACGGCGATCAACAATTCCAACTTCCTGTCGGCGCCCGGCAACACCCAGAACGAGTATGTCGTTTCCTCGATCACCGTGCGCTCGACATTGCAGACGCCGGAGGCCTTCGCCGAGCTGCCGCTGCGCTCGACTGACGGCAATGTGGTGCGGTTGCGCGACGTGGCCCGCGTCGAACTCGCCGCCGAGAACACCGACACCAGGGTCTCGTTCAACGGAAAGCCCGGCACCTTCCTCGCCATCTTCCCGACGCCGGCGGCCAATCCGCTGACCACGGCGGCTGCGCTCACCAAGCTGGTGCCACAGATTCAGGAGACACTGCCGAAGGGCATGACGATCGAGGTCGTCTACGATGCGACCGGGCAGATCAGCGCTTCGATCGAAGAGGTGTTCAAGACCATCGCCGAGGCGGTTGCCATCGTCATCGTCGTCATTCTTCTGTTCCTTGGCTCCTTCCGGTCGGTGATGATGCCGATCATCACCATCCCGTTGTCGCTGATCGGCGTCTGCTTCCTTTTGTTTGCGGTCGGCTACTCGATCAACCTGCTGTCGTTGCTGGCCATGGTTCTGGCGATCGGCCTGGTCGTCGACGACGCCATCGTGGTGGTGGAGAACATCCATCGCCATATGGAAGAAGACCACATGTCGCCGATGCAGGCCGCGTTCAGCGGTATGCGCGAAATATCGTCGGCCATCGTTGCCATGACCATGACGCTGGCCGCCGTGTTCGCGCCGCTGGCCTTCACCGGCGGCCTAACCGGCGCGTTGTTCCGTGAATTCGCGGTCACGCTCGCCGGCTCGGTGGTGCTGTCGGGTGTCATTGCCATCACCATCACCCCGATGATGTCGGCACGCCTCTTGAAGTCCGGCACGCCGGGCCGTTTCCAGCGCATTGTCGACGGCACCTTCGCGCGCGTCGAGCATGTCTATGAACGGGCCGTCACCGGATCACTGAACTATCGCCCATTGACGCTGATCATCGTGCTTGCGCTTGTCGGCGTCACCGGCTTCATGTTCACCAAGACCTCGAGCGAACTGGCGCCGGAAGAAGACCAGGGCTTTCTGCTCTCGATTGTGACGGGGCCGCGTTATGCGACCTCCGATTACACCGAGACATACGTCAACCAGATCCTCGGCCTGGTGAAGGATATTCCCGAAACACGGGCGCAGTTCTCGGCCGTCGCCTTCGGCGGCACGACAAACAGCGCCTTCGTCGGCTATGCCTTCAAGGACTGGGCGGAACGCAAGCGCAATTCGAAGGAACTGCAGGCCGACATTACGGCCCGTATCGCCAAAGTGGCCGGTGTCGAGGCCTTCGTCTTTGCACCGCCGACGTTGCCGGGCTCCGGCGGCGGCCTGCCCATTTCCATGGTGGTGCGATCGACGGGCGCTTCCTCGGAGGTGTACGAGGTGGCCGAGCAGATCAAGAACAAGGCGCAGGCCTCCGGCCGCTTCATCGTCGTGCAGAATTCGATGGCCTATGACGCGCCGGAGGTGACGGTGACCATCGACCGCGACCGCGCCGCGGCGCTGAACCTGCCGATCGCCGATATCGGCCGCACGCTGACCTTGCTGGTCGGCGGCGCCGAAGTGGCGCAGTTCGACCGCGACTCCAACAGCTACGACATCATCCCGCAGGTGCCGCAAGAGTTTCGCGACAACCCCGACAAGCTCGGCGAATACTTCGTGCGCAGCGTGACGGGCGAGATGGTGCCGCTATCGGCGGTGGTCAAGATTTCGACCAATGCGGCGCCGGCGGCAATCGAGCAGTTCAACCAGCTGAATTCGTCGACGATTTCGGCGCTCCCGCTGCCCGGCGTCACGACCGGCGACGGGCTGAAGGCGCTGGAGGACATTGCCAAGGAGAGCCTGCCCGACACCTTCTTCCTCGACTATTCCGGTCAATCGCGGCAGGAAAAGGAACAGGGCAACACCATCCTGATCGCTTTCGCGGCCGCCGTGGTCGTCATCTATCTGGTGCTGGCGGCGCAGTTTGAAAGCTTCCGCGACCCGCTGATCATCATGATGGCGGTGCCGCTGTCGATCTTCGGCGCGATCGTGCCGCTCAATCTGGGCCTCGGCACGCTCAACATCTACACGCAGGTCGGCCTGATCACACTGATCGGTCTGATAACCAAGCACGGCATCCTGCTGGTCGAGTTCGCCAACCAGCAGCGTGAAAAACATGGCATGCGGCGGCGCGACGCCATCATCGCCTCGGCCAAGGTGCGCCTGCGGCCGATCCTGATGACGACAGCGGCGATGGCGCTCGGCGTGGTGCCGCTGATCACGTCCAGCGGCGCTGGTGCCGCGGCCCGCTATTCGATGGGCCTGGTCATCTTCACCGGCATCCTGGTCGGAACCCTGTTCACGCTCTTCGTCGTGCCCATGTTCTACACCTTCATCGCCAGCAAGGATCTGCCTCATTTGGCGGAGAAGCCGGACCCCAAGCTGATGCCGGCACTGCCGAGCTAGGGCGGTCGAGGGAGTCCCGCCCGGAAATGTGCAGGACAAATCGATGGAGGCAAAAGAAAGAGGCCGGGAATTTCCCGGCCTCTTTCTTTTTGGCTGGACTCGATACCCCGGTTCGAGCTTTGCTCGATACCGCCGGTTTGCGCTGTACTCGATACCACAGCGTTTTCCGGCGGGAGCCTTGAACAAGGCGCGACAGCATGCTGACACGCCACCGTTTCCAGCCTGCTACTTGACGATGACGATGCTGGTGTTGGTCGCCCCGAAGGTTTCGACGAGCTGGTAGAAATCGGCGGCGTTGTCGGGGTGCAGCCGCACGCAGCCATGCGACGCCGGCTGGCCGAGGCGCTTGATCGCATAGGTCGCGTGCACCGCATAGCCGCCGCTGAAGAAGACCGAGTGCGGCATCGGGGCGTTGTCGTATTTCTTCGAGTACCACATTTCATGCATGCGGGTCGGCTTGAACGAGCCGGTCGGCGTCACATGGGCCCGGTCGCCGGTGGAGACTTTCCAGGCGAAGGTCGGCCGGCCGTCGACGGAGACTTCCATGATCTGCTGCGAAAGCGAAACGCGCGCCACGATCTTGTTGGCGGCGTGCGCCGCACCCGAGCCAGCGCCGAGCAGCAGTGCTGCACCAGTCAAGGCAGCGGCGGTGATGTTGATGAGCTTGGCGGAAATGGCGGTATGCATGATGAAGTCCCCTCTCTCTCTGCCGGTTAGGCCGGCTCCAATTCGATGGCCGCTTATCCCAACCTCATGTTTCGAGGAGATTTCGCAAAATGCTCACTTCTGTTTCGAATCTGTTTCCACTGGTTAACAAACGCCTCCTTCTAAGCCTGGCTAGAACAGGCTCGGCAGGCCCGCCCAGCCAAGACCAAGAGTCGGGAACATGAGTATCCGCCCCCAAACGAAAGTGCGAATCGGCGTCATGTGAAAGAACAGCCGTCGGCATCGAAACCAACTTGCAACAAAGCGCGGCTCCTAGCGGCATGATCCGGATACGGGCCGCGAGCAAAGTTGACGCAACGAAAACAGCCGGTAACGAACATGGGAACGAAATCGAACGCGCTGTCCTGGCTTCTCAGGATCAGCATCGCGGCAGCGGTCATCGGCGGCGTCGGCACGGTTGCCGGCACCCCGCTGACAAGCCTCGGCGCGATGACATCAGGCGAGATTTCGACGCTGCATGCCGCACTGTTTTTCGCCACGGTCTGGATTGTTTCCAGCCTGCGCATCGCCCGGCTCAAGGCCCTCTGGCGGGTCGGCCTTAGGCTGACGGGTTTGCGCGGCGCCTCCGGCAACTTGCTGCCGAGAGGACCGAAGGCCCGCGCCGCGACGGGGGGCTCCGTGGGCGGCGCGGGCACTTCGGGGGTATCCTGAAGCGACCCGCAACAGGTTCATTTCTAGGGAATTGGCATTTTTGGGGAACTGCGACGATGAAAACGAAATTCGCTGCTTCGGTGCTGTCCGCACTGCTTTACGCCCAAGGCCTGCTCGGCTTTGCCGGTCTTGCCACCATGCTTCTCAGGGACCGCGCCCATGCAAGCGAACTCACCATGGGCAGTGACATGCCGGTGGGGCCATCGCTTCTGCTGGTACGCTGAGTATCAGGAGCATCGGGCCCAGAGATGGAAAATCCGATGCCCGAAAAAAGGGATTGCGCCAGTACCCGGCAGTCAGTCGGCGAATTGCCGCGGCGGATCGAACCGATAGCCGGCTCCACGTATTGTGGTGATGGTGTCGGTGTCGAGCTTGCGGCGCAGCCGCACGATGCGCGAATCGATCGAACGATCGAAGGCGTCGGCGTTTTCGGCCGGTGCCGCGGCGATGATGTCGTCACGCGTCAGCACCTTGCGCGGACTGGCCAGGAACAACCTGAGCAGCGCCACCTGGCCGGGCGAAAGCTGTTCCTCGGAGCCGGAGCGATGCATGACCATGGCCGATCTCAGATCGACGGTCGCGTTCTCCAGCACGATCAGTTCCTGGGTGCCCCTGCCGCGACGCGAAAGCAGGCCGCCGACACGGGCGGCCAGTTCACGGACATTGAGCGGGCTCTCGACGACGTCGGCCGCACCAAGCTCCAGCGCCAGCACCTTGTCGACAAGATCGGCCGGCCGGCAGATGAGGATAAAATCCGGTCCGCCCTCGCCGCCTCCTCCTTGGCCGCCATAAC
Organism: Mesorhizobium sp. M0227; assembly: GCF_040321855.1. NCBI lineage: Bacteria > Pseudomonadati > Pseudomonadota > Alphaproteobacteria > Hyphomicrobiales > Phyllobacteriaceae > Mesorhizobium > Mesorhizobium sp. M0227. The sequence goes on along the minus strand of NZ_JAMYSJ010000003.1, from coordinate 322,494 downwards.
GTCTGAGCAGGTCCCGCCCCTCCGCCTGGCTGAGGCTGTCGCCGACGACGACGACGTCGATGCCCTTTCCCGACAGCAGCGATTCGGCCTCCCAGGGCTGACGTGCCTGATGCACATCGTGGCCGCGCCGCTCGAGATGGTCGGCGAGTTCGGTCGCCACCACTTCGGCTACCGAAACGAGCGCAATAACGGATCGTGCGGCCATCTTTTCCAACCGTTCCCTGGCAACCCGGATATGAGTGCTGGACATGATGTTTATACCCAATCTACTTTCCACTGAAAGTGGGAGCGAAAGCATCGTGCGGGCAAGAATTGTCATCGTCGAGGACGAGCCCGACCTCAGGGACGCGGTCGCCGAATATCTTGGCGCATCCGGCTATGACGTGGCCACCGCTGAAAGTGCTGCCGCGGCGCGCAGCCTCGTTGAAACGCAATCGTTTCATCTCGCCATTCTCGACATCGCCATGCCCGGCGAGGACGGCCTCTCGCTCGGCCGCTGGCTGCGTTCGAAACTGCCGATCGGCATCATTTATGCCACCGCGGCCGGCACTGCGCTCGACCGCATCGTCGGGCTGGAACTCGGTGCCGACGACTACATCGTCAAGCCATACGAATTGCGCGAAGTGCTGGCCAGGGTGCGCAGCGTGTTGCGCCGGGTTCCCCAGCCGAAGGAGCTCCAGGACAACAAGGCCGGGACGGATCGCCGTTCCGTTACCTTCGGCCCCTTCCAGGCCGATCTCGACGGCAGGCTGGTCACCGGCGCCAATGGCGCGGTGATCGACATGGCCAAGAGCGAGTTCGACGTGCTGGAGATTTTCCTCACCCGCGCCAATCGGCTGCTGACCCGCGCCGCTATCTCCGAGGCGATCGGTTTCACCGAAGATCCGGAATCGTCACGCGCGGTCGACATTCGCATCATGCGGCTACGCAAGAAGATCGAGGCCGATCCCGCCAATCCGAAATTCCTGCGCACGGTGCGCGGCGAGGGCTATATCTTCTCGCTGCCGGCCGGCGACGGCAACTGAGCACCGGGCCAGAAGGATTCGGTTGCTCGCCAGCCGAAATTGGCACGACTCCGAATTGGCGCGACTCCGGAATGACGGCACAAGATGATCGCTGAAGCAGCAAGCACCGATATGCAAGGGTTCAGGCAGGGCGCGGCGATGGCGGCCGTGCGCGTCGTTCGCCGGCTTCGCGAGGCTGGCGACTGGCAGCGCGAGATGGACGGCATACTGGAAACGCTCTGCCGGGCCATGGATTGCCAGCGCGGCATCCTGTTTCGCTTGCGCGAACTGCCCGGCCAGGGCTTCGCCCAATCCGTCGCCGCCTATTGGATCGACCCTCTTTTCGGCGGCGAACTGGCGTCGCCGACCGTCATCATGCAATCGATCGTCAATTCCGACCCCCTGCTGGAGCGGCTTGCCGAGGACGAACGGCAAGGCAAGATCTTCGCCGGGCACACGCGCGACCTCGAAGGCTTCCTGAGGACCGATTTCGAGAAGCAGAACATCAAATCGTTCCTCTCGGTCTCGGTCTTCGCGCATGGCCATCTCTGGGGCACGCTGGCGGTCAATGACTGCGTCAACGAGCGTGCATGGACGGACGAGGAAGAGGCGACGCTGCACATCATCGCGCTGGCCATCGGCGACGCCATCGAGCGCTCGCCCTCGGACGCCCACGCCAGCGAGGTCATTCGCCGCACCATGCTGCAGGCCTCGCTCGACGCCATCGTCGTCATCGACGAGACCGGCTCGATCATCGAATTCAATCCGGCTGCCGAGAAGATGTTCGGCTTCCAGCGCAGCGACATCCTCGGAAAGGACCTGCTCGATACGATCGTGCCGATCTACTACCGCAAGGGCTATGCTTCGGGGGCCGAATACATGTCCGGCCGCGGTGCGCCGATGGTCGGCCAACGGCTCGAGACGGTGACCCAGAACGCCGCCGGCGAAGTGTTCCCGATCGAGCTGACGGCGACCGAGATGCGGGTTGCCGACCGCCGCCTGATCTTCGGCTCCATCCGCGACCTGCGCGACAAATTGCGCGCCGAGGAGGAGATCGGCCGGCAGCGCGAGAAGCTGCACCAGAACGAGAAGATGGCGGCGATGGGTTCGTTGCTGGCCGGCGTCTCGCACGAGCTCAACAACCCGCTGGCCGTGGTGGTGGCGCAATCGACGCTGCTGCACGAATTCGCTTCCGACCCGCAGACCAAGGTGCGCGCCGAGAAAGTCCGTGCGGCCGCCGAGCGCTGCGGCCGCATCGTCAAGAGCTTCCTGTCGATGGTCCGCCTCCATCCCGCGGCACAAGCCGAAACCGACCTCAACCAGGTGATCCGGTCGGCACTCGAAGTGACCGCCTATGGCGCGCGCTCAAGCGGCATCACCATCGACACCGATTTCGCCGCCGGCCCGCTGCTGGCCATGGCCGACGCCGACCATGTGACGCAGGTGGCGGCCAATTTCCTCATCAACAGCCAGCACGCCTTGGCCGGCATTGCCGGCGACCGGCTGATCAAGGTGCGGACGTTCCGCAGCGACCGCGGTCATCCCTGCTTCTCGGTCGAGGACAATGGGCCCGGCGTGCCGGAAACGATCCGCGGCCGCATCTTCGAATCCTATTTCACCACCAAGCCGGTCGGCGTCGGCACCGGCATCGGCCTGTCGATCTCGAAATCGATCATCGAGCGGCACAATGGCAATGTCTGGTTCGAGGAAGTGCTCCCGAGAGGCGCGCGCTTCGTCGTCCAGCTGCCGGCCATCGTGGCCGGCCTCGCCACCGCCGGCGACAACCAGCCGCGATCGAGCGGCCTGCGGCATGCCTTGATCATCGACGACGAGCCGGATGTCGCCGGCTCGCTCTCCGACATTCTCGAACTGATGGGCATCAAGTCACGGATCGTTCCTGTCTGGGAATCGGCCGCCGCCACTTTGAGCGGCCACATGCCGCCGGACATCGTCTTTTCGGACCTGCGCATGCCCGGCGTTAGCGGCATATCGATCTATCGCGAGTTGCTCGCCGAAAAGCCTGATCTGGCACGGCGTTTCGTGCTGGTCACAGGCGACCTGATCGGTGCGAAAGCCGAAATCGAGGCGCTGCCGGCACAGCAGCGGCCGCAGATCCTGGAAAAGCCGTTCAGCACGCTGGATGTGCGCAGTGTGCTGTCCGCCATTGCCGAACAGGCGGTCTTGAAAGGATAAGGAAGAGGCCCCCGGGGCCGAAGAAGAGCGCACTGGAGGGAGCGCTCGGGGAGTCCGGAGCATGATCCCAAAGCGGGAACGGTTTCGGATCATGCTTCGACAAAATCAGAAAATATTCGGCGTGTCGGCCAAGGGCGCGGCATAGGCGATCATGCGGATGGCGCGGTTCTTGTGTGTTCCGGACTGTTCGGCGATGGCGCGCAGGCAATCGATACTCTCGGCACCCCAGGCCTGGCCCTTGCAGGCGAAGTCGGTCACCGGCACCGGCAGACGCGCGGTCCTGGTCGTCGTCTGCGCGCCGTCGATGAGATTGGACGGCGGATTCAACGAAGCGAAGGCCGGCCCGATTGTCGGCGTGAACGCCATGCCGACGAAGGCGCAAGCAGCCAGCACCATGAACATCGCCATGGGGTGGTCGCTGGCCCGCTGGCGCAGCGCCAGTTTCGGACGGCGGTCATTGCGTTCTGGAGCCTGAAGGCGGCTCTCGCCGCGGATCGTCTGGATTTTCGCATGCATTGCCTTCCCCTTCGCTGAGTTTCTTTTGGCGGTGAAATGAACTTATCCGCACTTTGTAACGACGATGGGGTGGCGAAGGACTGGCACTGTAACGAGTTCGAAACAGCATTCGGGCGAAGTCGGGCAAAATCGGGCATAGCTTCGACGGCGCTCGGGCTCGAGGCGCAACCTGACCGATCTTGCCAAACAGTTTTTCGAAAAGACCAGGCTCAGGCCGGAGCTTGAAGCTCGGCAATGATCTTGTGCGCGGCGATACGCCCGGCAATGATAGCGCCCTCGACATACCCCGGAAACGACGGCGAGAGTTCTGAACAGGCGAGATACACCGGGGGTGCGCCGGCAAGGATCGTTCGCTCAGCATCTCTTGCTGTCACGTCGACAACAAGATCGCTGTACGCGCCGCCGCTCCAGCGATCTCCTACCCAGTCACGCAAACTGAAATCGATGACGTCGCCGGCACTCGGGCCAAGGGCTGCCTCCAACCGGCCGGTCACCTCCGCACGCAGTTCCGGCTCGCCGAGGTCGCGCCAGCGCAGCGCGAGCGGCCCGCCGACGAACACGACGAGCGCGGCATGCTCGACATCCTTGCCGGCGTCGCAGGCAAACAGTCCCGGCGGATCGAGCCACATCACCATGCCGTTCAAATCCCGCCCGCGCCAAAACGGTTTGGCATAGCGCACCAGGATCTTGATAGCCGCGCCGCTTTTCCAGGCGCCGAGCGCCCGCCCCAGTCCAGCCGGCAAGGCAGGGACAAAGGCGAGCTCCGTCACCGTCGCCGGGGGGACGGCAACCAGAACCGCGCGCGCCGCGATGGCACTCCCGGCCGAAACGACAAGAACACCTTGCGAACTGTGCTCGATGCGCGTGACGGGCTCGCTGAGCCGCAACCGATCGCCAAGGTCGCGGGCCAGATCGTCGGCCAGCGAATGCATGGTTTCGCGCACGAAATATTGCAGCTCCGGCACCTCGTTGGTGACGCGTCGGTCATTGTCGATCAGATACCAGAGAGGAATCTGATCCAGCGCCATGCACCAGAGACCTTCGATCATCGAACGGAAGACGGCCCTGGCATCGGCCGAATCGCGCTGGCGGGCAAGCCAGTCGGCAACGGTCAGCCCGGCAATCGAGACATCGTCCGGATCGATCCCGTTCATGCGCTCGCGGATTGCCATTGCCGCGTCATAGATCCGCTCTGCTCGTTGTACGGACATCGTCGGCTGGGTGATGAAATCGCCATCGACGTAGGTTTCAACCAGCGTCTTGCCGCGCGCCTCGATCAGCGCCATCAATTCCGGCATGTCCTCGCACAGGAACTGGCCGCCACTATCGATCCGTTCGCCAAGTCCGTTCAGTCGGGACTCGACGCGTCCGCCCACGCGGTCGCGTGCTTCGAGCAGGATGAAATCGATGTCGGCCTTCTGCATCTCGAGCGCCGCCGACAGGCCCGTGAAACCCGCACCGACGATGACGACATCGGTTCGCTCGAATTCCCCGCCCTCATCCGTGAAGGTCTTCAGCATCCACCCAATCGCATCCGGCTTCCACAGACGAAGTATGTCCTTGTCGACATATGCCGGCGGGCCGCACACGCCATGCCGCAGGCTTGTCTCTAACCTATCGTTTTCTCGAGCATATTGAGCCAGTTGCGATAGGCGATTTTTTCGATCAGTGCGCGGCCGAAACCGCGTGCCGCCAATGCATCGATCAGCTTCGGCAGGCCGGCGACATCGCCGATGACGGCCGGGATCATGGCGCCGTCGAAATCGGAGCCAAGACCAACGCCGTCCTCACCCAGCGCCTGCAGCAGCGAATCGATATGCCGCACCATGATGTCGAGACTTGTGTCGGCATTCATGCGACCGTCCTCGCGCAGGAAGCCGGTTGCGAAGTTCAGCCCGACCATGCCGCCGGTTTCGCGGATCGCGCCGAGTTGCCAGTCGGTCAAGTTGCGCGAATGGCCGCAGATCGCGTGCACGTTGGAATGGGTCGCGACCAGCGGCGCATCGCTGAGCGCCGCGACATCGCGAAAGCCCTTCTCGTTGAGATGCGAGAGATCGATCATGATCTTCAACTGGTTGCAGGCCTTGACCAGCGCCTTGCCGGCATCGGTCAGGCCGGGTCCGGTGTCGGGCGAGGACGGGAAGCGGAACGGCACGCCGTGGCCGAAGGCGTTCGGACGGCTCCAGACGATGCCGAGCGAGCGCAGGCCGGCTTCATGCAGCACGTCGAGCATGGTGAGCTCGGGATCGATCGCCTCGACCCCTTCGATGTGGAACACCGCTGCGATCGAACCTTGCGCCATGGCATTGCGCACATCGCCGGCGCTACGGCAGACGGTGAGCGCTCCGGCCCGTTCCAGCCTGAACAGGATCGAGGCCATGGCGATCGTCGAGGTCAGCGCCTCATTGCGCGGAACCTCGGGCGGCAGCGGTTCGGCGACGCTCGGCGCCAGGGGCACGGCGCCGCGCCCGGATTTCTCGACAGGCGGCGGAAAGATGGCGAACATGCCCCCGGCGAAGCCGCCGGCTTTCGCGCGTGGCAGGTCGATATGGCCGCCCGATTTCCCCTCGATGAACAGTTTTTCGACGTCCGTGTCTTTCGACTGATAGAGTCTGAGCAACGTATCGTTGTGGCCGTCGAAGACGGGAACGAGATCGGTTTCGGTCATTGGGGGATCATTCGGTTCGTTTGTCGGCGCGGCGGCTAGGATACATCCTAGGCAGGATGCGCCACCCGCGCAAATGCCAAAGCCGCCCCGGCAGGATGGCAGCCGCTTGCCGCGCCGTTTCCAAGCAACGAAATCCCTACCGCTTCAGCACGTCGGCCCATTCCTGATGGCGGTGGAACTGGGCGTTGGCGAACGGGCAGAGCGGGATGATCTTCTTACCCGCCGCACGCGCATCCTCGACGGCGCGGGTGACGAGCCGAAGCCCGGCACCCTGGCCGCGAAAGACGTCCGGCACTTCGGTGTGGTCGATGATGATCTGGTGCTCACCGATCTTGGTGAAGGTCATCTCGGCCTCGGCGCCATCGGGTCCACGCAGGACATAGCGGCCCTTGGAACCGCGATCCTCAAGTTCGATCTCAGGCAGTTGTTCAGGCATCGCTATGCTCCTTGGGCAGCATCGGCAAAGAACCGCCGTGCCGCCTCGATCTCGTTTGGCCGCACCTCGTGCCCGCCATCGTGCCATTCCACTGTGACATCGGCGCCGTCGGCACGCAAATAGGCCTCGAGCCGCGTGGTCAGGTTCGGCGGACAGATCGGGTCGCGCTTGCCGGCGGTCATCAGGATATGGCGGCCGGCGAGGCTGCCCTTGACCTGCGGCTCGAACGGGATCAGCGGATGCATCAGCACCGACGCGTCGAACAGCGCTGGAATCGCGAACACCACGGAGGCCAGGACATTGGCGCCGTTGGAATAGCCGAGACCCAGCACGGATGACGGCTTCGCTGCTTCGACATGGGCCTTGACGAAGCCCGCCATCTTATCCGTCGCCCGCGCCAGATCGTCCATATCGTAGACGCCCTCGCCGGTGCGGCGAAAGAAGCGCGCGGCACCCTGTTCCAACACATCACCGCGCGGCGAGATGATGGTTGCCTGGGGCGCGAGATCGCGCCCCAGCGACAGAAACTGGTTCTCATCGCCTCCAGTGCCATGGAAGACGAACAGCAATGGGCCGCCCGGCGAACCGGGCAGCAGCTTGTGGATGTAAGCGTCCTTACTCATGACCTCAGCCTTCCAGTCTCGGCAGATTCTGTTCAAGATAGGGCCGCAGGTGCTGGTGCTGTGTCGGCAGCTTCAGCGCTTCGCCCAGATGAGCGGTATCCTCGTCGCGATCGAAACCCGGCTCGTTGGTGGCGACTTCGAACAGCACGCCACCCGGTGTGCGGAAGTAGATCGCCCAGAAGTAGTCGCGATCGATCACCGGCGTCACCCCATAGCCGGTGTCCATCAACGCCTTGCGCACCTCGAGCTGCCTGGCGCGGTTCTCGACCGCGAAGGCGACGTGATGGACGGAGCCGGCACCGAGATCGGCGAAGGCCGTGCTCGGCAACGATTCGATGTCGATAATATCGGCGCCGTTGCCGTTCTTCACCGCCAGCCGCCTGAGATTGCCGGACTTGTCGACTTCCTCATAGCCCATGAACTTCAGCAGCTCCTCAGTGGCGCCGCCATCCTTCAGCCTGAGCGATACCGAATGGAAACCGCGGATCGCCTGGTCGACCGGAACACCGCCTTTCGCCCAGGGCGCTCTGCCGTCGCCCTTGCCCTCGACCAGCGCGAAGCCGTCACCATCCGGTCCGGCAAAAGCCAGGCGCTTCTCGCCGAAGGTCTCTTCGCGCGAGAGGCCGGTGACGCCCTCATCGGCAAAACGTTTTTCCCAATAGGCAAGCGTGCCTTCCGGCACCGAGTAGACGGTGGTTCCGACTTCGCCGACGCCATGCCGGCCCTTGCCGATGTCGGGGAAAGGGAAATAGGTCATCACCGAACCCGGCGTGCCGGTCTCATTGCCATAATAGAGATGATAGACGTCGGGCGCGTCGAAATTGACAGTCTTCTTGACCCGGCGCTGGCCGAGTTTCCTGGTGAAGAAATCGTTGTTCTGGCGGGCATCCCTGGCCATCGACGTGACGTGATGCAGGCCCTTGATCTGGTCGAGCATTGTCTTGCTCCTTCCCTTGGTACTTGTGCGGCCCTCGCCGCTGTCCATGCCAATATGAGGACCAGAGCAGTTTACGCAAAGGCGGCAAACACAGAATGGACTGTGTCGCAAAAGTGAACGATGGAACAGAGTTCGTTCACCATTTGGCTCGCAGAGTCGGGCTTGCGCCGTGGCCAGAATTCGTTTCCATGAACGGCATTCGACATTCCGGGACAAAGGTATCGTGAGTGACTGGAAAAGCCAGGCGGCCCAACATTCTCCTGATCACATGCGATCAGTGGCGTGGCGATTGTCTGTCCGCAGCCGGTCATCCGGTCGTGCAGACGCCGAATGCCGACGCTTTGGCCGCGGAGGGTGTGCTGTTCAAGCGGCACTATGGCGGCGCGGCGCCCTGCTCGCCCGCCCGCGCCTGCCTCTACACCGGTCTCTACCAGATGAACAACCGCGTCTGCCGCAACGGCACGCCGCTCGACGCCCGCCACGGCAACATCGCGCTCTCGGCTCGCGCTCTGGGCTATGATCCGACGCTGTTCGGCTACACCGACGTCTCGCTCGATCCGCGCCTGCTGGCCCCGGGCGATCCGCGGCTGCAAAGCTATGAAGGCGTGCTGCCCGGCTTTACGGTGCGCCAGTTGCTGCCGGAGCACCAGAAGCAATGGCTATCTTGGCTGGAGCTGCAAGGTGTCGACGCCAGCGCCGGGTCCCCCGACATCCACCGTCCGCTGGCCGACGGCGTGGCCGGGACCACCATCAGCAACGCGCCGCCCGTCTACTGCGGGCAACAAACCCCGGCGGCCTTCCTGACCGGCGAATTCACGCGTTGGCTTGGCGAACAGGAGCACGCCACGCCGTGGTTCGCGCATCTTTCCTTCATCAGCCCGCACCCGCCCTTCATTGTGCCGGAGCCCTACAATACAATGTACGATCCGGCTGACGGCGCGGCCTTCCGGCGCGCGGCAAGCTGGCAAGAAGAGGCGGGAAACCATCCCTACCTTGCCTATGATCTCGGCCGGCAGAAACAGATAAAATTCCGCCCAGACGCCAGAGGCAAGGTGCTCGACTGGAGCGAAGACGATTTTCGCCGCATCCGCGCGATCTATTACGGCATGATTTCCGAGGTCGACGCGCAGCTCGGTCGCGTCTGGCAAGCGGTTAAGGCCGCAGGCGCGTGGGACGACACCATCATCCTTCTGACCTCGGACCATGCCGAGATGATGGGCGACCATTTCATGCTGGGCAAGGGCGGCTATTTCGACGGCAGCTACCACATTCCGCTGATTGTCCGCGATCCGCGCCACGGCAAGGCTGCCGGCGGCCGTGTCGACAGCTTCACCGAAGCGGTCGACATTTTGCCGACGCTTCTCGACCTGCTCGGCGAAAAGCCCGCGCCGCATCTCGACGGCGCCTCGCTGAAGCCGTTCCTAAGCGGAGAAACCCCTGCGGCGTGGCGCGATGCCGCGCATTGGGAGTTTGACTTCCGCTCGATTGCCGCGGGCGAGGCCGAAAACCATTTCGGCATCGCCGCACGTCAATGCAACCTCGCCGTTATCCGCACGGAACATTTCAAGTATGTGCATTTCGGCGGCAACCTGCCGCCGCTGCTGTTCGATCTGGAAAACGATCCGGGCGAGCTGGACAATCTCGCGGCCGACCCCAGTCATCTCACCGTGCGCCTGGAATTCGCCGAACGGCTGCTCGCCTGGCGGGCCGAACATCTCGACCAGTCGTTGGCACTGGCCGAATTGACCGAGAACGGCCTAGTCGGCCATGCCGCTAGCCTGCCACCTGGCCACACATAAATGAAGCCCGCGCTGTTGCCAGCGCGGGCTTCATTTGGCTGAACAGAATTACCTTACGATCATGCGCTGCTGATCGCGCTGTTCGGCATAGCTGCCCTTGTCATAGGCGGTTTGAGCCTCGAGCTGTTCCTTGGTGAAGGTCGTGTACAGGTATTTGTTGCCGTCCTTGTCGGTCATGAATTTGAGATTATCCATGCCGACCGCGACTTCCTTCTCGCCAATGCCGAGGAAGCCGCCGACGTCGACGATCACCGCGTCGGCCTTCTTGTCGGGCGCAAGCACGACATCGCCGATCTCGCCGACCCTGGCGTCGTTGGCGCCGTAGACAGTCGTGCCCTTCAGGTCATCGGCACGAATCTCGCCGACCGGCATCTCGGTCAACGTCGACTTGTCGATGGCGGCAGTCTGTGTCTGGTCGGGAGCCGAGGCGTCAGGGGTGGTCGCTGCCGGAGCTTCGGCGGTCTTGTCTGCCGGAGCGACAGCAGGAGCCGTGGTGTCAGAGGGCATAGCTGCCGGAGCGGTGGCCGCAGGCTCATTGGAAGCCGTCGTTGCCGGCGCCGGATCATAGGCCTTGCGGTCGAAATCCGGCTGCGCCTGCAGCTCTTCCTTGGTGGTCTGGGCGACCAGCCAGCGGTCGCCATCCTTCTCGGCCCACTGCGCCTTGGAGAAGTCATAGGTGACGTTCTTGGCGCCGAGACCAAGGAAACCACCAACACCGATGACAAGGGACTCGGCCTTGCCTTCCCTGGTCAGCACGATGTCATTGACGTCACCGATATTCTGCGCGTCGTCGCCGGTGCCGTTATAGACGTTTTCACCGATGATGTTGGTGGCAAGGTTACCATCCGCGCGCTTCACCGGTTCCGCCGGTGCGGCGTTCATGTCGGCCGGCTTTTGTGCCGTATCCGTCGTAGCGGGTGCCGTCGGTGCGGCCGCGTCAGTCGATGCCGCAGGTGCAGGGGCCGGACTGTAGAACTGGCTGTCGAATTCCGCCTGAGCGGTCAACTCGTCCTTGGTCGTCTGGGCTACCAGCCAGCGGTCACCATTCTTTTCGGCCCACTGCAGCTTGCTGTAGTCGAAGGCAACGCTTTTGGCGCCGACGCCCAGAAAACCGCCGACGTCGATGACAACGGATTTCGCCTGCCCATCCTTGTCGAAGACGACGTCGCTGACATTGCCGATGTTCTCGGCATCATCGCCGGTGCCGTTGTAGACGGATTCACCGATGATGTTGGTGACGATGCTGCCCTCTGCGCGGACTGCTGCAGCGCCTGACTCCTGAACGGCGGGGCTCTGCGCCGGCGTCGGGGTCGTCGCACTCTGCGCATAAGCGCCGGTGGCGATCAGTGTTGCGAGTGCGGTCGTGGCTAAAAGATTGCGGATCATGATAGTCTCTCCTCGTGCCTGATCTCATGCGCCGCGTCTTCGCTGGGGAAATCGGACGCGGCATCTACAGGTTCACAACGTCGTGACCAGTCTGTTGTTCCGACAAACCGCTGCCGTCCGGGAAACGAAACCACAGAAATATCGGGCCGCCGGGCAGCCCACGCGTAGCTAGGGAACCTTTCCGTCGCCGCCGCGTTTCAGCCATCGGCTGGGTGTGTCCCGGCCACTTTTCGGCTGACATGGTGGAGCGGGGCATGAAATTCGCAGCGGTGCTGAACCGGGATGGCGGCACTTTGCGCACCACCGACCTCGCCGCATTCTCCGACCGGATGCATCAAACGCTGGAAGCGGCGGGTCACTCGCTCAGCATCGAAATTGTCGCCGGCAAGGACGTGGTGGAAACGCTCGACAGCGCAGCTTCGCGTCGCTCGGTCGACATCGTGCTGGCGGGTGGCGGCGACGGGACCATTTCCGCCGCGGCTGCCCGGCTGATGGGCACGAAGAAGGCGCTAGCCATATTGCCGGCCGGCACCATGAACCTGTTCGCACGCGGGCTGGGCATTCCGCAGTCGCTCGACGGCGCGCTGAAATCCTTCGCCGACGGCGAAATCATCGCAGTGGACGTGGCGACGGCCAATGGCCAACCTTTCGTGCACCAGTTCTCGATCGGCATGCATGCGAAGATGGTGCAACTGCGCCAGAAGATGGAGTTCGGTTCGCGGTTGGGAAAGATCCGCGCCTCGGCCAAGGCGGCTTGGGCGACGATCAACAATCCACCTGCGATGAATGTGACACTCAGCATCGGCGAGGCCGAAATGGCGGCCCGCATCACCGGCATTGGCGTCACCAACAATTTGTTCGGCGAAGGCCATTTGCCCTACACCGACAATCCGGCGGGCGGCGTGCTTGGTGTCTATGTCACGGTGGCGAAGCAGCGCGCCGAACTGGTCAAGTTCTTCTTCAACGTGGCGCGCGGCAAATGGCGCGACAACGAACATGTCGAAATCCACCAGACGAACAGAACGGTGCTGAGAATCCATTCGAGCAGCCGCAAGTTTCGCGCCGTCATGGACGGCGAACTGGTCAGGCTTGACCGTGAAACGGTAATCGAGATCCAGCCTGGCGCGCTGAATGTACTGGTGCCGGCGAGCGCGGCTCAATCGAGAGCCGCCTGATGCGGTGCGTTGCATCCAACAAACCGGCTTTAACCAGCAGGAGCCTCTTCGGTGGTGTTGGGCGGTGTGGGGACATGCTGTTCATCGCTGGTTGGCGTCTTGATCAACACTCCATAGATCTCGGCAATGCCCCACGCGGCAAACACCAGAAGCAATGCGGCGATCAGGATTCGAAATCCATGCCAGCCCCATCGCCCCTGCCGGGCCTTGTTTTCTGGAATGATCTTGGCCATGCTCGATCCCTGTCTCATTCTGCACCAACTGGCGCGCTCGGCAAATCATTGTCGGGTAACGGTTCCTCGCTAGGATGGTTCCGGAAAAGCGCGTTGGCCTTGCACCGTCGCAAGCATGCGGCGGCGATGACCGGGACGAGGCAATTGGGGTGACTGGCAAGACGCAAACAGTGCCCGAGCTGCCCGCCGAAGTTGCGCGCGCAGTCAGGGATGTTGACCGGCTCGCTGTGCTGCACGGGTTGGAGATGCTGGATACGGCGGCCGACCCGGATTTCGACCGCGTCAGCAGCCTTGCCGCGGCGGTGATGCAGGCGCCGATTGCTCTGGTCACACTCGTCGACCTGGAACGGCAGTGGTTCAAATCCTGCTTCGGCCTGGACGAGACCGAAACCACGACCGACGTCTCGTTCTGCGCCCATGCGATTGCCGCCGGCGACGAGCCGATGGTTGTCGTGGATGCAACGACGGACCCCCGTTTCAAGACAAACCCGCTGGTCACCGGAAAGCACCATGTCCGCTTCTATGCCGGCGCACCGATGATCGTGGCAGGTGCCCGCATCGGCACGCTGTGCGTGCTCGACCGCGAGCCGCATGGTTCTCCATCCCGCGCCGAGCTCGACCAGTTGAAGGCGCTCGCCGGCCTCGCCGCCAGCCTGTTCACCCTCAAGGACGCAACCCGCAGCGGCACGATCGCCGAGGCCGCACTGGTTCGCGAGGAAAAACGGCGCGCCATCGCACTCGATGCGGCATCGCTCGCCAGCTGGGCATGGGATATCCGTACCGATATCATCGAATGCGACACATTGATGTCGGAGCTGTTCAACCTGCCGCGCTCCAACCGGTTGCGCGCACGCGACATCCTCACCGCCATCGATCCGCGTGACGTCTACCAGACCGAAACCCGCTTTCGCGACGCCCTGACCGGCAGCGACGACTATTTCGGCGAATACCGGGTGAAGGGCTTTCACCCGCCGCGCTGGCTCGCCACGCGCGGCCGTGTGATCGAGCGTGACGGCGACGGCAAGCCGACATTGATCTTCGGCGTCAACTACGACATCTCCGAGCGCAAGCTCGGCGACGAACGGCAACGGCTGCTGCTGCGTGAGCTCAACCATCGCGTCAAGAACACTTTGGCGACCGTCCAGGCGCTGGCAACACAGACCGTGCGCCATGCCCGCCAGCCAAGCCAGTTCCTCGAGGCCTTCGGCGCCAGGCTTCAGGCCTTGGGCATCGCCCACAATCTGTTGTCGGACCGCGAGTGGCGTGGCATCGGCATCAGTGAACTCGTCCAAATCGAGGTCAAACCTTTCGAAACGGCCGAGCAGCCGCGCATGACGATCTCCGGCGACGACCTGCTGCTGTCGCCCGACCAGGCCATCGGGCTTGGCCTGATCCTGCATGAACTCGCCAGCAACGCGCTGAAATATGGCTCGCTGTCGGTGCCGTCAGGCAGGGTCGACCTCGGCTGGAGGACGCAAGGCAGGAGGGATGCCCGGCGTCTTGTGCTGACCTGGCGTGAAAGCGGCGGCCCGCAAGTCGCTCCGCCGGATCGGCACGGCTTCGGCTCGATCCTCATTCGCCGCAGCCTTGCCAAGGTCATTTCCAGCGAAGTGACCCATGAATTCCGGCCGGAAGGCGTATTTGCCGAAATATCGATGCCCCTGGAAGATCTGTCGAAGTGACCTCCCGACAGCTCTATCTCCGCTCGCTCTCGTCCGGATCGTCGGATTTCACATTCTCGCGGTAGATGGCGTAGGCCGCGAGGGCCACGGCCGGCCCCAGAATGACGCCGAGACCGCCTTTTCCCTTAAGCAGGCTCGGCAGCACGGCGAGTGCGGCGGTGATGCCGATCGCCTTCATGTCGGCATTGCGGCGCTGCGCCCGGCGCCGGGCACGCGAGCCTGCCGATATCCGGTAGACCAGCAGGACAAGCCCGGCAAGCACCAGAAAACCGACGCCGAACCCCAGTGCCGCGGCAAGCGGCCCATAGCGCATCGCCGCCCAGATATAGGCGGCCCCGACAAGAAAGCCGAGACCGCAAAGTGCGGCGGCCATGGCGATCACATAGACGATTGCCGCCGTGCGCGCCCGGTATATGGCGGCCACGGTCTCCCCCGAGGCGAGACCCGAGATCAGGGTTGCCAGCATTCCCATCCGAAGCGACTAGCGACGCGCGATGAGTGCGAAAAGGAAGCCGACGCCGGCGGCGATCGCCAGTGACGTCACCGGCTTTTCGCGTACACTTGCCATCATCTGCGCTTCGATGTCCTTGGCATTGCTGCGCAGGCTGTCAAAGGCTGCTTCGCCCTGCGCACGCAACTGCTCGACCCCTTCCGTGGCTGCGCGGCGCGCGGTGCCATAACCATGCTCGCCGGTCTTGGCCAGTTGTTTGGTGAGCTTGTCGATGTCGGCCTTCAACTGCCTGATGTCGGCTTCCAGGTCCGCATTTGCACGGGCGTCGTTTGCGGTCTTTCCTGCGGCAGTGGCCATGGCTTAACTCCTTGTGATTGCTTGGTTTCAAACGCGCTGCCCGCCTCAAGGTTCCGGCATTGGGACAAAGTAGCCGAAAACGCATCGGCGCGCACCGGTCCGTCGGCTCCGGCAAGAGACGCTTCCTCAGATTAATGGCCGGCGCGCTTCACCCAGCCCTTCCCAGCCGGCGAGCCGCTTGAGGCCTTCATTGTCGGAGACCACGCAGCCGCCGTCGCGCCAGACGATCAGCTTGCGATCCATCAGCTTGCGGATCGTCTTGTTGGTGTGAACCAGCGACAGGCCGAGCGTATCGGCAATGTGCTGCTGCGTGATCGGTATCTGGACAGTTTGGTTGCCATTCAGTCCAACGACCTTGGCGCGGCTGCCGATGAAGGCGATGAGATAGGCAGCGCGCTCGATCGCACTGCGGCGCCCGAGGCTGAGCAGGTTCTCGTCCAGCATCCGCTCTTCACGCGATGCGATCCAGGTGATGTCATAGGCCAGCCCGGGATGATTGCGGTACAGCTCATGCAGATATTCGCGCTCGAAAACACACAGCAGCATCGGCGACAGTGCCTCTACGGAATGCTGCATCTCGCCCATCACACTGCCTTGCAGGCCGATCAGATCGCCGGGCATGAGATAGTTGAGGATTTGGCGGCGGCCGTCCCGCAACAACTTGTAGCGAAACGCCCAGCCGGAGAGCACGGTGTAGAGATGGGCGCTATGGCTTCCCTCCACCAGCACCGTGCCACCCTTTTCGACTGCGAGTTCGCCCTTCTTGAATTTGCTGATGAAGGCCAGTTCCTGTTTTTCGAAATCGCGGAAAATCGGCAACGGCCGCAATGGGCAGTTCTCGCAAGGATATTGGCTATTGTTCTGGACTGACATTTCGACCCCCTTCGAAAGCCCGCTCTTGGAGGAGCGCGTTTCCCGTTGCAAGGATTGAGATTCCGCCCGCTTGCCACATGTCTTTTTTAAATGACAGCAAGCGAATTAGCGATCATGACTCCGGCGTTTCAAGGAGTCTTTGCCTGTGCCCACATTGCTTGACGGATTGCGGATTCTGGTCCTGGAGGACGAATTTCTGATCGCCATGGATGTCGAGCAGCTTTGCCGCGACCATGGCGCCGATGAGGTGGTGATCGCCCGTGACCTGACCGAGGTCGATGGCCGCGAGGTCGCCACGCGATTCGATGCAGCCATTGTCGACTTGATGCTGGGCGGTGTCTCGACGATCGATTTCGCCTCCGGCCTGCGCGCGGCAGGCATACCTTTCGTGTTTGCGTCGGGCTATTCGGATGCAGAGGAGATCAAGGCATCGTTTCCGGGCGTCAGGCTGATTGGCAAACCCTATTCGGGTGAAGACCTCGTGCAAGCGGTCGCCGCGGCCTGCGGACGCGCTTGAGACACGATCGCGGTCAGCTTGCCGGCGAGCTCGTTACCTGGGCCGAAATTGCGTCCGGACCATACTCGTCCTCGCCTGATATTTTCAGGATCTCCTGCAAGCGCGTACGGGCTCGGCTGACGCGGCTCTTGATCGTCCCCACCGCGCAACCGCAGATCTCGGCGGCCTCCTCGTAGGAGAAACCAGACGCGCCGATGAGGATGATGGCTTCGCGTTGGTCCTCCGGCAATTGTTCCAGCGCCCCACGAAAATCCTTCAGGTCAAGCTGGCCGTGCTGAGCCGGATGAACGGCAAGCCTGGCCGTCATGATACCGTCGCTGTCCTGCACTTCGCGCCCGCGCTTGCGCATCTGCGAATAGAACTCGTTGCGCAGGATGGTGAAAAGCCAGGCCTTGAGGTTGGTGCCGGGCTGGAAGCTCTCATGCTTGTCCCAAGCCTTGACGAGCGTTTCCTGGACGAGGTCGTCGGCTTTATCGGCATTTTGCGTCAGCGACACGGCGAACGCGCGCAGACTTGGGATTGCCCCAAGCAGATCGGTCTTGAAGCCTTGGGAGACCGCGGCCATGCCTCAGTCCTTCTTCTGTGCGGGTTCAGCCTGTTCCAGCTGGCTAAGCAACTGGGAAAAGCGATCCGGCACATCGTCGGAGACCAGCGCGTCGTAATATTGTTTGAGTTTGCGTCCGATTTCGGAGTTCGGCCCAAGGGCGTCACCAGAACCGTTCCGGCGCCTGCTCTCGGCGCCAGCCAGAATATCTTTCGTCATATCCTTCATTTTGCCCTTGTATTCCCAGCGCTCAAGCCGCTCTTATCATACTCAACACAACGCAAGCGGCGCCCTCGTCTGGTCGCCCATCCCGACCACAAACGCCACTCCCCGGCTTTTGTTCCGTCGAGGCGGAACTTTTTCAAAAAATCCGCGTTAACGTCAGGGCTTGCAGTCAGCTTGACCTATGCACCTATGCAATCACGTCATTCTGAGGGAGACGTCTTACCATGAGCTTATCCGCCACCATCGCACCACATCTGCCCTTCCTGCGCCGCTTCTCGCGGGCTGTTTCCGGGTCGCAAGAGAGTGGTGATGCGCTGGTAGCCGCGATGCTCGAGGCCATCATCGCCGATATCGAAATATTTCCCGAAGCATCGAGCGACCGCATCGCGCTGTACAAGGTGTTCGCCAAGCTGTTCACATCGGTCGCCATCCGCGTCCCACAGGAGCAGGCGCAATCGGCGTGGGAACAGCGCACCGCCGCCAATCTGAATGCGATCGCGCCGCGGCCTCGTCAGGCCTTTCTGCTCGTGGCTGTCGAAGGCTTCAGCGAGGACGAAGCGGCTGAGATCCTCGACGTCGGCGACCAGGAGTTTTCAGAGCTGCTTGCCCAAGCGAGCAACGAGATATCCCGTCAGGTGGCAACCGACGTCCTGATCATCGAGGATGAACCGCTGATCGCCATGGATATCGAAGAAATGGTAGAGAGCCTCGGGCACCGCGTCGTTGGAACGGCGCGCACCCATGCCGAGGCAGTGATGATGTTCGGCAAGACACGGCCGAAGATGGTGCTGGCCGACATCCAGCTTGCCGACGGCAGTTCCGGCATCGAGGCCGTGAACGAGATCCTGTCATCGACGTCGGTGCCGGTCATCTTCATCACCGCCTTCCCCGAGCGCCTCTTGACTGGCGAACGGCCGGAACCGGCCTTCCTGGTCACCAAGCCGTTCAATCCCGACATGGTCAAGGCGCTGATCAGCCAGGCACTGTTCTTTGACCGCCAGGCGAAAGCCGCCGCATAGTCGTGAATTGGGGAAGTGGTAATCGTGCCGCCTGATGCACGCGGGCGGCGACGGTGAAATTCCTGCGCGCTTCCTGCTTGAACGATTTGCAAGCTCGGTCTTTTTCGGCAAAGGGTGGGAACAAACCGCACCCACCCACGTTTTTATCGCAGCATTCGAAGGAGATGCATCATGCTTTACTGGGCGCTCGTATTTCTCGTCGTTGCGATCATCGCCGGCGCGCTTGGTTTCGGCGGCATCGCCGGTACATCTGCCGGCATAGCGCAGATATTGTTTTTCATCTTCCTCGCTTTCCTGGTCATTTCGCTTCTTGCGGGCCTGTTCAAACGGGCTTCGTAACGACCAACGGCCGAACACTGGAAGCCGCACCCCTCAAACGGTTTCCAGCCACCGCCGGGCGGTGTCCTAAAGGACGCCGTCCGGCGGACCGTTTTTGGCGGCGGGTTCGGGAAACCTGTTTGGAACCCATTTACCGGTGAGCCGTTCAGCCTGAATTGGGTGGACAGTTTGGCCGATGGGTTCCAGGACCGGAAACAGGAAGGACGACGTGCAAAGCGATGAAGTCATCGCCCTCCATCCTGCCGAAAGCGGCATGCAGCTCGGCCGCGCCCTTCTTCACGCGTTGCACAATGCCGGCATTTCCGTTCTCTACCAGGATCGCGAGATGAAAACCGTATGGGCGCGCAACATGCGTGCGCCCTGGGTTTCGGACACCACCGACAGCATCGGTATTCTGCCGGAGGCGCAGGCCGACCGCATCGGCGCGGCCAAGCGCGACGTCATTGCATCCGGCAACCCCCAACGTCTCGAGATCAGCGTTCCCGTCGAGGATGGCAGCCGCTGGTTTGAGGTCTGGATCGATGCCGACCACGGCGACGGCGGCACGGTGCAAGGCGTCGTCACCACAATGGTCGAGACGACCGAGCAAAAGCGCCGCGAGCAGACCCTGACGACGCTGTTGCGGGAGGTAAGCCATCGCTCCAAAAACCTGCTGGCGATCATCCAGAGCATAGCCACCCAGACCGGTCGCTACTCCGACAGCATCGGCGATTTCCTGACACGCTTTCGCGGCCGGCTGCAATCGCTGGCTTCGTCCCAAGATCTCGTGACCTCTTCCAACTGGCGGGGTGCAGCACTTCGCGAACTCGTATCGGGCCAGGTGGGCCGCTACGGCGGCGATCCGGTTCGCAGCCTGAGATTTCAGGGGGCAAACCCCTATCTCAATCCCAACGCTGCCCTGCATATCGGCCTTGCGATGCATGAACTCGCCGTCAATTCGGTGAGCTATGGCGCCCTGTCGCGGCCCGATGGATTCGTCGATGTTACAGCTAACCTGACCGCCGCCGACACGGGAACCTCCCTGTCCCTGACATGGGCCGAGGCAATCGGAGCCAGTGATGTTAGGCGTAGCGAGAAGCGCTTCGGCAGCGTCGCACTCGAACGGGTCGTGCCGACGTCGCTGAACGGAACGGCGACGCTCGAAATCGCGGCTGGCCGTCTCGAGTACCGCCTTGTCGTTCCGCACGGCAATTTCGAGACGGATTGAGCGACCCGAGCTTCCTTAACCAGCTGTTCACCATAAAAGCAGATGCTGTTTTTCCCAGATACCGCTGGAACTTGTTGCATCACCGAACATTTCCGCAGCAGGATTGCAGCATGGTGCGGGAGGAATGCCTTGACGGTTGCCGACATGAACAGACTGGAGCAGGCCGCCCGGATTTCCATGGGCGAGTTTGAGGACTCCGAGGCATCCGCGCCACCGCTGGCCCCTGTTCCCAATGGGGCCTTGCGCCTTGTCGCGCTGGGCCTGCTGGCCGTGATCGCGGTGGTCGCCCTGTACCAATTGGTCTGAGGCCAGCTCGTTTCGGCCGGTGACAGAATCGATTGTCGCCCTCTTACTTCCCTGCCCGGCCCAGCGAGCCAGGAACTTTGGCGAATGTAGACCGTTACTATGGCGAGAGGACTTCCCGCCATGGAACATATCGCTGCATTGCTGCTGGTCATCGGTTGCTCGAACACGATGGCCGACTGCCGTGAACTCCAGGTGCCCAGAAGCGTTTTCGCGAGCGCCGAGCAATGCGTGGCCGAACGCCCGTTCGCCTTGGGCGACGTGCAAGGGCAGGCTGACAACATCGTCGCCAAATGCCTTGCCGTCGATCCGGCGCTTGAAGACGACTATGATAAGATCGTCTGGAATGTGCGCGCCGATGGTACGCTTGACGCGTCTTTGGCAATTTCCAGCCTCGTAATGGCGTCGAACGCGGCACGCCCAGAAAAAGACTATCTTCACCAACAATAGATTGCAGCAGCAAAGGCCGTCATTTCATGCTAAATGGCAGCTGGAGCTTTACCAAGTGAGGACAAAAAGTGAGGAGTGACTCTATGCGGAAGATGATTATTGCACTGGTTGCGGTGGTTGCCGTCAGCGGCTGCACCTCGACCGAGCAGGACGTGGTTGGCGGCGGCTTGATCGGCGCCGGTGTCGGCGGCTTGGTCGGCGGCGGCAAGGGTGCGCTGATCGGCGCGGCCGTTGGTGCCGGTTCCGGCCTGCTGGTGCGCAATCTGCGCAACGGCTATTGCCAATATCGCGATCATCGCGGCCGGATCTACACGGCTCGCTGCAACTAATTCGGCGATCATCGAAACGTCGATCCGGAGGCCGGTCCGCTGGCCTTCGGATTTTTCATGTCTGGACGCTTGATCCTTTTCGGGTGAAGGTCGCGCTCAGTTGGCGAGTGGAATTTTGATTTCCACGTTCAGCCCATTGGCCTGGTAATCGCGTTTAATCGTACCGCGCAGTTCGCGCGTCACGTTGAGATCGATCAGCTTGGTGCCGAATCCGGTCTTGGCTGGCGCTTCGAGTTTCGTCTGCCCGTTTTCGCGCCAATTGAGAGCCAGCGTCCTGTCGCGCCCGCGCCCTTCGACCGACCAGTCCACTTTCAGCGCGCCGACGGAATTGCCGGCTTCGCCGTATTTCAGCGCATTCGTCGCCAGTTCGTGGAAGGTCAGGCCGAGCGCTTGCGTCGTGGTTTCGTCGAGCAGCACCTGTGGTCCCGACAACAGCTCATCGGGTAGCTCCTTGCCGAACACCTGACCCAGCTCGATGCGCAGGAGATCGCCAAGATCGGCCTTCTGCCAGCGCGAGCGCGTCAGCATATCCTGGGACGCCGCCATCGCCTGCAGCCTGGCCGAGAAGGATGCGGAAAACTCGTTGACGTCGGTAGCCCGCGACGCCGTCTGGCGCGCGATAGCCAGCACCCTGGTAATCGAATTCTTGATGCGATGCTTCATCTCCTGCAGCATCAGGTCTTTTTCGATCAGGCTCTTTTCCGTCGTTTCGTGCAATCGCGACGCTGCCTCATAGGCCCGCTCCTGATAGCGCGCCACCAGCGCGATGGCGCCCGCCAACAGCAGGCCGAACAGCCCCAGCATCACCGGAATGGCGCGCGACGACGGCTGCGAGAAGGCGCTTGTCGGCCGGAACAGGACAGTCCACGGCCGTCCGGCGACGATGATCTTTCGGGTGACCAGCAGCCTGTCGCCGAAAGTCGACGCCGGCGGCGTCTCCGACCGGAACAGCAGATTATCGCCGTTCACGGCACCATCGCCATCATAGATTTCGGTGTTGACCGGCAGCAACGGCGACCGGCTGAGCGCGGTCTGGAACAGATCGCGAGCCCGAAAGGCCGCATAGAGAAAACCGGCCGTCGAGGATCTCGAAGCATTGATGACGTCGGGAGCGGTTTCGACATTGAGCCGCACGAAAACGAAGAAGCCGGTGAACGTCTGCGCGGCGCCCGTGTCCTGGCCCAATTGCACCAGCCCGCTGGCGTGCTGCTGGTCGTCGGACATCGCCTTTTCGATCGCCACACGCCGCGCCGGTTCGCTGAACATGTCATAGCCGATGCCGGCTTGATTGGATGGATCCAGCGGTTCGAACAGCACGATAGGGGTGCGCCAGGGTTGAGTGGTATCCGGATAGATTGGATGACTGTCGCCATAATCGTGCAGCATATCGCGTTCGACCGTCGCCTCGTCGCCCGCCTTTGCCAGCCTGAGGAAGCCGATACCGCGCAAGCCGGCGAAATTCTTGTCGACATCGAGCGCGTTGAAGAACGCCTTGAACTCATTGCGAGAAATATCGCCATTGCGGGCGTCGAACAGGGCCTGCGTTGAGCGCAGCAGCGACAGATGCAGGTCGATGCGGCTCTCGATCCGGTTGAGCGCATCGTCGGCAGTCGCCTCGAACTTGATGCGCGCGGCTTCCTGCGTGGCGAAATAGGCAAAACCTGCCATCACCATGCTGATCAGCGCGACGGCGATAAAGGCGATGATCGGAAAAAGCTTCTTCAACGGATCGTGCGGTCCCTGAGCAATGTCGGACCTTTATGGGCAAGTCGCCGTGCCAACACAATGCCAAGGCCAAGCCATCCTTACGGCTGGCATATCACGTGTCCGGCAACCGCGATCTGGCTCGATCTCAGGCCGCTATCTTCAGCGCGCCCGGTCCGGGAATGGCGCCCGGCGGGCATTTGCCCAGAATGATCATCCCCAGCACCTCGTCCTGGGTGACATCGGTGGTGCGGGCGGTGCCGACGACCTGGCCGTTCTTCATGACGCAGACCCGGTCGGCAAGCTCGAACACATCGTGGATGTCGTGGCTGATCAGGAAGATGCCGATGCCGTCGGACTTGAGCTGCTTGACCAGTTCGCCGACCTGCGCCGTTTCCTGCGGACCAAGCGCCGCCGTCGGCTCGTCCATGATCAGGATGCGGGCGTTGAACAGGATCGCACGCGCGATCGCCACCGATTGCCGCTGGCCGCCCGACAGCTTGATCACCGGCTCCTTGAAGCGCTGGAACCGGGGATTGAGCCGACCCATCACCTTGCGCGCCTCGGCCTCCATGGCAACGTCGTCGAGCGTGCCCCAGGCGGTCATCAGCTCGCGGCCGAGGAACAGATTGGCGGCGGCATCGACATTGTCGGCCAACGCCAGCGTCTGGTAGATCGTCTCGATGCCATATTTCTTGGCGTCGCGTGGATTGGAGATCGATGCCTCCTCGCCGTTGACGAAGATCTGGCCCGAATCGCGCTTGTAGGCGCCGGACAGGATCTTGATCAATGTCGACTTGCCGGCGCCATTATGGCCGAGCAGCGCCACGACCTCGCCGGGGAAAAGATCGATCGAGGCGTCGTCGACGGCGCGGATGCCGCCAAACGCGATCGAGATGTTCCTCATGTCGATCAGCGCGGTGGCTGCAGGAGCAGTCTTGTCAATCATGGCATGCCCTCCTAGACGCGCTTGCGATAGACGGTGTCGAGCCACACGGCGATGACCAGTACGGCCCCGACGACGATGCTCTGCAGCGGCGAGTCGACGCCGAGCAGCACCATGCCGGACTGCAGCGACTGCATCAGCAGCGCGCCCAGCATGGCGCCGATGATCGTTCCCGATCCGCCGGCAAGCGACGTGCCGCCGATTACGGCGGCTGCAATGACCAGCAGTTCGTCGAGCGTTCCAAGCACGTTGGTGGCCGAATTCTGCCGGGCCGAGGAGATTGCCGCGGCGATCGTGGCCAGCACGCCCATGATCATGAACACCTTCATGGTGATCCAGCGCGTGTTGATGCCGGCGAGATTGGCCGCCTCGGGATTGCCGCCGATGGCAAAGACATAGCGGCCGAAGCGGGTGCGGTTGGTGATGAAGGTCATGACCAGCCCGACGGCGACCGCCATCAGCACCGGTATGGCGATACCGTGGGCGATGAACAGGCCGCCTTCGGGAAGGGTGATGTTGTTGGCGGCCGCATATCTGTTCACGATGCCGATCGGCCAGGGATAGGAATTGGCGAGCCAGACCGCGCCCATGATGGCGCCGCAGGTGACGACTCCGAGCAGCGTCTCGGCCCAGATCGGACGTAGCGGAAACCGGAAACGCTTGCGCTGCACCCGGCCGTTGAACAGCCCAAACACCACGGCGAGGCAGGCGACGATCCCGACGACCCAGCTCCAGGTCGCGCCGATCGATCCCGCCGGCCCGCCGCCCATCAGCTGAAAGGTGGCGTCGAGCGGCGCCACGGTCTGGCCTGACGTGACCCACCAGGCCGCACCGCGCCAGACCAGCAGGCCACCCAGCGTCACGATAAAGGCGGGCACTTCGAGATAGGCGATGACGAAGCCTTGAAAGGCGCCGATCAACAGGCCAAGCGCCAGGCCGATGACCAGCGCCAGGACCCAGATCCACGGATTGCCGAGTTCGAGCCCGACAAAGCGCACCAGGAAATGAACCTGAGCAAATCCCATTACCATGCCGATCAGGCCCTCGGCGGAACCGACCGACAGGTCGATGTTGCGCATGACGATGACCAGCACCATGCCGCAGGCCATGATGGCAACCGCGGATGTCTGCACCGACAGGTTCCACAGATTGCGCGGCGTGAGAAAGGTGCGGCTGTCGAAATCGAGCGGGTTGACGCCCAGGCGCAGGCTGGAAATGACATGCAGCCCAATCCAGATGACCAGCAGCGCACCGATCATGCCGAGCATGCGGGTGTCGATCTCGGTCGCCTTCAGGAACCGGGCGACGGCCCCGAGTTCCGACGCGCGCGCCGTATCGGCCTGTGGGTTGGACGTCGTATCGGTCATGATTTCCTCCCACCGACTGGCCGTCTGACGCGCATGCCGGAGCCCAGCCTAGAAGCTATCCGCATGATGCGGAAACACAAAAGTTTTTGAGAAAACGCCGCGGCTTTTGGGCCGCGGCGTTGAGAATGCAGGCACAAGCCAGCTTTTAGTTGCAGGCCGCGACGGTGCCGGCAGCGACGCCCGTGCAGACTTCTTCCTTCTTGATCCAGCCAGCGTCGATGACGAGGTTGAGATTGTCCTTGGTGATGGCAATCGGGGTCAGGAACAGCGACTTGACGGTGTTGCCACCCGGCGTCGTGAAGTCCTTGGCGCCGGCAATGTCGCCGGTCTTCTTGCCGTCTGCGAGCTGCGAAGCGATCTCGGCGGCGGTCTTGCCGAGCTCACGCGCGTCCTTCCATACCGAAACGGTCTGCGTGCCGAGCGCGATACGGTTCAGCGCGGCGTGGTCGCCGTCCTGACCCGAGACCGGCACTGTGCCGGCAAGGCCTTGCGCCGTCAGCGCCGCGACGACGCCACCGGCGGTGCCGTCATTGGCCGCGACCACCGCGTCGACCTTGTTGTCGTTGGCGGTCAGGAACTGTTCCATGTTCTTCTGGGCGTTGGCGGGCAGCCAGCCATCCGTGTAGGCTTCGCCGACATTCTTGATCTTGCCGCTGTCGATGGCTTCCTTGAGCACTTCCATCGAGCCCGAGAACAGGAAGTCGGCATTGGGATCGGCACCGGAGCCCTTGATGAAGACGTAGTTGCCTTCCGGCTTGACCTTGAACACTTCGCGGGCCTGCATGCGGCCGACTTCCTTGTTGTCGAAGGTCAGATAGAAGACGTCCTTGTTTTCGATCAACCGGTCATAGCCGACGACCGGAATGCCTTCGTCCAGCGCCTTCTGCACCGCAGGGCCGATGGCCGAGGCGTCCTGCGCCAGGATGATCAGCGAATTGGCGCCCTGCGAAATCAGGCTTTCGACATCGGTGAGCTGCTTGCCGGGATTGGACTGCGCATCGGCGGAGATGTACTTGTCGCCGGCGGCCTCGATCGCCGTCTTCATGGCGGCCTCGTCGGTCTTCCAACGCTCTTCCTGGAAATTGGACCACGAAACGCCGACGACCTTGTCCTTCGCCTGCGCGACAGACGCGAGCGTCAGCGACATGGCGGCACCCGCCAGGATGGCGGCTGTGAATCTTTTCATATTATCCTCCCTGCGCCGCGTATGGCGCGACCAAACTGACCCGAGGGCCGGCACAGAAGCCCTATTTTTTCGAGCCTCGAAAAAACACTGGGCCAACGTCCGAACGCTGTCAACATCGATTCTGATGGATTTTGATGTCATTTCGAGTTTTTTTCGAGTCTCGGAATAAATAAATGACAGGGCGTGCAGCTTCTGCCAGTATTTACCTGCGTCACCGACAGCGTTCCAGGGCAGGAAGAACCGCGGCGACCGGGAGGACGTGAAAGAACATGTCGGTCGGAATCCGCCACGACGATCTGCGTCGCCGCAACCGGGCGATGGTAATTGCGGCCGTGCGCCAGGCCGGACAACCGTCCCGCACCGAAATCGCCGCGACCACAAGCCTCAGCCATTCGACCATCTCGGCGATTTCCTCCGACTTGATCGTCGAAGGCATCCTGACCGAAAGCAAGCCGAGCGAGGCCGGCTCGCTCAAACGCGGCCGGCCGCAGGTCGGCCTCAGCCTCAATCCGGAAGCGGCCGCGGTAATGACCGTGGTGCTGTCGCTGAACTTCCTCTCCGTCGCCGTCATCGACTATGCCGGCCAGGTAGTATCCGAGGAACAGCGCCGGCTGGACACGCTGACGATGTCGCGCGAGTCGCTGATCGGTGAATGCACGGCAATCGTGCGGCGCCGCCTGGCAGATCCCGACCTGGACGTGCGCAGCATCGCCCGCATCGCGCTGGCGATCCAGGGCATTACCGACACCCGTGCCCGCGCCATGCTGTGGTCGCCGATCACGCCGCACACCGATATCGCCTTCGCTGACATATTCGAAGAGGCGTTCGGCATCCCCGCCATAATGGAGAACGACTGCAACATGATGGCGGTGGCGCTGCGGTGGCGCGACCCCGATCGTTACCGCGACGATTTCATCGCTATCCTTTTGTCGCACGGCATCGGCATGGGCCTGGTGCTGAAGGGCGAATTGTTCACCGGCACCCATTCCTCGGGCGGCGAATTCGGCCACATGATCCATCGGCCGAACGGCGCGCTCTGCCGCTGCGGACGGCGCGGCTGCGTCGAAGCCTATGCGGGCAATTACGCCATCTGGCGCAACGCCAGGCAGATGGGCGAGGATGCAGAACCCGTCGCCGATGTCAGCGACGCCGACATGCGCGCCCTGGCTGCCGCGGCCCGCGAAGGTGACGGACCCGAACGGGAAGCCTATCGCAAGGCTGGCGAAGCGCTCGGCTACGGCCTCGGCAGCCTGTTCGCGCTGATCGATCCGGCGCCCGTTGCCATGGTCGGCGTCAGCGCGGCCGCCTTCGACCTGATAGAGCCGGCACTGCGCGAGGCGATTGCCCAGACCGCCGGTGGCCAGCACTCAAAATCGATTTCCTTCGACACCGAGCCGAACGAACTGCCACTGATCCGCGAAGGCTGCGCCATGCGGGCACTGATCTTCGTCGATCAAGAGATTTTTGCGCCGGGCGTGCAGGCGAGAGGGAGCGCCGGAAAGAGCGTGGCGTGAGGACCAGGGTCAAAATTGCGCGGTCCGCAACATCTACCGCTCCTTGAAAGCGCGCGCGAAGGAATCGCGCATCGGCCGTACGAGATACTCGAAGAAAGTCCGTTCGCCGGTGCTGATGAACGCTTCTACCGGCATTCCAGGGTAAAGCTGCTCCGCTTTCACGCCGGGCGGCAAGTTGGCGGCAATCTTCAGCTTGGCGCGGAAATAGGGTTCATGCGTAGCCTGATCGATAAGCCGATCTGCGGAAACCTGTGTCACCATGGCTGAAATCTCAGGGGTGAGCCGCATGTTCAACGCTGATAGTCGCAGTCTTGCCGGCTGGCCGACACGAACCTGGTCAATGTCTTTCGGCGGCAGCCGTGCATCGACGATCAAGCCCGATGCCGTAGGCAGAATCTCCATGATCTTCTCGCCGGGGGCAATCACGCTGCCCTTGGAATTGTAGGTGGACGATACCACGATGCCCGCCGCCGGCGCCTTGATCGTCGTCCGCCGCAGCACTGCCTCGGATGCCCGCATCTGTTCGTCAATGTCAGCCAGCGAAGAACGTACCTCGTCGAGTTTCGTCAGGGCTTCCTCCACGCGTTGCGTGGTCAGGCGCTCTATCTGCTCCTGGGCTTCGACGATCTGGGTGTTGGCCGATGCAAGATTTGCCTCCAGCGCCCCTGCCTGCCCGACGAGATCGGCCTCGCTACGCAAAAGCTGTGAATATTCAGTGCGATTGGTGAGGCCCTTGTCCAAAAGGCTGGTCTTGATGCCGAGTTCTTTCTTCACGACTTCGGCCTGTTGCTCAATGGCCTGTTTCTGGGCCTGCAATCCGACAACAGACTGGCGATGCATGGCAACCCGTTGCCTGAGGATCGATTGTTCCGATCGAAATCGGGCGAGCCTGGCGTTGAATTCCTTCTGCTGTTCTTGAACCAGGACCTCGAAATTGTGTTGGAACGGTGCCGGCGCAGCCTCTGTGATTGGCGCAAGCCGATCCAACCCGTCGCGTTCCGCCTCCAGCCGCGAGGCGCTGGCCTTCAACGCGATCGACTGTCTCGTCAGCCGGTTGAGTTCGGCTTGCGCGGCTGTTCGATCCAGCAGGATCAGTTCCTGGGCCTGTTGCACCCGATCACCCTCATGGACGAGCAACTCTTGGATGATGCCGCCCTCGGGATGCTGGATGAGGATGTTCCCGCCTGTCGCCGAGATTGTGCCTTGCGTGATGACCGCGCCGGACAACGGTGCACTGACCGCCCAATAGCCAAAGCAACCCATCAATATCGCCATTGCCGCGTATCCGGCGAATGCCACCCGGCGAATGTCGGTGCGTGCTGTGCCTTCCCGGACGAGGCTCTGTGCTGTCATCTTCTACGATCCAAAGCGGACACTATGAGGGGTGCCGCGGTTCGTCGTTGCAAAAGACCCTGTCACCGCCATGCTGCGCTGTGGGGCAAGGCCGATGCCGGCGATTGGCTGCCGCATCACGTCGCCGCTTGGACCGAAGGCTTCGATCACTCCGCTGCGTAGAAGCATCACGCGGTCGCAGGCTGCGGCGACCGAAGGGCGGTGCGTTATCACGATTGTCGTAACGCCCGCCGCTTTCGCGGCGGCAAGCACTTCTTCGAGCGCGGCTTCGCCGCTGCCGTCGAGATGGGTACTGGGCTCATCCAGAACGAGAACATGCGGATTGCCGTAAAAAGCGCGCGCCAGCCCGATCCTTTGGCGTTCGCCGCCCGACAGTGTTCTGTCCGACGAACCTATTCTGGTCTGATAGCCGTCTCGCTGCTCCAGTATCAGCTCATGCGCCCGGGCATTCTTTGCTGCCTCGACGATAGAGGCGTCATTCGCATCGGGTTCAAAGCGGGCGACATTTTCCGCGATCGATCCGGGAAAGAGCTCCACCTCCTGAGCGAGATATCCGATATGCCGGCCAAGCTGCTTCTCGTCCCAGGTTCTGAGATCGGCGCCATCAATCCTGACGCAGCCGCTGGTTGCCTGAATCGCACCGACAAGTAATCTTGCCAGGGTGGACTTGCCGGCTCCGCTCGGACCTATTATCGCCACCGCTTCGCCTGCGCCGATGCGGAAGTTCAGTCTCTTGATGATGGGTTCGGTGCCGGGTGTGGCGTTCGGCGCGACAAAGATGAGGCCCTGCACGACAATTTCGCCGGACGGGTCCGGCAAGGTCAGTTTTTGCGCATGCGCCGGATGGGCGGAAAACGCCTTGTCCAAACGCTTCCACGATCGTCTGGCGTCGACGATCTGCCGCCATGACCCGATCAGTTGGTCGAGCGGCTGCAGCGCACGGGACGACACCAGGGAAGACGCGAAGATCATGCCGGCCGTCATCTTCCCTTGCAGCACGAGCCATGCTCCGACACCCAGTATTGCTAGCTGAAGCATCATGCGTACGGCTCGCGACGTTCCACTGAAAATCGCGTTGGCCATCGACGAACGGTCATGCAGGACTAGCGCCTCCGCCACGTGCCTTCCCCACACTCGCGCGGCGTTTTGGATCATGCCCATGGCGCGCAGCGTCTCTGCATTCCGGGCAAAGGCCTGCTCCGACAGGCTGGCAACAGCCGAGCGTTCCGCCGACAAGGCATCATTCTTGCCGATGGCAAACTGATTTGCCACGACCAGCGCAAGCAACAGACCAGATCCCGCCAGCGTAAGCCAGAACAGCAAAGGATGGATGAGGTACAGCAGGGCGAGGAAGAACGGAGCAAACGGCAGGTCGAACAAGACCGCCGCGCCACGTGACCTGATGAAGGCGCATACCGAGGCAAGGTCGCGCAGTGGAGGCAGGGCTGCTCCCCCGGCGTACTTAGCCTCCAGCGAGACGGCGAATGTCCTCGCGCCCAGTCTGTTGTCGACAATGGCTGCAACGCGCTGCGTGTAAACGGAGCGGACCGCATCGAGGAGACCGAGAAAGGCGAGTGCGAGAACCGCGATAGCAGAGAGGTAAAGAAGCGTCTCGACGCTGGAGGAAGGCAGGACGCGGTCATAGACCTGCAACAGATAAAGGGGGATCACCAATAGCAGGATGTTGATGAGGAACGAAAAAACACCGACATCGGCGATGGCGCGCCTCAAGACTGCCCGCAGATCAGACCGTGCAATCATTCCCGCGCTCCTAACGGCTCATGGCCCCAACATAAGGGCGTCGCTTAGACCGAATGGTCGCCGGCGATGTCCAAGGGGTGGTGCTGCAGGTCGTCCAGCGTATAGGCGCGGATGTAGTCGATCTTCATCTCCGCTGGCGTAGCCAGATGGTCAGGAGGCTGGCCGGCAATGCCGCCCACCGCGAGATTGGCCAGCATATACATGGGATCGTGCATGTCGGCCGGCGTCGCTGCTTGAGCGACCTTTACACCATCGTAGGTCCAGACAAGCTCATCCTTCGTCCAGAGCAGGCCATAGGTGTGGAAACCGTCGGTATCCGCAACGTTCACCGTTGACGAAACCTTCGTGTGCGCTCCCGTCTCATTGGAATGCGCCGTCATGTAGAGCGTGTTCGGGTCCTGGCCGCGCGTTTCGACAACGTCCAGCTCCGGCGGCCACGATCCGTCCTCCGGAAGCAGCCAGAACGCCGGCCAGGCTCCGGCTGTTTCAGGAAGATCCGCCCGCATTTCGAAATAGCCGTAGGTTTGCGAGAAGGTGTCGTGGGTCGTCAGGATCCCCGAGGTGTATTCGTAGTTGTTGATCAGAGGCTTGATGTCCTCCGGCGCCTGCGCGGCGGTGATGGTGAGGACGCCGTTCTCAACGCTGAACGGATGGACCGAACTCGTCGGGCCATAATTGGCGTCGATATACCACTGCAACTCACCATTGCTGCTCAACGTGCTGCCGTTCGGCGCTCCCCACCAGAAATTGGAATTCCAGGTGCCGTCCTGCCCGTCCCGAAGGCTCAGCGTGTTGAAATCGTCGGAGAAGGACAGCGTCATTGCGGACTTGTCTATCGGAAGTTCGAACTGGGTGGGCTGCAGCTTGTCGATGGTCGTATTCTTGAACACCAGGATTTCGTCGGATCCGAGGTTCAGCATCACGTTCGATTCCACTTGGACCATCTGTGAACGGACGGCATCGAACGAAGTGAAATCGTAGCCGTTAAGGCGGAGCGCATCGGTCGCACCGAAATCGAAGATAAGATCGCTTCCATTACCTTTGGAGATGGCGAAAGTATCGGCGCCATCGCCGCCGATCAGGACATCATTTCCCTTGCCGCCATCCAGCGTCTGGTGACCTGACCCGCCCTTGATGATGTTGTCCAACGCATTTCCGAACGCAAATCGGTTGGTGCCGGTAACGACGAGGTTCTCGAAATTGTCAGGGAGCTTGTAGCTCATCCATGTGTCGATCGTGTCGATCCCTGCCCCAGGATCCTCGACCACCTTGTTGTTGGTGGAATAGAGATGATAGTAGTCGTCGCCGGCGCCACCGTGGATCGTGACAGTGACGCCGGTGTCTCCCCAGAAGGAGTCGTTGCCGGAGGTGCCATGCAGTTCCGGTCCAGACCCGGTGGCCGAGAACCAATGAGTGGAAGCGCCGGTGTAGGCAAGAGGGATGCCTTTGGCGTTTAAGACCGTGCTCATCAGAAATCCTTCCTCATGGTGTCCGACCTGGTCAAAGGTCCGGCGACCGCTCCCAAAGCAACGCTGCAAGGAACGAGATCGTTCCACGGAATCGTCATTCGATCCGAGACCGCAATAATCGGAAGGCGGATAATGAATAAGGAGGTGATGGCTCAATGTAAATTGAAGCAATTTAGTAAAATCGTATATTTATGCAGAACACACGTCGTTTAACGAACGTATATCTAAGTTAACTCAAATTTATTCTTGCATGGCTTTCTGGTCGGAGTCTGCGGGCAAGATGGCGACGTACCGCCAAGAGCGGTCATCCTCATCAGGTTTCGAATGACCGCATTTGGGCCAAAGCGTCACGTGCTCGCTCCCCATCGATGAGACGAGTGCAACATTCCACTCTTCGCGGCTGTTGGCGACCACGTGCTAATCGAGTTTTCCCGGTCACGATCTATCGGGACGGAACAGCCACCTAGTCTTCCCTGATCGCGTAACCCGCCCCACGGATGGTGCGGATGACATCAGGCATGCGGCCGTTGTTGACCGCCTTGCGCAGCCGGCCGACGTGCACGTCGACAGTGCGTTCGTCGATGTAAATCGTCTCGCCCCAGACATTGTCGAGCAGCTGGCTGCGCGAGAACACGCGGCCGGGGTGGCGCATCATGAATTCGAGCAGGCGGAATTCGGTCGGCCCGAGCCGGATCTCGCTCTTCTTGCGATAGACCCGGTGCGACTCGCGATCGAGCACGATGTCGCCGACCTTTAGCACGCTGGACAGCACTTCCGGCTTGGCCCGGCGCAGCAGCGCCTTGACCCTGGCCATGAACTCCGGCGTCGAGAACGGCTTGACCAGATAGTCGTCGGCGCCGGTCGACAGGCCGCGCACGCGGTCGCTTTCCTCGCCTCGCGCGGTCAGCATGATGATCGGCAGCCGCTCGGTCTCTGGGCGCATTCGCAGGCGCCGGCAGAGTTCGATGCCGGAAACCGCCGGCACCATCCAGTCGAGCACGAGAAGGTCGGGAACGTTCTCCTGCAGCCGGATTTCGGCCTCGTCGCCGCGCGTCACCACCTCGACCTGGTAACCTTCGGATTCAAGATTGTAGCGGAGCAGCACGCCTAGCGGCTCCTCATCCTCCACCACCATGATGCGTGGTGCGATCATCGGCTGGTCACCCCTGTTATGCCGCTGGCGCGGACATTGCCGTCTCGTCCTGCTTCGGACGATTGGCTGGCAGCTGCGTGCCGGTCAAAACATAGTAGGCATTTTCGGCGATGTTGGTCACGTGGTCGCCGATCCGCTCGAGGTTCTTGGCGCAGAACAACAGGTGCGTGCACGCCGTGATGTTGCGGGGATCTTCCATCATGTAGGTCAGCAGCTCGCGGAACACCGAGGTGTATTTGACGTCGATGCGTTCGTCATTGTTTCTGAGCGTGGCAAGCGCTGCCGGGTCGGCGGCGGCGTACTCGTCGACGACCCCCTGCACCTGGATCAGCACCAGTTGCGCCATCGCGTCGATCGAATGCGAAAGGTCGTGCGGCGTGACACTCAGCCCGACAGTGCCGACGCGCTTGGCGATGTTCTTGGCAAGGTCGCCGATGCGCTCAAGGTCGCCGGCCATGCGGATCGAACCGACCACCGCACGCAGATCGTTGGCCATTGGCTGGCGCTTGGCGATCAGCGTGATGGCGCGATCGTCCAGCTCGCGCTGGCGTGCATCCATGATGGCATCATCGGAAACCACGCGCTGCGCCAGCGCATTGTCCGAATTGAGCAAGGCCCTGGTCGAGCCACTGACCATCGAGCGGGCGAGATCGCCCATGTCGCGGATCAGCTGGCTGATCTGCTCCAGATCCTCATCGAAAGATGCGACGGTATGTTCACCCATGATCTTCGTCCCTCGTATGCCTGAGCTCAGCCGAACCGGCCGGTGATGTAGTCCTGGGTGCGTTTGTCGTCGGGGGTGGTGAACATCTTGTCGGTGGCGCCCTCCTCGACCAGATAGCCTAGATGGAACATCGCGGTGCGCTGCGACACGCGCGCTGCCTGCTGCATCGAATGGGTGACGATGACGATGGTATAGTTCTGACGCAGTTCGTCGATCAGTTCCTCGACGCGAGCGGTGGCGATCGGGTCGAGCGCCGAACACGGTTCGTCCATCAGGATCACCTCGGGTGACACGGCGATGGCGCGTGCAATGCACAGACGCTGCTGCTGGCCACCGGAAAGACCCGTGCCAGGTTCTTGCAAACGGTCCTTGACCTCGTTCCAGATCGCCGCCTTCTTCAGGCTCGACTCTACGATCTGATCCATATCGGCCTTGCGCTTGGCCAATCCGTGGATGCGCGGACCATAGGCAACGTTCTCGTAGATCGATTTGGGGAACGGATTGGGTTTCTGGAACACCATGCCGACGCGCGCCCTGAGTTCGACGACATCGATGTTCTTGTCGTAGATGTCTTCTTCGTCGAGCGTTATCTTGCCGGTTACCCGTGCTGAATCGATGGTGTCGTTCATGCGGTTGAGGCAGCGCAGGAAGGTGGACTTGCCGCAGCCGGAGGGGCCGATCAGCGCCGTCACCTGATTCAGGCGCACGTCGAGATTGACATCGAACAGCGCCTGCTTCTCGCCATAGAACACGCCGACCTTGTCGCCGCGCATTTTGATCACTTCGTTCGACTTCATCTTGTCGCCCACTGCGTTTTCAAGGGACTGTTCGGTCATGATGTTCATACCAAGATGCCTTTTTTTCTACCAGCGCCGCTCGAACCGACGCCGAAGCACGATCGCGGTGATGTTCATGGCCATGAGGAAGACGAGCAGGATGATGATGGCGCCGGACATACGCTCGACGAAGGCGCGTTCGGCCTCGTTCGCCCACATATAGATCTGCACCGGCAGCGCGGTGGCCGGATCGAAAGGCGTCGTCGGTGGATCGGCGACGAAGGCGACCATGCCGATCAGCAGCAGAGGCGCGGTTTCGCCGAGCGCACGCGCCAGACCGATGATGGTGCCGGTGAGGATGCCGGGCGCGGCAAGCGGCAGGATGTGCTGGAACACCATCTGCATCTTGGAGGCGCCAAGACCGAGAGCTGCCGAGCGGATCGACGGCGGCACCGCTGCAAGTGCGGCTCGCGTCGCGATGATGATCGTCGGCAGCGTCATCAGCGTCAGCACCAGGCCGCCGACGAAGGCGGCAGAGCGCGGCATGCCCAGGAAATTGATGAACACCGCGAGGCCGAGCAAGCCGAAGACGATTGACGGCACTGCGGCCAGATTGTTGATGTTGACCTCGATAAGGTCGGTAAAACGGTTCTTCTTGGCGAACTCCTCCAGATAGATGGAGGCGGCGACGCCGATCGGCAGCGCCAGGAGCAACACGATCACCATCATATAAAACGAGCCGATGATCGCCACGCCCATGCCCGAGGTTTCCGGGCGGCTGGAGGCGCCGTAGGTGAACAGGCCGCTGTTGAAGTGCTCGGCCATCGCGCCCTCGGCCTTGAGCTTGTTCATCCAGGTGATCTGCTGGTCCGAGACCTTGCGTCGCGCTTCCTCGACGCTGAGGTCGATCTGACCCTTGAAAGCCGAGTCGAGATTGGCGGCGGCGAGGATGTTGACGTCGCGCGTCGTGCCGATCACGGACGGATCGGCGGCAACGATGTCGCGCAACTGGACGCGGGCGCCTTCCGACAGGAAGCCCTTGAGCTGCTTGATCGCCGGCTTGTCGTCGGGATTGATGCCGAGCTTGGCCACCAGCGCGTTTTCGGCGAGCTTGGGATAATTCGCCTTGATCAGAACGCTCGGATCGGTTGCGCGTTTGCCGGAAGGATCGATCACCTTCTCGTCGAACGAGATCGGCAGTGATACCGTCGTCTGCCAGAAGGCGGTGTAGCCTTTCGAGACGATGGTGATCAGCATGATTGCCAGGAACGCCAGGCCTACGGAAATCGCCACGACGCCATAGATGCGGAATCGGCGCTCGGCAGCGTAACGGGCCTTCAGGCCGATGTCGCGGCGCGGATGGGCCGCCGCCCTGACCATCGTATCCATGGAAATGTCGGTCATTCGTACTGCTCCCGATATTTGCGCACGATGTAGAGCGCGACGATGTTCATCACCAACGTCAGCGCGAACAGCGTCAGGCCGAGCGCGAAGGCGACCAGCGTCTGCGGCGAATTGAACTCGAGGTCGCCGGTGAGCTGGTTGACGATCTTGACGGTGATGGTCGTCATCGCCTCGAACGGGTTGATGGTGAGGTTGGCGGCGACGCCCGCCGCCAGCACGACAATCATCGTTTCGCCGATAGCGCGCGAGGCAGTCAGCAGGACGGCGCCGACGATGCCGGGCAGTGCAGCCGGCAGGATCACCCGCTTGATCGTCTCGGAGCGGGTCGCGCCGAGGCCGAGCGACCCGTCGCGCATGGCGCGCGGCACCGCGGTTATGATGTCGTCCGAAAGAGAGGACACGACCGGGATCAGCATGACGCCCATGACCAGGCCGGCGGTGAAGATGCTCTGGCCCTGGATGAAGGGCGAACCGCCGGTCAGTGCCGCGGACAGGTCGCGCAGGAATGGCCCAAGCGTGACGACGG
This sequence comes from Mesorhizobium sp. M0227, assembly GCF_040321855.1. Taxonomy (NCBI): domain Bacteria; kingdom Pseudomonadati; phylum Pseudomonadota; class Alphaproteobacteria; order Hyphomicrobiales; family Phyllobacteriaceae; genus Mesorhizobium; species Mesorhizobium sp. M0227. The sequence continues at coordinate 285,345 of NZ_JAMYSJ010000003.1, read as the reverse complement.
CGAAGATGCCGTAGACGATGGTCGGTATGCCGGCCAGCAGTTCAAGCGCCGGCTTGACCACCGAGCGCACCCTGGGCGTTGCGTATTCGGCCATGTAGACAGCCGACATCAGCCCCACCGGCACCGCAACCAGCAGTGCGACGGCGGCGATGTAGAGCGTGCCCGCAAGAAGCGGGATCAGGCCGAACTGGCCCTGGCTGCCGCCCGAACCGGCAGCGGCAAAACGCGGATCCCAGACGGTGCCGAAGAAGAAACTCATCGGCGAGACGCTTTCGAAGAAGGTGATCGTCTGGAACAGCATCGAAAGCACGATGCCGATGGTGGTCAGGATGGCGATGGTGGAGGCGGCAAGCAGCCCCCACAGCATCAGCCTCTCGACATTGTTGCGTGCCCTGGCGCGCGGCTCGATCTGCCTGAGCGCATAGAAGGCGCCGGCGATCGAGGAAACGAGAATGACAATGGCGCCGAACAGGCCGAGCCGGTCCTGGACCTTGTTCGCCTCGACGGCGATCGGGATCATGTAATCCTGCGTGTCGCTCGCCAGTGCCACACCCTTGGCGGCGAGCAGCGGCTGCAACTCGGCAAAGCTGGCAGGCATTGCGGCCAGTGTGCCCGCATCGAGTTTGCGCAGGCCCCTGGCGAGGCTCTTTACCAGGCTGACGTCCAGTGCCTCACTGGCAACCTTGCTGTCGACGGTGCGCTCGGGCAAGGCAGCGTGAATGTGTCGGTCCAGATAGATGGAAGACCCGACGGTCCAGACGGCAAGCAGCAAAAGAGCAGGCAGAACGGCGAGCAGGAAGGCCCACCAGCCATGATAGTGGGCGCGCGAATGCGGCTTGACCTTGCCATTGTCCTGGGCCGCGGCACGTTGCCGGCCGATGAAAAAGGCAACCAGGCCGACGGCAACGACGATGGCCAGTACGAGCAAGGACATGGACCCACCCCAAGAGAAATTCTTACGCAGCCGCCGTTGCGGCCTGCGATGAAACCGGGGCGCGGGATTGGCCCGCACCCCGGTTCGGCAGCTGATTACATCGACTTTCCGGCGGCGAAAGCGTCACGCTGGGCCTGACGCTCGGCATCCGGAGCAGCAACGAGGCCGTATTCGGCGAGCGGGCTTTCCGGGCCAACCATCTGGTCGTCAAGGAAGAACTCGACATATTCCTTGAGGCCGGGAACGACGCCCAGATGCGCCTTCTTGACGTAGAAGAACAGCGGGCGCGAGACGGGATACTTGCCGCTGGCGATCGTCTCGGTCGAAGGCACGATGCCTTCCACGGTGGCGACCTTCAGCTTGTCGGCATTGTTCTCATAGAAGGCGAGGCCGAACACGCCGACGCCGGTCTTGTTGGAGTCGATGCGGGCGAGCGTCTCGGTATAGTCGCCATCGATGTCGACGGCCTTGCCGTCCTTGCGGATGGCGATGCAGGTTTTGCCGATTTCCTTGTCGTCGGCAATGCCGGCAGCCTTGAGAGCAGCCTTGTCGCAGCCGGCATCGAGAAGCTTGGTCTCGAATACTTCGCGCGTGCCGTGCTTTTCGCCCGGAATGTAGGCGGCGATGTCCCAGTCGGGCAGCTTCGGATTGACCTGGCTCCACTTGGTGTTCGGATTGTCCACCAGCTTGCCGTCGACGACCAGCTTGGCCGCGAGCGCCTTGTAGATGTCGGCGGGAACCAGCGCCCAATCCGGGCCCTTGATGTCGGTGGCGAAGACGATGCCGTCATAGCCGATCCGGACTTCCTGGACTTCTTTCACGCCGGCGTCGGCGCAGGACTTGAGTTCGTCCGCCTTGATCGGACGCGACGAGTTGGCGATGTCGATCGTGTCTTCGCCGACGCCCTTGCAGAATTCCTTGATGCCCGCGCCGCTGCCGCCGGATTCGACGACCGGGGTCTTGAAGTTGGTGAATGTTTCGCCGAACTGCTCGGCGACGATCTTGGCATAAGGTAACACGGTCGATGACCCGGCGACCTGGATCTGGTCGCGCGCGGCGGCGAAGCCGGACGTCGCGGCGATCGCAAGCGCAGCGGCCGACGCCGTATAGAGGAATTTCTTCATGTGGCCTGCTCCTGTTCGGAAGATGGTCTCTCGGCGCTCGTCAGTCGGCACCCGCTGAGGCCAATAGCCTTCGATTATAACAGTCGCATGACAGTTTGATGTCACCCCGGTAACGCGTCATCGGGATGAGCAGAATGCCGCCTGGCCGGCACTCCCGACGCAGCCCGGCTTTGTCACCGGAATCAGGGACTTGCTCGATTCGGTCGAGGCTGGCCGGCGATTTGGAGATCAGCCGGCCTTTATGAAGAAAAGCCGGACGGGAGCGCGTTGCTCTCAGCCAGACGGTGTCGTGGCCGGGCCATCGCCGAAAACAGGTCCGTTGGGGTAGGTTGACGCTGTCTCATGCCGGCGGTCGCTGCTCCCGCCCGTAACTGGGAAGAGCGGAATTCGAATGTAGCCATTGTCTCGGCTGGATGCCGCCTTTGATATGGTGCGATCGCGCCATAGTCTTGGCCGCTGACAGGGGCGCGAATCTTCGCCGCGTTCCCCGCACTCGGGCAGAGCCGGCTTACCCGGCGTTGCGCTGAGCCTGCCGGCTGGCGCCGACCCAGCGCTCGACCTTCTCGAGCAACGCCCGGGGACTGATCGGCTTGGGCAGATAGTCGTCCATGCCTGCCTCCAGGCAGCGCTCGCGGTCGCCCTTCAGCGCATGCGCGGTGACGCCGACGATCGGCACATGCGTGCCGGTTTCTTCCTCCAGCCGGCGAATGGCGGCGGTCGCTTCGAGACCGTTCATCTCCGGCATGGAGACATCCATCAGGATCATGCACGGGTTAAGCCGGCCGAAGGCGTCGAGCGCCTTGCGGCCGTTGCCGACGATCTCGAAACTATAACCGGTCTCGCCGAGGATCTGGGTGAACACCATCTGGTTCACCTCATTGTCCTCGGCCACCAGGATGTCCAGCCTGTCGCCACCGCCTGTCGCGGCGGGCCGGGGGCGAATCGAAGGCGGCTGCAGCAGCGCACGCTGTTCGGACGGTGCCGAGGGCTGCGGCCGTGCAACATTGCCTGGAGTGGTGTCGGCCGCGAGCGGCTGCGCATCGCTGCCGCCAGTGTTGTGGCGATGCCGCTGGATGGTCGCGACCAGCGTTTCCAGCAGCACAGATGAGCGCGCCGGCTTGATCAGCTGGGCATCGATGCCGAGATCGCGATAGCTGGTGTTGGCGAGCGACTGGTCGACCGAGGTCAGCATGATGATCGGCGTGCCGGCAAGACCGGCGGTGTTGCGCACGATCCGCGCCATTTCGGCGCCGCTCATTTCAGGCATCTGGTAGTCGAGCACGACGCAGTCGACCGGCACGCCATAGGCTGCGGCGGCGATCAGCACCTTGAGGCCTTCGGCGCCGCTTTCGGCCGCGCAGGAATCGAACGTCCACGATGTCATCTGTTCGGTCAGGATCGCCCGGTTGACGGCATTGTCGTCGACGATCAGCACACGCGCACCGGTCACGTCGATCGGCATGATGCGTTGCCCGTTCTGCTGTCCGGCCCTCGGCAGCGTCACCGAGAACCAGAAAGTCGAGCCCTTGCCTTCCGCACTTTCGACCCCGATATCGCCGCCCATCAGCTCGACGAGCCGCGAGGTGATGGCGAGGCCGAGACCGGTCCCCTCGTGTCGCCTCGTCGAAGAGGTGTCGACCTGGCTGAATTTCTCGAACACCAGTTTCAGTTTTTCCTCGGGGATACCGATGCCGGTATCGGTGACCGAGATCGTCAGCTTCGTTCCGGTTGGAACCCTCTCGCCGGTGACGTCGACCAGCACATGGCCTTCATCGGTGAATTTCACCGCGTTGCCGAGCAGGTTGGTGACGATCTGCCTGATACGGCCGACATCGCCGACGAACAGGCTCTCGAGCCGAGGCTCGACACGAACGATCAGCTCGAGGTCCTTTTCCTTGGCCCGTGTGGACACCAGCGTCGCTACATCCTCGATCGCCTCGGCCAGATTGAAGGGCGCCGGATCGAGCACCAGCTGACCGGCATCGATCTTGGAGAAGTCCAGGATGTCGTTGATGATGGTGAGCAGCGCATTGCCCGATTTCACGATGATGTCGGTAAACGTCTTCTGCTTCGGGTCGAGGTCCGATTTGGCCAGCAGTTCGGCCATGCCGAGCACGCCGTTCATCGGCGTGCGGATCTCATGGCTCATATTGGCGAGGAATTCCGACTTGGCGCGGTCGGCGAGCACGGCGCGCTGACGCGCCTCGCGCAGTTCGGCCTCTCGCATCTTCAGCTCGGTGATGTCGGTGGTCGAGCCGATCAAATAGAGCGAGCCGTCGGAGGCGATCATCGCGCCCTTGCGGGCGAATTGATGCCTGACGCTGCCGTCGGCCAACGTCACCGTCTCTTCGACCTCCTGGGTTTCGCCGGTGCGCAGCACGGCGAGGTCGCCATTGACGAAAGCCTCGCCATCCGGCCCGAAAATCTCGATGTCGGTCTTGCCGATAGCCTCTTCCTTGCGGAAGCCCGTGAGATCGCACCAGCCCTTGTTGACATAGAACTGCCGGAGATCGGAGCGCTTGGCGTAGATCGATACCGGCACGTTGTCGATCAGGCTGCGGAACACCTCGTTCTCGCGCATGCTTTCTTCCAGCGCACGCTCGCGCGCCTTGACGTCGGTGATGTCGGTGCTCGAACCGACCAGATGCACCGACCCGTCCAGCGTCACCAGGCGGCTCTTGCGCGTCATCAACTGCCGAACCGTACCGTCGCGATGGGTGACGGGTTCCTCGACCTCCTTGACGGCGCCCGTCACGACGACTTGCGTGTCGTCATGGCTGTAGCCATCGGCGTCCTGCGCACCGAACAACTGCCGGTCGGTGCGGCCGATGACATCCTCCTTGGCCAAGCCGGTGATCGCGCACCAGGCCTTGTTGACGAATTCGATGCTCAGGTCCTGCGCCTTGATGAAGGCGGCCACCGGCAACTCGTCCATCACGTGCCGGAACAGGTCGATCTGGCGCATCGAATCGCGCAATGCCGCCTCGCGGCTCTTGATCTCGGAGATGTCGACGCGAACACCAATGAAGGTGCCATCATCGGTCCGCATGTCGTAGACTTGGTACCAGCGGCCGTCGGGGTTATGACGCTCGTAGCAGGAATTGGGCAAGCGGTAGCGGGCGAGGATCGCATCCAGCCAGCGGTCATGGTCGCTGTCGTAGAGCTGGTCGACTTGTGGATCGCCGCTGTTGCGGAAATAGCCGTTCGCATGGCCCAGAACGAGTGCCTCGCGGAATGTGCAGCCGGGCTGCCATGCCGGCTTCAAGGCCGGCAGCGTATCCTGGATCTTGCGGTTGGCGAACACGAACCTGTCGTCGCTATCGTAGATGATCACGGCGGCCGGCAAGGATTCCAGAACGCTGGCGAGATGCTTGCGCGCATCCTGCGCCTCGGTCTCGCGGCGCTTCATGTCGGAAATGTCGAACAGGAAGCCGGCAACATAGTCGCGGCCGCTGGCCATGCCGACGCGGCTCTTCCTGACGATGCGCGATCGGCTGGCGCCATCGGCCTCGAAATTCTCTTCCACTTCGTACGGCCGCCCGGTCGCAAGGACGTCACGTTCGCTATGCTCGAAAAGCGCGGTGTCCTTTGTGGTAAGGAAATCGCCGCCGGGCTTGCCGAGCATGGCTTGCGGCGTCTGGCCAAACAGAGCGGCGAACGCCTCGTTGACGAAGACGAAACGCAGATGGTCGTCCTTGACGAAGATCGGATCCTTGACGGCGTTGATCACCGCCTCCGCCAGCCGCGCCTTCTCCAGCGCGTCGGCAAGTTCGGCCTCCCGGTCCTTCATGTCGGTGACGTCGACATAGGAGATCAGCCGCCTGCCGCCGGCCAGCGGCGCCATCGACGAGATCAGGGTGCGGCCGTCATTGCGCGGGAACTGCCGCGAGGCGGCGATCCCGGCCCTGATTTCCGCCTCGCGCTCTGCGACATGCCGCTGCCATGATGCATCGTCGGCACCAAACGGATCGATGTCGCGGCTGGCGTCCATCAGATCGCGGAAGCTGCAGCCGATCTCGGCGCGCCGGACGTCGATCTGCCAGAAATCATAGAAAGCACGGTTGATGATCTCGGCGCGCATATTGGCGTCGAGGACGAGGACACCGATCGGCATCTGGTCGACCATGGTGCGGAGACTGGCGAAGGTCTCTGCGATCTTGGCATTGGCGCTTTTGATCTCCGCATCGCGCTGCTTGATCTCGGTAACCTCATAATAGGTCAGCAGCCGCCTGCCCCCGGACAACGCCGTCACCGAGAACATCATCGTCCTGCCGTTGGCATGGACAAATTCGCGCGGCGCGACGGATCCGGCGCGAATCTCGTCGAGGCGGGTGGCGAGGTAGCGCTGCCATTGCTGTTCGTCGATGTCGCCATAGATGCCGCTGCGGCGGTTGAGCTCCATCAACAGGCTGAACGGAGCGCCGACGCTAACAGCGCCGTCCGGAATCCTCGAGAGGTCGCGATAGGCCTTGTTGATGATCAGCGTGTCGAGCCTGGCATCGAGAAGCACGACGCCCATATGCATGGCGTCCATGGTCCGCTCGAGGTCGGCCAGATGCTGGCCGGGCTCGCCGTAGGCCGATGGTCCCGGCCCCGGATCTTTGAAGGCGCCCGCCAGTGCCGTGACGTTGCGGCCGATGCCGCGATAACCGGCAAATCTTCCTTCGTCGTCGAACTTCGGAAAGCCTGACGTCAAGACCCAGCGACAGTCGGCGTTGCCACCCTTGAGTTCGTAGACGAAGTCGCGAAAAGGCCGGTGCGCCTGCAGATCCTCCAGATGCGCGGCGCCACTGCGATCGCCGTTAAGGACCTGGTTGAGGAAGTCGAAGCGGAACCGGCCGAGCACGTTTGCCGGATCGGTGCCAGTGGCTGCCTGGTAGTTTTGCGAAAGCCAGGAGAAGCGCAGTTCGGCGTCGGTCTCCCAGATCCAGTCGGAACCGGCTTCAACGAGTTGGCGAAGCGCATCGTTCGAATCCATGCAAGAGGCGGACGATGATGCATCATCGCCATGCGCAGTGGATCTGCGAGGCTCGCGCTTGCCGCGCGCGCCGATTGTTTCGTTCGCTTCCGCCATGCCGTCCCCACCCCGAAAACCAAGGCCGAACCCTCCTCCGCGGTTCGTCGGCGGAATGTGCCCGAGAAGCATTAAGGATCCGCTAACCTTAACGGTTGGTTAGACAGGATTGGGCGGCAGGGTCTGCTTCATCCGCCCGGTTGTCGGCAGGGTCGAACCCGCTATATAAGCAACGGCAGGGGTATTGCTGATGCTTGGACGGATTGTGCCTTTTTTCATGGGGCTGGCGCTGCTTTTCGGCGGCGGTTGCTCTCGCAGTTATGACGGCACGGTCGTCATCCCGAGACCGCTCGATGTCCGGCGCATCTGGGATCGGCCGCCACCGAATGTCGACTACGGCCAATCCGAGGTCGAAAACGGCGCTTTTCCGGTGGCGCCGCAGCCACCCCGGCGTTTTTCCGAGCGCAAGGTCAGCCATGCCGCACCGAGACGGCACCAGACGAGGTTGCCTGCGTCGGCGTCCCTATCGGCGCCGGCGAAGCCGCTGACCTGCAGGAACGTCAGCGAGCCCGGCAAGAGAGCTCGCATGGTCTGTGATTAGATTGGAGCGGGTCTCTAAAAGCGGGATTCGATCAAACAAAACGCGATCCGCGGATAGCTTGGTTACCCGGCCTTCACAGGGAAGCAGCGCCTTTTTTCGGCTCCTTCGCTCCGAGCTTGTCGAGTGCAAGACGAACCTGACGCAGATCTTCCTGCCAACCGTCATCGTCGTCCATTGGACCCTCCGAGGCAGCCCGCTGCAACCCACGCGCCTCGGATTCGATCTCGCGCAGTTCGGCGATTTTCTGTTCGGTGGTCAGCGAGTCGTCCTCGACGATCTCCAGCACCCGCATTTCCCTGAACGTAGCCACGGCGTTCCTCCCGGCTGATGTCGATCACAACGCCGTGAGTGCCCCTCTGTTCCAGAGGGATCGCGCAACCGCATCGCAGCACGCACGCCGCCACCGGTGATCGCCGATCGGGGAAGACCGGCGATCATTCGGCCGGGAAAAATGCCGGGCCGACCACGCGCACCGGCCGCTCGCCGGCCTCGATCGAAAGGTGCTGGACCGCACCTGGGGCTTCGGCATCGATCCCGGCGACGGTCGCAACCGTGCCGAGATCCGGCTTCGCCGTCGGCAGCGGAATAATGGCGTTGCGCATGTTGGCGGGCGTCACGGTCCTGGCTCGCAGTTCGGTGACCCGCTGGTAGTAGCGCTTGACGTCGCATGCCTTGAAATTCGCATCATCGCGATATCTGAAGGCTGCCGGCAGCTCGGTATAGGGTTTGCGCGTGTCGAGTGCGGTCATCTGGTCGGTTTCGAGGCTGGCGTCGCTCAACGTGTAGAGGTCGACGCCGGGGTCATCGCAGATGTAACGGCATTGATCGACCGTCTCCTTAAGATCGCCACTGGCGGCGAACTGCGACTTTGGCGCCGGGAAGAAATACCCGTCCGACAGACGCACGCAAAACAGCATCGCATTGCCGGCGAACGTGGTGGTCGCCGATTGGGTGCTGGGCGCGGCGCGCACAGGCCGTTGCTTTGCCGAAGGCGCACAGCCAAGCGCGACGAGGCGCGCCTGCAGGCCCGCTGTGTCGCGGCCCGAATTCTCGGCGGCAGCGATCCGGCGCTGCACATCCGAGCGGCTCCTGGCGAGATCGGCGCAGGCGTTGAAGAGACCACCAAGCGAACTTTTCGCCGTGCACTGGCGCTGTCTCTCGATAGTCTGGATGGCTGCAAGTTGCCGGCGCAACTGGGCAAGCTCCGGGCTCGCCCCGCCGCTGCGGCCAGCCGAAAGCAACTGGCTTCTGATCGCGCCGCAGCTGTCCGCGTAGGACGAAAGCGTACCGAACAAAACTGCCGCCAGCGAAATAAATGCGATCACCATGGAAGGCCAGAAACGGATCATCGGGACAACTTGGTCCTTTTTGCGGAGAACCTGGAATTTAGAGCCCATGACTTCAGCAAGCTTCAGCTACATGAGTAATTTCTAACAATCTAAAGAGTTTCAACCTGAATAACCTATTGTCTATTGTACTACGTTACCTCATGTAAATTCGATATTACATTTTTATTTCAAGATTGAGACGAACCTCGAAAGAAAGCGCAAGCCTGACCGTGGCCGAGGATTTGCAACGCAACGGACCGAGATCAATGCGCCATTATCGCCAGGCGTTCGAAACCTTTGCCGGGCCTTCCGCGTTGAAGGACCAAAGGGAGATTGCAGATGTCGATCCACTTCACCGTCTCGGACCTGACAAGAAACCTGTTTCACTCGCTGGGGCTGGACCAGCGCGCGCCAAGGCCACTCAATCCCGAGCAGAGCCTGTTGCTGGAATGCTATCTGGCTGGCCAGGTTCCTGAATCAGCCTGGAGCGACTACGTCTTCGAGACGCCCGATCTTGCCCGGCATGCCGAAGCCAGGCGCAGTCACCACTGAGCGGCAGCGCCTATTTTGGAGAAGCGAATTGCAATGTGAACACGTTGCCGGCGATCCCTTGCGCCAGTTTCGCTGAGAAGGTCAGGGGCAGACAATTCTGCAGGGCCGTTGTCGCGGCGTCGACAAACGATTTCTTCGCCTTGGCATCGCCTTCCACCTTGATGGCTGTCGGCCTCGGTGGGCCGATTAGCGTGCCGTCCCGCTTGAAGCTGAAGCTCAAGGTGACGCTGGCAGTTCCGGCATCCGCCGGCGGTGTCCAGCATGCCTGAATGGCGGTCCCGACATCGTTCATTGTGTTCAGTTCAGCCGCATTTGAAGGATGAACAGCACTCGCCAGCATCACACCCACAACCGCAACCTGCTTCGCAACGCTTTTCATCGCCAGCCCTCATTTCGCGCCTGACCGATCATCCATGCCGGACTGGATGGTAGGGCCAACGCTGGCGATGACAATATCTCTCCGCAAAAGTTGACGTCAGAAAAGCGACACTGGACGAGGCCTCCGTGCCAGATCGCACTTGGCGATGGCGTGCGAAAAGCAAAAAGGCCGGCATTGCGCCGACCTTTCCTATCGCTACGACGTTCTGCGCCAGTACATCCGTGGTCGCGGGCCGAAAGCGAATTGCCCCGCAGTAGACAGGGCTTTGGTTAACGAATCCTTAACTTCAGGCCTTGGCCTGCGACTTAACATGGGCGATGTAGCCGCGCACGTCGCCGGCCGGCTCGCTATAGGCCTTGCCGAGCTTCTTCTCGATCGCCGCCACATAGTCCTTCGCCCATTTGGGCAAGGCATAGTCGACAACGGCCAGGAATTCGAGCGTCGCGGCCAGGCGGATATCGGCGATCGACGGGTGCTTGCCGCCGATGAACGGCTTGCCGTCCCTGAAGAAGCTATGGAAGACCTCCAGCGGCTCGGCAATCGCCGCCATCGCCGCCTTCTGGGCCTCCGACTTCCTGTCTGGGTGCGCATCGCTGTGGCCGACCTCGCCCGCATATTGCGGGAAGCCGAGCGCCGGATAGGTGGCGCGCGCCACATAGGGGTAGAGCGTGCCGATCAGGTAGAACATGGCACTGTCGACCATGGCCCGCTTGGCCGGCGCCTTCGGATAGAATTTCTCCAGCCCGTGCTTGTTGGCGAGATACTGCATGATGGCGCAACTTTCCCACAACACGCCTCTGGGAAGGCCCTTGTCCTCGATCATCGGTGTCAAATGGGCGGGATTTCGCGCCATGAATTCCGGCGAACGGGTGTGGCCCCAGGCATCGGTCTCGGCATGGTCGAAACCGGCCGCGCGCGCAAACACCCGCACGGTCATGTTGTTGACGCTGGGCTTCAGCATGCTGAGCTTCAGCGCCGGCTTCTTGGCCGGCTTCGCCTTGGCCCTAGGCGCGGCTTTTGCAGTCGCTTTCGCAGCAGGCTTGGCGGCCGCCTTGACCGCCGGCTTGGCGGTTGCCTTGGCCATGGATTTCTTCGCACTCTTCGTCGCTGTCTTGGCCATCTTGTTCCTCCCTCTGGTCTGTTCAGTATGGGTTCTTCGGTGCCCGGTCCTCCGACAAGGTTGCGCGGGAACGCTCGACAAGCGCCTGGATCGCATCGGCGAGATGCACTTCGGCGATGTTGTAGTCGCCGCGCGCGACACGGATCTTGTGCGCTTCCATCAGCACGTCGGCATGGGTAAAGCCCGCTGGCGGTTCGAAGCGGTAGGACGCCAACTCGACCAGCAGGCCGAGCGGATCCTCGAAATAGATCGAATCCATGAAACCGCGATCCTTGACGCCGCTGTGCTTGATGCCGCGCTCGTCAAGCCGGGCGACCGCCTGCAGGAAGGTGACGCGCGACACCGAAAAGGCGATGTGGTGAACACAACCCGGATCGGTCGGCGTGCGCCGTCTCTCCGGTGTGCGGCTCTCGTCGGTGAAGATGGTGATCAACCGGCCGTCGCCGGGATCGAAATAGAGGTGGCTTTCCCTGGGCTTGTCGAGGTTGGGCTGCTCGAAGATGAACGGCATGCCGAGCACGCCTTCCCAGAAATCGATCGAGGTCTGGCGTCCGGCGCCGACCAGCGTGATGTGATGGACACCCTGCGATTGCAGCTTCTGCATTGGCCTTCCTCCCCCGTGACATCAACTGGCCGTCCGGGCAGCGCGGCGTTCTGCGCGCCGCTGGAGCCGTATCTCAGGATCCGTGACGTGATGCTAATGCAAACAGCCTCGCGGCGCCAGAAACGACGACGCGGCGACGCAACGGGAAAAAGCCGACTGATTGAGAGCGCCGTCCGCACTCCCGATGCCCGACATCGGAAGCACGTACGCGCTACGCTCTTGGAGGCTGAGATCGACGAATCCGGCCGGTGGCGACCGAATTGATGTACCGACTTACGAGCCGCTGCTGTTGACCGTAGTGCCGACGTTCGTGAATATCCCGTTGAGCGAATTGCCAAGCGCCCCGGCGCCGGTGGCCAGATGAATGAAATGAAGGCCCGAGTGGTTGGTGCCACTGGGATTTTCAAGGCTGCGGCTACCTGTGCAGAGCTGGTTTCCTGAACGCCACAGTATCGAGGGTCGTCGACTTCAGAACGAAATCGACGGCATCCTGCAAATTTGTCGAAAAACTTGGTACGCCCAAGGGGAATCGAACCCCTGTTCCCGCCGTGAGAGGGCGGTGTCCTGACCGCTAGACGATGGGCGCGTTCAAGAACCGGCGATATAGGCTGAGCGCTGGGAAAAAGCAACTGGGGTTAGGCCGCTTTCCCTTGCCGAGGAAAAGCCGGCCGTGAGCCTATCGTTTCGGTTCGATCAGATCCCAGAGATTGCCGTACAGATCGGCGAAAACCGCCACCGTGCCGTAGGGCTCGAAGCGCGGTGCTTCGCGGAATTCGACGCCCTTCTCCAGCATCGCTGCGTGGTCGCGGGCAAAATCGTCGGTTTCCAGGAACAGGAAGACACGGCCACCGGTCTGGTTGCCGATGCTCTGCCTTTGCGCCTCGTCGGACGCTTCGGCCAGAAGCAGCCTGGCGCCCTGCCCGTTGGCCGGCGCCACTGTGACCCAGCGCTTGCCGCCGCCGAGATCGACATTTTCGGCGAGCAGAAAACCCAGCCTCTCGACATACCAGGCAATCGCCTCGTCATAGTTGGCGACGACCAGGGCGACCGTGGCGATGCGACGATGTTCGGCGAACCCGGTCATGCCTGAGGCTTGCTCATTGGCCTGCTGCCGTTCGTCGTTGTGGCTCGGTCACTTGTTGCGGATCGCAAACCGGCCGATCAGGCGGCGCTCGGTGATATCGTAGACGAAGATCGTGCGGCTGCCATCGGCAAGCTCGGCGTCGATCGAGACACGATTGCCGGACAGCGACTGGCTGAGCACCTTGGCGCCGACCGGCAGCACGATGTCGCCGCTGACCGGTTCGCCGGCGGGTGTCTGGATATCGCCGGCCAGCGGCGGGTTCGCCGGCGGTGCATTGCGCGCTTTGTAGACAAGGGCGCCGATCACCACCATAAGGGCGAGGAACAGCAGGCCGAGATTGATCCCGACGAACCGGACGAGTTTCCTGCGCACCTTTTCGACCTCGGGGTCGAGCGGCTTATCCTGGTCTTCTTCGGCGATCGGGCTGGCCATGGCAAAACAGTTCCGGAACGGTTTTTCAATGAGCGCTCATAGCGAAGAGGCCCCTGAATTGATAGAGGCGGAACCGACAGTGCTGGTGGCGGGCGCGGATGCGGCCGGCCTGCGCCTCGACCAGTGGCTGGCCGCAAGCCTTGGCCCGGACATGTCACGCAGCCGCGTGCAGATGCTGATCAGGCAGGGCGCGGTCTCGGTCGACGGCAAGCCTGTCGACGAGACCAAGCGCAAGATGGCGCCCGGCGAAAGCGTGTCGGTTACCATGCCGGAGCCGGAGCCGGCGGAGCCGCAGGGCGAGAACATCGCGCTCGATGTGCTTTATGAGGACGACGAACTGATCGTCATCAACAAGCCGGCCGGGCTTGTCGTTCATCCCGGTGCCGGCAACTGGACCGGCACGCTGGTCAATGCGCTGATCCATCATTGCGGCGACAGCCTTTCCGGCATCGGCGGCGTCCGGCGGCCAGGCATCGTCCACCGCCTCGACAAGGAGACCAGCGGCGTCATGGTGGTCGCCAAGACCGACCGCGCCCACAAGTCACTGTCCGAGGCTTTCGCCGATCACGGCCTGACCGGCGATCTCGAACGTGCCTATCTGGCGCTGGTCTGGGGGATACCGCAGAGGCCGGCCGGAAGGGTCGACGCGCCGCTCGGCCGCGCCGCCGACCGGGTGCGCCGTGCCGTGGTGCCGGAAGGACGCGACGACGCCCGCCATGCGGTCACCCACTTCGCCGTGCAGGAGCGCTTCGGCGAGAACCAACAGGAGTTCGCCACGGCCAGCCTGGTCGAATGCCGGCTGGAAACTGGCCGCACCCACCAGATCCGTGTCCACATGGCGCATATTGGTCATCCCGTGGTCGGCGACCCCGACTACGGCCAGGCCTTCCGCACCAAGGCCAACCGGCTGCCCGAACCGCTGAAAAGTCAGGTCAAGGCATTTCCCCGGCAGGCTTTGCATGCCTGGCTCCTTGCATTTCGCCACCCCACTACCCATCTAACGATGAGGTTCGAGGCGCCGTTACCGGGGGACATGGAGGAACTCGTCGGCGGCTTCCGCAAACTCTGAACCCTCACCAACAAGCCTTAAAAAACCTGACAGAGATTGTTCACTTCACCGTGACACACTGTTTCGTGTTGAACAAATGCCTGTCTTTTCTGGTTTTGTTCCTGTATAAGATCTGATGTCGCGGGCGAGCCTTTTGGTGCTCGCGTCACATGCCCGCCGCGTTTCGGGGGCATCACTCCAATAGAGAGGGGGCGCTATCATGGCCCAGTCACTACCCAGTATCGTTTCCGGCGAAGGCGGCCTCAGCCGCTACCTGGAAGAAATCCGCCGCTTTCCCATGCTGCAGCCGCAGGAAGAGTACATGCTCGCCAAGCGTTACGCCGAGCATGAAGACACCTCCGCTGCGCACAAGCTCGTCACCAGCCACCTCAGACTCGTCGCCAAGATCGCCATGGGCTATCGCGGCTATGGCCTGCCGATTGGTGAAGTGATCTCGGAAGGCAATGTCGGCCTGATGCAGGCCGTCAAGAAATTCGAACCCGAGCGTGGCTTCCGCCTCGCGACCTATGCCATGTGGTGGATCAAGGCCTCGATCCAGGAGTACATCCTGCGCTCGTGGAGCCTGGTCAAGATGGGCACGACCGCCAATCAGAAGCGCCTGTTCTTCAACCTGCGCAAGGTGAAGGGCAAGATCCAGGCGCTGGACGACGGCGACTTGAAGCCCGACCAGATCGCCGAGATCGCCACCAGGCTGAACGTTTCCGAAGCCGAGGTGGTGTCGATGAACCGCCGCCTGTCGGGCGACGCCTCGCTCAATGCCCCGATCCGGGCGAGCGAAGGTGAGTCCGGCGAGTGGCAGGACTGGCTGGTCGACGACCACGAAAGCCAGGAAGAGATGCTGATCGAGCAGGACGAGCTGGAAAACCGGCGCGGCATGCTGTCGGGCGCTCTTGCCGTGCTTAACGAGCGCGAGCGGCGCATCTTCGAGGCCCGTCGCCTCGCCGAGGAGCCGCTGACGCTGGAAGAGCTGTCGTCCGAGTTCGACATCAGCCGCGAGCGCGTGCGCCAGATCGAGGTGCGCGCCTTCGAGAAGGTGCAGGATGCGGTCAAGGCCGCCGCCAAGCGCCAGATCCAGGCGCTGCGCACGATTGAGGCGCAGCCCGCGGCGTAAGGTTAGCTTCGGTTACAAAAATCAAAGCGGCGTCAGGAAACTGGCGCCGCCTTTTTTGTAGCGGACTGCAATGGTGGTTGGCGAAAGCGAAGGCGACATCCGATCTCCCCCTTGCGGGGGAGATGTCCGGCAGGACAGAGGCGGGTGTGAAGGATCGCTACTTTTCGGCGTCAGTCACCCAACCGAAAGACTGAAGGCACAACCACAATTAGCTGACAGGTTGGCGGGACAGCACCCCCCTCTGCCCTGCCGGGCATCTCCCCCGCAAGGGGGAGATTGGCAACTTCGCCAACAGCCCCTCAAAGCCCATCCAGCGGAAACTTCAGGTACCGCCGGCCATTGGCTTCCGGTTCCGGCAGCCGTCCGCCATTCATGTTGACCTGCAGCGCATGCAGGATCAGCCTTGGCATCGGCAGCGTCCTGTCGCGCGCCTCGCGCAAGGCGACGAACTCGGCCTCGCTGCGCGCGGCGACGAGATGGATGTTGGTTGCCTTCTGTATGGCGACCGTGCTTTCCCACGAGGGCTCGCGGCCGCCGGCCTGATAGTCATGGCCGACGAAGACGCGCGTCTCGTTCGGCAACGCCAGAATGTCCTGGATCGAGCGCCAGAGCCGCGCGGCACTGCCGCCGGGAAAGTCCGTCCTCGCCGTGCCGCTGTCGGGCATGAACAGCGTATCGTGGACGAAGGCGGCATCACCGACCATATAGGTGATCGAGGCCAGCGTGTGCCCGGGCGAGAACAGCACCTTGACCGGAAGCGTGCCCACCTGGAAGGTTTCGCCTTCACCAAATAGCCTGTCCCACTGCGAGCCGTCCGCGGGGAAATCCGGCCAGTTGTAGATCGCCTTCCACAGTTTCTGGACCTCGACGACCCTGTCGCCGATTGCTGTCGGCGCGCCCGTCTTCTCTCTCAGGTAATGCGCCGCCGAAAAATGGTCGGCATGCGGATGGGTATCGAGGATCCATTCGACGCTCAGCCCCTGCTCGCTGACGAAGTCGAGCAAGGCGTCGGCATTCGTCGTTGCCGTGGCGCCGGATTTCTCATCGAAATCGAGGATCGGATCGATGATGGCGCAGCGTTTCGTCGCCCGGTCGGCGACGACATACTGAATGGCCCCGGTCGGCTTGTCATAGAAGCCGCTGACCTGCGGCCTGGCCAAAGCTACGTCCAATTCCGGCTTCCCCAACTCTCGGTCGTCAGGAATGATTTTCTCTGGCGACACCCGAGAGGAGCATGGTTGTCCGCTCGGGTGCGGCAGTCAAGTATCACTTGGCTCGCAAGGGCGAGAAGGCCAAAGATCGTTGCGAAGCGCCTGGGATCAGGCCGATGGCTGCTTGGTCTTCCGCAGATAGGGCAAAATGGTCTCGTAGGCGCCGAAGCGCTTGATCGCGTCTTCGTTGGAGACAGCAGCGGTGATGATAACGTCCTCGCCCTGCTTCCAATTCGCCGGTGTCGCCACCTGGTGCTTGGCGGTGAGCTGCATGGAATCGACCGCGCGCAGGATCTCATCGAAATTGCGCCCCGTGGTCATCGGGTAAGTCAGCACCAGCTTGATCTTCTTGTCAGGTCCGATGACGTAGACCGAGCGCACCGTGGCATTGTCGGCCGGCGTACGGCCCTCCGACGTCTCGCCGGCACCGCCCGGCAGCATGTCGTAGAGCTTGGCGACCTTGAGGTCCTTGTCGCCGATCAGCGGGTAGTTCACCGAATGACCGGTCGCCGTCTTGATGTCGTCCTGCCACTTGCCGTGACTTTCGACCGGATCGACCGAAATGCCGATGATCTTGACATTACGCTTCTTGAACTCGCCTTCGAGCCCCGCCATCGTGCCAAGCTCGGTCGTGCAGACCGGCGTGAAATTCTTCGGGTGACTGAACAGGATCGCCCAACCGTCACCGATCCAGTCATGGAATTTGATCGTCCCTTGCGTGGTCTCGGCGGTAAAATCCGGCGCAATGTCGTTGATACGAAGGCTCATGGTACATCTCCCCTGTAAACGGAACCGTCGGCAGCGAGGAACAGCACGCGGCAATCACGCCGACATCAAGCTGTCCCGCCCGGCATCGTTGCATCTTAGCGCAAAAATCGTGGCTGCAAGATAATATGAAACTCTTGTCGGCGGCAGGCGAGCATTTTTATGCTGCCGAATACGCTGCGCGCGTATGAGAGCCTGTTGGGCTGGACAGGAAAGGTTCCTGCCTCAGGTTTTGTTGACCGCCAGCGTCACAGCCAGGTCTTCCATGCGCTGTGCCAGCGCGCCGAGCGCGTTGGTCAGCACGCTATCGCTTTTGTCGGCCTTGGTCAGAGCCTCGTCGCGGGTCTTGCGCAGGGTCAGCACTTCGCTTTCCATGCCCTTGACGCGTTTCTGCAACTCCGAGAGTTCATCCATCACCATGATGCCGGCCATCACGGTCAGTCGCTGATCGCCGATCTCGCCGAACGAGTCCTTCAGGTGTGAAACATAGCGGTCGAAGCGTTCGGCAAGGTCGATCAGATGCTCTTCCTGGCCCTCGTCGCAGGCCATGCGATACTGCTTGCCGTCGATTGAAACCGTGACCTGTGCCATCGGGGCCAGCTCCTATCTGTCCAACACGGCGCGGATGGTTTCCATGGCGGTCACCAGCCGTCGCGACACTTCCTTGTTGGCGTCTTCCAGCCGTTCGGCGCGCACTTCGGAATTGTCGAGTTCCTGTGCCAGCCGGGAGCGGTCGGCATTCATCCGCTGCACTTCGGCCTCGGCTTCCGAGTAATCGCGTTCATGCTCGAGCTTGGCCGCGACAGCGTTTTCCAGCCCCTCGATGGCCTTGCCCAGCCTCGCGATGACTTCCTTGAGTGTGGCTTCCCCGGTCATGGCCTTCGTCCTGTGCCCTGCCCATCACCGAATCGTTCACGTTCAGAACGCGTTATCCCTGAAACATTAGGCACCGGGTGAAGGCAACGTCAACAAAGCTCTCGCGACTGTCCCCTGCTAACGCTAATGCAGACCCGCCGCCGGCATCACAAGGCCGGCAAATGTGCACCCGATTTGTTGACTAAAAGCGCGCGCCTGCTATGTGTCGCGCACCCTTTTCAAGGGCTCTCCCAAGCCCCCAAACCCCCACTTCTGGAGGAACCATGACGTCGCGTGAACAACATGACCGGATGGCCAATGCGATCCGCTTTCTCTCCATGGACGCCGTCGAGAAGGCAAATTCCGGCCATCCGGGCCTGCCCATGGGCTGCGCCGATATCGCCACGGTGCTGTTCACGCGCTTCCTGAAATATGACCCCAAGGCCCCGCACTGGGCCGACCGCGACCGTTTCATCCTGTCGGCCGGCCATGGCTCGATGCTGCTCTATTCACTGCTGCATCTGACCGGCTACGAAGACATGACAATCGACCAGATCAAGCACTTCCGCCAGTTGGGCTCGAAGACTGCCGGTCACCCTGAATATGGTCACGCCACCGGCATCGAGACGACAACCGGCCCGCTTGGCCAGGGTCTCGCCAATTCGGTCGGCTTCGCGCTCGGCGAGCGCATCATGAACGCCGCCTTCGGCAACGACCTCGTCGATCACTACACCTATGTGCTGGCCGGCGACGGCTGCCTGATGGAAGGTGTGTCCCAGGAAGCCATCGCGCTTGCCGGCCATCTCAAGCTCAACAAGCTGATCGTCTTCTGGGACAACAACGACATTTCGATCGACGGTCCGGTCTCGCTGTCCGACAACACCGATCAGGTCGCCCGCTTCCAGGCCTCCGGCTGGAATGCCAGCCACATCGACGGCACCGATCCGGAAGCCATCGCCTATGCCATCGAAGCCGCCCGCCATTCCGACAAGCCGACCATGATCGCCTGCAAGACGACCATCGGCTTCGGCGCGCCGACCAAAGCCGGCACCAACAAGGCGCACGGTTCGCCGCTCGGAGCCGACGAGATCGCCGGCGCCCGGAAGTTCTTCAACTGGGATTCGCCGCCCTTCGAGATTCCGGCCGACATCCTCGACGCCTGGCGCACCGCCGGCAAGGCCGGCGTCAAGGCACGCACCGACTGGGAAGGCCGCCTGGCCAAGGCCGATGCCAAACTGAAGGCTGAGTTCGAGCGCCGCCTCAGCGGCAAGCTGCCGTCCAATTTCGACGCCGTCATCGCCGATTACAAGAAGAAGCTCTCGGCCGACAAGCCGAAGGTCGCCACCCGCAAATCGTCCGAGATGGCGCTGGAAGTCATCAACGGCGCCGTGCCCGAGACCATCGGCGGCTCCGCCGACCTGACCGGCTCCAACAACACCAAGACCAGCCAGACCAAGAACATCACGTCGGACGACTATGGCCAGCGCTATGTCCACTACGGCATCCGCGAGCACGGCATGGCCGCCGCGATCAACGGCCTGACGCTGCATGGCGGCCTCATCGCCTATGGCGGCACCTTCATGTGCTTCTCCGACTATGCCCGTCCGTCGATGCGGCTCGCCTCGCTGATGGGCATCCGCTCGATCTTCGTCATGACCCATGATTCCATCGGTCTGGGCGAAGACGGCCCGACCCACCAGCCGGTCGAGCATCTGGCCGCATTGCGCGCCATTCCCAACCACAATGTCTTCCGCCCGGCCGACGCCGTGGAAACCGCTGAATGCTGGCAGATCGCCCTGGAGTCGGAAAAGACGCCGTCGACGTTGGCGCTTACCCGCCAGAACCTGCCGACGGTACGCAACGAATTCGTTGCCAACAACTTGAGCAGCCAGGGTGCCTATGAGCTGGCTGCCGCCAGCGGCGAGGCAACGGTGACGATCTTCGCCACCGGCTCCGAGGTCGAGATCGCACTCGGCGCCCGCGACCTGCTGGAAAAGCACGGCCATCCCACCCGCGTCGTCTCGGTGCCCTGCTTCGAACTGTTCGACCAGCAGAGCGACGACTACCGCAAGAAAACGATCGGCAACGCGCCAATCAAGATGGCGATCGAAGCCGGCATACGCCAGGGCTGGGATCATCTGATCGGCTCCGACGGCATCTTCGTCGGCATGACAGGCTTCGGCGCCTCGGGCACTATCGAGCAACTCTATCCGCATTTCGGCATCACCGCCGAAGCCGCGGCCAAGGCGGCGGAAGCCCGCCTGCATAACAAATAGGTTCAAGGTTCGGCGAAATCGCGTAAGGCGGTCTCGCCGGGCCGGCCCAACTTAATCGATTTAAATCCACGCCACTGCGGCTGGATTCTTTCTGCTTCCACAGCTATGAAACTGCGGACCCCTCATCCGCCCTCCAACTCCCAGGGAGAGAATAATGACCGTCAGAGTTGCCATCAACGGATTCGGCCGCATCGGCCGCAACATCCTTCGCGCCATCCATGAATCTGGCCGCAAGGACATCGACGTCGTCGCCGTCAACGACCTCGGCCCGGTCGAGACCAACGCGCACCTTTTGCGCTACGACAGCGTGCACGGCCGCTTCCCGCATGAAGTCTCGGTGTCCGGCGACCAGATCACCGTCGGCAAGGAGACGTTCAAGGTCACCGCGATCAAGGATCCGACGCAGCTTCCGTGGAAGGAACTCGGCATCGACATCGCGCTCGAATGCACCGGCATCTTCACCGCCCGCGACAAGGCAGCCTCCCACCTGACCGCCGGCGCCAAGCGCGTCATCGTCTCGGCTCCGGCCGAAGGCGCCGACCTTACCGTTGTCTACGGCATCAACCACGACCAGCTGACCAAGGACCACATCGTCATCTCGAATGCCTCCTGCACCACCAACTGCCTGGCCCCGCTGGCAGCCGTGCTGCACGAGACGGTCGGCATCGAAAAAGGCATGATGACGACGATCCATTCCTACACCGGCGACCAGCCGACGCTGGATACCATGCACAAGGATCTCTACCGCGCCCGCGCCGCTGCCCTGTCGCAAATCCCGACCTCGACCGGCGCGGCCAAGGCGATCGGGCTGGTGCTGCCCGACCTGAAGGGCAAGCTCGACGGCATCTCGATCCGCGTGCCGACCCCGAACGTCTCGGTCGTCGACTTCAAGTTCATCGCCAAGCGTTCGACCACGGTGCAGGAGATCAACGACGCGGTGATCGCCGCCTCCAACGGCAAGCTGAAGGGCATTCTCGGCGTCACCCATCACCCGAACGTGTCGATCGACTTCAATCACGATCCGCGCTCCTCGATCGTTGCGCTCGACCAGACCAAGGTGATGGACGGCAACTTCGTTTCGGTGCTGTCCTGGTACGACAATGAATGGGGGTTCTCCAACCGCATGGGCGACACCGCGGTCGCTTTCGGCAAGACCATCGCCTGATCGCAAAGCTTTCTTTTCGAGACCTGAAACGCCCGGCTTTGTCCGGGCGTTTTTCATGAGGGCGGCTTGCGCCTTTCCAAATTGTGTCCTGGACGCCAAAACATCCAAAAATCAGCGGCATAGGCCAAAAAGCCACCCTGCCGCCTTGCACTGGTCACGTCTTCGCCCCACTCTCTCGCAAAGCAGGAGACAGACGAATTTGAGGGGCTGATTTCAGGATGGAGCATGCGATCTATCTCGTCACGCTGGTCGGCACAGCGCTTGTCGTCGCCGCCGCGTTTTCGAGCCTGATCGCCTTCCGCTTCGGCGCCCCTCTTCTGCTCCTGTTTCTCTGCATTGGCCTCGCCACCGGCACCGACGGACTCGGTATCCAGTTCGACAACGCCCGCATCGCTTATTTTGCCGGCTCACTGGCGCTGGCCGTCATCCTGTTCGATTCCGGTTTCGGCACGCCGCTCAACGCCTTGCGGCAGGCTGCAGGCCCGGCTTTGTCGCTGGCGACCTTCGGCGTGCTTGTCACCACCGGCCTGTTCGGCGTCGCCGCCCATTATCTGCTCGATCTCACCTGGCTGGAATCCTTCCTGCTCGGGGCTGCCGTCGCCTCCACAGATGCGGCGGCCGTGTTCTTCCTGTTGCGAGCCGGCGAGATCAATCTGCGCGAACGCGTGCGCTCGACGCTGGAGGTGGAATCCGGCACCAACGACCCGATCGCCATCTTCCTGACCATCACGCTGGTAGAGATCATCGCCGCCCACGCCAACCCCGAGACCAATGTTCTGGTCACCAGCCTGTTCCTCGGCTTCCTCCTCAATATGGGCCTCGGTGCAATCGTAGGCGTGCTGGGCGGTCTCGCCATCGTGCGCCTCGTCGACCGACTCAATCTCGACCACGGCCTGCTGCCGATCTTCGTGCTGACCTTGTCGCTGATGGTGTTTGCAGCAGCCGGCGCCATTGGCGGCTCAGGCTTCCTGGCGGTGTATATTGCCGGCCTTATCGCCGGCAATTCCGACATCCGAGCCGTCACCATCCTCAAGCGTTTCCAGGACGGCATGTCGTGGCTGGCGCAGATCATCATGTTCCTCATCCTCGGCCTGTTCGCGACGCCGTCGCAGTTTCCGGCGATCATGGTGCCGGCGGTGCTGCTCGGCCTGTTCCTGATGTTCGTGGCGCGGCCAGTCGCCGTCTGGCTCTGCCTGATCCCGTTCCGTCTGCCGCGCCCCGAAGTCGCCTTCATCTCGTGGGTCGGCCTGCGCGGCGCGGTGTCGATCCTGCTCGCCATCACCCCGCTGCTCGGCGGCCTGGAAAACGGCCGTGTCATCTTCAACACCGCCTTCATCATCGTGCTCGTGTCGCTGGTCATCCAGGGCTGGACGGTCGGACCGCTGGCGCGCCGCCTCGGCCTGATCGTACCGGCACGGCTCGGACCGCTGGACAAGGTCGAGCTGGAACTGCCGGGCTCGGCCCATCACGAGCTTCTCGCCTATCGCGTCGCACACGGCAGCCCGGTGGCGCGCGGCGAGCGCATCCCGCGCTGGGCACGGCCCTCGCTGGTGCTGCGCGACGGCCGCTCGATGCGCTTCCAGGACATGGGCCGGCTCGCCGCCGGCGACCAGGTCTATATTTTCGTGCCGGACCGCTATCCGCGCCTGCTCGACAAGCTGTTCGCCAGCCGTGCCGTGGTCGATCCCCAGGATGCCGATTTCTTCGGTGCCTTCGCGGTCGACCCCGCGCGCTCCGCCGCTGAACTGGAAGCGGCCTATACGCCAGGCCTGACCGAAGCGGAGCAAAAGCTCACCGTTGGCGCGCTGGTCACGGCGCGGCTCGGCGGCCATGCCGAATATGCCGACCGCGTCCTGCTCGGCCCGATAGAACTGATCGTCCGCGACGTCGACGACAAGGGCAAGATCATAGGCCTCGGTCTGTCTTTCGAGCCGACCGCGCCGGTGGCGCGGGTGCCGGTCTTCCTCAGCGCCGGCGAAATCGGCGACCGTCTTTCCGCCTTCATCCGCAACTGGCGCAAGCCGACCGAGACGCAGGAGACCGAGGCGCGGGCGGACGAAAAGCCGGCCCCGGAGCCAGCGCCTGAAAAGGCAGCAACCGAAAGCTGACAAAACCGCTATTGAGCGCTGCCATTCATCCGCCCCGCCGGCGCAAGATCGTACCCACTTCAAAATTTCGGTTCGAGCGCGCCCTAAGCCTTGCATCGTCACCGATGCGGGGTATGGTCCCCCGGTTTTTCGCGAAAGGAACCCGCATGGCCGCCTTCAAGACACTCGACGATATCGGCAACATCAGCGGCAAGCGCGTGCTGGTGCGCGTCGACCTCAACGTGCCTGTCGCCGACGGCAAGGTCACCGATGCCACCCGCATCGAACGCATCGCACCGACTATCGCCGAGCTATCGGCCAAGGGCGCCAAGGTCATCCTGCTCGCCCATTTCGGCCGGCCCAAGGATGGCCCCTCGCCCGAATTCTCGCTGGAGCCTATCGCCAGGGCGACAGCCGACGTGCTCGGCCGTCCCGTCGGTTTCGCCTCGGATTGCGTCGGCGACACGGCCGGAAGCGCCGTCGCCGCCATGAACAAGGGCGATGTGCTGCTGCTTGAAAACACCCGCTTCTACAAGGCCGAGGAAAAGAACGATCCGGCCTTCACCGAAAAGCTTGCCGCCAATGGCGACATCTTCGTCAACGACGCCTTTTCCGCCGCGCACCGCGCCCATTCGTCGACCGAGGGGCTGGCGCATCTGTTGCCGGCTTTTGCCGGCCGCACCATGCAAGCCGAGCTTGAGGCGCTGGAGAAGGGCTTGGGAAAACCGGTTCGTCCGGTCGTCGCCATTGTCGGCGGCGCCAAGGTCTCGACCAAGATCGATCTGTTGATGAACCTGGTGAAGAAGGTTGATGCCCTCGTCATCGGTGGCGGGATGGCCAACACCTTTCTTGCCGCGCGTGGCACCAATGTCGGCAAATCGCTGTGCGAGCATGATCTCGCCGCGACCGCCAAGCAGATCATGATCGAGGCGGCCGAGGCCGGCTGCGCCATCATCCTGCCGGTCGACGGCGTCGTCGCCAGGGAGTTCAAGGCGGGCGCGGCCTGCGGGACCGTCGCTATATCGGATGTGCCGGCCGACGGCATGATCCTCGATGTCGGCGCCAAAACCGTGACGGCCATCGGCGAATGGATCGACCGCGCCGCGACACTGGTCTGGAACGGCCCGCTCGGCGCCTTCGAGATCGCGCCCTTCGATCATGCGACGGTGGCAGCTGCCAAGCACGCGGCGTCGCGCACCAAGGCCGGCAAGCTGGTCTCGGTCGCCGGCGGTGGCGATACGGTGGCGGCGCTCAACCATGCCGGCGTCGCCGACGACTTCACCTATGTCTCGACCGCCGGCGGCGCTTTCCTGGAATGGATGGAAGGCAAGCCGCTGCCCGGCGTCGACGTCTTGAAGCGCTGAGGCTCCGAGGCGATCAACACTCGGAGAGCGAACAAGGCCGCCCGAGGCTTTCAATCGATTCGAGCTTTCCGATGCCATTCCTTTGGCGGTAGACTTCCGTTAAGCGCGGAACAACCGTTTCAGGAGAAGCCACAATGAGCGAACGTCTCGAAGACATTGCCGCTGCGATCGTCGCCGATGGCAAGGGCCTGCTGGCCGCCGACGAAAGTTCGGGCACCATCAAGAAGCGCTTCGACGTCATTGGCGTCGAATCGACAGCCGACAGCCGCCGCGATTACCGCGAGATGATGTTCCGCACCAGGGAGGCAATGACCCGCTACATCTCCGGCGTCATCCTCTATGACGAGACGATCCGCCAGAAGGCCGCCGACGGCACGCCGCTGGTCGACATCATCAAGGCGGCCGGCGCCATCCCCGGCATCAAGGTCGATGCAGGCGCCAAGCCGCTGGCCAGGTTTCCCGGCGACACCATCACCG
Source organism: Mesorhizobium sp. M0227 (assembly GCF_040321855.1). NCBI lineage: Bacteria > Pseudomonadati > Pseudomonadota > Alphaproteobacteria > Hyphomicrobiales > Phyllobacteriaceae > Mesorhizobium > Mesorhizobium sp. M0227. The sequence continues at coordinate 259,793 of NZ_JAMYSJ010000003.1, read as the reverse complement.
AAGGCCTCGATGGCCTGCGCGAGCGCCTTGCCGACTACTACAAGCTCGGCGCCCGCTTCGCCAAATGGCGCGCGGTGATCGACATCGATGTCGCCAAAGGCGTGCCTTCGGGGACCTCGATCGGCTCCAACGCCCATGCGCTCGCCCGCTATGCCGCTCTTTGCCAGGAAGCCGGCATCGTGCCGATCGTCGAACCGGAGGTGCTGATGGATGGCGCCCACGACATCGACACATGCTACGAGATCAGCAAGGTGATTTTGCTCAAGCTCTATAGCGAACTCTACGCGGCGCGCGTCGTGCTGGAAGGTACTATCCTGAAACCGAACATGGTGCTGGCCGGCAGGAAATCAGGCAAGGTGAGTGGCCCTGAAGAAGTCGCGGAAAAGACTATAAAGCTGTTCCGCGAAACCGTACCGGCAGCCGTGCCGGGCATCGCCTTCCTGTCCGGCGGCCAGGAGGACGAGGAAGCGACCGCCAACCTCAACGCCATCAACGCCATCGGGCCGCACCCGTGGAAGCTGACCTTCTCCTATGGTCGCGCGCTGCAGGCCGCGCCACAGAAAGCCTGGAGCGGCAAGGCCTCGAACGTCGCCGCCGGTCAGGCTGCCTTCACCCATCGCGCCCACATGAACCATCTGGCAGCGCTCGGAAAATGGAAGGCGAGCCTGGAACAGGCCGCCTGACCACAGTCCTTTCTTCCTCCTTCGAACCCGGGCCGATGCGCCCGGGTTTTTTGTTTGTGACTTGCCGGGCTTGGGGCGGAGCCTCTCCGTCCTTATTTCCTCTCGGGCGATGTCGGGTTGTGCTCATCCCGAACGTCCTTGGAATGACACTTCAGGGAGAGGTTCATGCATCGCAACAAGGTCGTTTCGCGCGAAGACCGGTTCCAGGCGCACAAGGCGCATCTGGCGCGCGAGAAGGAACTGACGCGGCTCCGCGAGCGGATCGCGGCTGAGCGGCGTGAATTGCCCTGGCTGAAGATCCGGAAGGACGATGTCTTCGAGACCGGGCAAGGGCCGAAGAGACTGGCCGACCTGCTTGCCGGCAACAGCCAGCTGATCGTCTATCACTTCATGTTCGGGCCGGGCTGCGTCAATCATTGCGAGGGCTGCTCATTCCTTGCCGACCATATCGACGGCGCCAATCAGCATCTGCGGCATCACGACGTGTCGCTGGTCGTGGTTTCGCGCGCCCCACTGGCGGAACTTCTGCCTTACAAGCAGCGCATGGGCTGGAAGTTCGACTGGGTGTCGTCCTATGCCTCGGATTTCAACTTCGACATGCAGGTCTCCTTCACCGACAAGCAGATCGCCGCCGGCGACACCACCTACAATTTCGAGACCCGTCCACGGACATCGAAGGAGCTTCCCGGCACCAGCGTTTTCTACCGGGACGAGACCGGCGACATCTTGCTCACCTTCATGTCGCGCGCCCGCGGCGGCGAGGCGCAGATCGGCGCCTACGACTATCTCGACATGACGCCGAAGGGCCGCAACGAGAACGGCCCCTATCACGGACTGATGGATTGGGTGCGGCTGCACGATGAATATCATCAGGGCAAGCAAGCGGGGCAGGCGAGTTGCTGCGATTGAAGAGCGTTCCCGTCGACCAAAACATGCGCTAAGGCTGCCGCTGATCGTTTAACGGTACTGCTATGCGCTTCACGGCCCTACTCACCTGGCTCGCCTTCCCGGTCTATATCTGGCAAGGCCTCGGCGTGCGACGCCGCACCACGCGCATGCTGCCGGCGCAAGGGCCGGTCATGCACGAAATATCAGGCACAGCACCGCCAATCTCGCTTCTGGTGCTGGGCGATTCCTCCGCCGCTTCGGTCGGCATCGGTAATTCGGAAGATGGGCTGGCCGCGCAACTCGCCGTGCTGATTTCACAGAGTACAGGCCGCGCCGTGCGCTGGCGCGCTGCCGGCTTCAATTCGGCAACGTCTGGCCAGATCCGTGACCATGTCCTGCCCAATCTGTCGGCCGATCCATGGACGCATATCGTGCTGGCCATCGGCACCAACGACACCAAGAATTTTCACTCCGTGCCGCGCTTCAAGAAGGAGTTCGGCGGCCTGCTCTACGCGATGCGTGCCAAGTGGCCGGAAGCACGCGTGGTGTGGTCGCCGGTGCTGGAGTTCACGCGGGCGCCGGCCATGCCGCCGCTGCTCGGAAAAATTCTTGAGATTCGCGCCACCGACATGAACCGGATGGGCGAACGCCTTTGCCTGGAGCGCGGCGCGGTGCCGGCGCCGCGCCTGCCGATCACCAATCCGGAAGCCGGCTTTGCCTCGGACGGCTTTCACGCCTCGGAAGCAGGCTACCGGGCTTGGGCCGAGCATCTGGTTGGCCCGGTGCTTGGCAATTGGGCACCGACGACAAGTGCCGTCCTACGTCAAATGCCCGAGCACGGCCGCCAGTGAAATCGCGGCCATGGCGAGCAGTGCCAGCTTCCAGAAATCGCCGCGTCGCTTGAGGCCTGGCCAGCCGAGCGGCTTGATCAGTTGAATGACCATGAAACCGACGATGACAAGGGCGAGGAATTTCGTCATGCCGCCTTTGACCAGCAACGCGCCCGGCTGTCAAAGCACGTCGTTCATTGCCTGAGAAAGAACGACGCCGCGATCCTAGGTCGGAACGCGGCGCCCGTCTGCGACTGGGAAACGATCTACTTCAGCGGCTTGAGGCCAGCCTCGATCGAAGCCCGCTTCGGTTCGAGGAATGGCGGCAAGGCGAGGCTTTCCCCCAGTGTTTCCAGCGGCTCGTCGGCGGTGAACCCCGGCCCGTCGGTTGCGATCTCGAACAGGATGCCATTCGGCTCGCGGAAGTAGAGCGAACGGAAATAATAGCGCTCGACCTCGCCGCTCGACGGCAGCCGGAACTCGGCCAGCCGCGCCGTCCATTGATGCAGCGTCTCCTGGTCCGGCGCCCTGAAGGCGACATGGTGAACCGCACCCGCGCCTTGCCGCGCCGGCGCCAGTCCCGGCTGCACCAGGACATGCAACTCCGCCGCCGGCCCGCCCTCTCCCATTTCGAAGACGTGAACCTGCCCCTCCGGCGAGACATAGTCGCGCGCCTTGCGCATGTTCATCACTTTGGTCACCACCGCTTCGGTGTTGGTGATGTCGGGAACGCTGATGACGATCGGCCCGAGCCCGCGTATCTGGTGCTCGACCGGTACCGGGCTTTGCGCCCAGGGATGGCTGCCGCCCTTGCCGCCATCGCGGACCAGGCGCAGACGCTGGCCCTCGGGATCTTCGAAGTCCAACGACGCATAACCGCCGATGTCGGCGACCTCTCCTGTTGCCAGGCCTTCATCGGTCAAGTGTTGCTTCCACCAGGCAAGGCTCTCCCGGCTGCCGACCCTGAGGCTGGTCCGCACGATGCTGTGCGTGCCGCGCCGCTCGCGGCCGACCGGCCAGTCGAAGAAGGTAAGGTCGGTGCCCGGCGTCGCTTCGCCGTCGGCATAGAAGAGGTGGTAGGCCGAGGTGTCGTCCTGGTTTACGGTCTTCTTGACCAGCCGCAGACCCAGCACCTTGGTGTAGAAATGAAGATTGCCAGGCGCATTGGCGGTGATGGCGGTCAGATGGTGGATACCTGTCAGTTGCAAGCTCATCGTCGTCTCCCTGCTGTTGGGGAAGAATTTTCTCCCTTCATATCAGACCTGCGGTCACCTCGCTGAAGGCCTCGTATTCCGACAGTCCGTCGCCGGACGCTGAACAGCGGCGCCGAAAACAACGTCGTCGCCATGAACAATCGGACGTCGCAAACCTGCCTTGAGGCACCGCTCGATGCGGCGAGAAGCGATGCCTTGCCTGCGGCGCGCGCACCGGCCGCAACTATTGTCTCGCGCCCTGACATCCTCCTGACAGACTGCTGTCAGGAGGGGTATGCGATAGTGCCTCTACACAGAGAGAGGAGACTTAGCCATGAACGGTTACACCATTCTGCGCGGCATGCAGCACTATGTCGGCAAGATCCGGACGATGCGCAACGAGATCCGCACCCAGCGGTTCATGAACTCGCTGCCGGCGGACATTCGCAAGGATATCGGCTGGCCCGACATGTACGCCGACCGTGGCTCTCGCGGCAATTGAAGCCAATTTTTCGACCCGGCGATTGGATGTGGGCGCGTCAACGCCCAGATAACAAGCAGGGTAACAGGTCGACACGCGGAGCGCGCTTATGCCCGAACAAAAGACAATCGGTTTCCTTTTCATCGAAGGCTTCGCTGACTGGGAGTATGGGCTGCTGGCGGCCTCGGCGGTCGAATGGTTCGGCGCCCGTGCCGTGTCGCTGACGCCTGATGGCAAGCAGGTGACGGGCATTAGCGGCTTTCGGCTGATCCCCGATCGCGCAACAGGCGCCGGCGAGAATGCCGATCTCTATGCCATTGCCGTCATTGGTTCCGACCGGTGGACGGGCAAGGCACCGCCTGATGTAGGCGACCTGCTTGCCGCCATTGCATCGCGCGGCGGCGTGGTCGGCGGCATCTGCGCCGGCACGCTGGCGCTGGCCCGAGCCGGCCTTTTCGAGAAGGCCAGGCATACCAGCAATGGCCGCGAGTGGATCAAGGGTCATGAAGCCGGTTATGCCGGTGCCGAGAACTACGAGGATGTGCCGCATGCCGTAGCCGACGGCAACATCGTTTCCGCACCGGGCTCGGCACCAGGCACCTTCGCACTCGCCTTTCTGAAGGCGCTCTACCCCGAAAGAGGCAGCGATCTCGCACAGATGCGGACGCTGTTCGCCAAGGAGTACGCTGAAGCCTCCTGACAGTATGCTGTCAGGAGGGGCGTGCAATGGTGCCAGCTTCGGACACTGCGCATTGGCGTTAAAGGACGATCGATGAAGAGTTGGAACGACAGACTGAGCACACCAGGCATCAACGGCGTGAGGCCGACGCCGCGCACGATGGCCGATGTCGTCGAAGGCCAGCCTATGCTGGTGCCGACGGCGCGCCAGGTCGATGATTTCATCCGCTCGATTCCCGAAGGCGTCGAGATGGATATGCGTGCGCTGCGTACAGCACTTGCCATAGAGCATGGCGCCGAAGTGACATGCCCGGTCACCATAGGCTATCATCTGCGCACTGTTGCCGAAGCCGCCAACGAGGACCTCCAGCGCGGTATGACGCTGAGTGGCGTGGCACCATTCTGGCGCGTGCTCGATGCGAAAACACCGACGACGAAGAAACTGTCCTTCGGCGCGGAGTTCGTCGCCGCGCAGCGCAAGCGCGAAGGGCTGAAGCCATGATACATGCCGCCCAAAAGTGTTCTGCGGTTTTGGGATAGCGGCATGCGCGAAAACACGATGCATGCCACCCAGAGGTGGACCGGTTTCGGGCGACATGCATAGAGACAACGCCGAGGGACCATACGATGCGCCGCGCCGACAGGCTCTTCCAGATCGTGCAGCATCTGCGCGGTGGCCGACTGGTCACTGCCCAGAAGCTCGGCACGTGGCTCGAAGTTTCCGAGCGAACCATCTATCGCGACATTGCCGATTTGCAGTCGACCGGAGTGCCGATCGACGGCGAGGCCGGCGTTGGCTATATGATGAGGGAGGGTTTCGACCTTCCGCCGCTGATGTTCACGCGTGACGAGATCGTCGCGCTGGTCGCCGGCGCCCGCATGGTGCGCGCCTTTGGCGGTGCCGCCATGGCGAGGGCCGCCGACGAGGCGCTGGTCAAGATCGGCGCCGTATTGCCCGATGCCGAGAAAGACCGCATCGCCCGCACTGAGATCCACACACCGATGTGGGTGGTCAGCGACGCTGCTCGCGAGGCGATTGACCTGATCGAGCGCGCGGTCGAAAAACGGCAGGTGCTGACCATCGACTATTCCGACGAGGCCGGCCGCGGCACCGCCCGCGATATCCGCCCGCTCGGCCTGTGGTTTTGGGGCAAGGTGTGGACGCTGGTCGCCTGGTGCGAGATGCGCGACGATTTTCGCGCCTTCCGCATCGATCGCATCGCCTCCGTGGTCATCGCTGGCCGCATCTTCAAGCCCGAGCGCGGCAAGCAGCTTGCCGACTTCTACCGCGCGGTGGAGCGCAGCGAAGATTATGGCATGGCGCCGGATCGCGCGGCGCGCAGCTGAGTTGTTGACCCAATAAAAAGCCCGCTCGAAGCGGGCTTTTATTAGAATGTCAGACAACCTCACTCGTCGTCGTCATTGTCCGTGTTCTTCGACTTCAAGGCCGAAAGCTTGGCGAACACGGCGTTGGCGTCGAGTTCGGCATCCTCGTCCTTGGGCTTCTCGGGAGCCGGCACCAGCCGCTCGGTCAAGGCCGCCGGCAGCAGCGTGTCGCCGACCGGCTGCGCCTGTTCGCGGCCGCGCGAGGCGCGATTGACTTCCATGTCGAGGTCGATCTGCGAGGCGAGGCCCAACGTGACAGGATCCATCGGCTGCAGATTGGCCGAATTCCAGTGCTTGCGCTCACGGATCTGTTCGATCGTCGACTTGGTGGTGCCGACGAGGCGCGAGATCTGCGCGTCCTTGAGCTCGGGATGGTTGCGCACCAGCCACAGAATCGCGTTCGGCCGGTCCTGGCGCTTCGACAGCGGCGTGTAGCGCGGCCCCTTGCGCTTGGATTCGGGCACCCGGACCTTGGGGTCCGAAAGCTTCAGGCGCTGGTTCGGGTCCTTCTCGGCACGGGCGATCTCGTCGCGGGTCAGCTGTCCGGTCATGATCGGGTCCATGCCCTTGATGCCTTGCGCCGATTCACCGTCGGCGATTGCCTTGACCTCGAGCGGGTGCAGCCCGCAGAACTGCGCGATCTGCTCGAAGGAAAGTGCGGTATTGTCGACCAGCCAGACAGCGGTCGCCTTGGGCATCAGCAGCGTATTGGCCATTTTACAAATCCTTCTCGTTCGCCCGCGTTCCCGCGCGGGCGGTGGTTTAGAGCCACCAAAATGGGAAATTCGCGGTCTGTATAACCGCTCTCGGGTCGTTTCGCAACGTTTTTGGAGCCAAGACCGCACCGCGTGCGCTGCGCGCTCCCAAGACCGTCAGATCGCCCGGAGCGCGGCCGTCCCTTGTTCGACGGATGGCGCAAAAAATCGCGCGTCGGCTTTCCGGCCTGTCGGTATCGGCCCGACAGCTCCACCTTACCCGAGGTCGAATGCCTCGAAACGGTAGCGGCCCAGTTGTCATCCAGGTTCAGTAGAACGGCGAATATGGCTCCAGCCCCGCTCGCGTGAAGATGGAAATGGGGTGATCAATTCGCGCGACAACGCCGGCCCCCAAGTTGATGCCCGTTCCGTCGCAAACACTAAAGATTTTCGACCGCGTTCCGATCAGCACATGGACCGGTTTTCCTGCCTGGACGGGGTATGTACTGTTGTGAATGAAAAGGACCCCGCTCGCTTGTAGCGTGTCGTGCGCATTGCCGTTGCTGCTCGAAATTTCGACGTAGTCGCGACCTGCGAATGAATTGTTCGTCCAGATGCCGACAACCCCTTCCACCGAGAGCCAACCATTCGCCCAGCCGTCCGCATCGCGCGGATGGTATTGTCTGAACAGGCGATAGGTTACGCGGTCCGATAGCCAGAAAACCGTTACGTAGCCGTCCATGTCCGGCACATAGGTGAACCAGATGCCGGTCTCGCTCGTGGCGCGCAGGCCATCAGAATCGTATGGGTCCAGATTGTTGGCACTGACGAAATCCATTGAGAGCGGTACCGGATCGGTCACGGCATGATCGTAGAGTTGGGTGAGCGTCCACCGTCCATTGTAGTTGAACCACTTGTCGAAGTAGGTTTCTCGATCGACCCCGCAGAGGCGCGGCTGGCGGCCTCCCTTGCGCAAGGGCGGCCGTTGAAGGTCAACCTCAGATTGCTGTCGAGCGCATGCGGTTGATGGCCCCAAAAAGACAAAACCCGCCGGACGGGGTCCAGCGGGCTCGGAACCGGCGACGGCAAAACCGTCAGCTCCGGCTCTTGCTTCTACGGCAAGGTCCGCTCCTTAGAGCAATTCCGGGAAAAGCGTGAAACGGTTTTCCGTCCGGAGTCGCATCGGCAGGAGCTAGAGCGGTTCATCGTTTCCGTGAAACGGTGAGCCACCCTACAGCGAACCATGCTCGAAGTCAGATGGCCCTGCGGGCGATCTTTTCGATGTCGGCGCGGTTGATGCCGAGATCGCTGAGTTGACGTGCGTTGAGACGGTTCAGTTCGCGGACGGTCTCGGTGTACATACGCCAGTTACGGAAAGCGCGGATCGGGTTCATGGTAGTCCTCCAAAATGATGTTCGTTTCGATGGTGCTCAAATAGGCGTCATCGATGAGGACTTGAATGGCTGATTTTGCATAGCAATGATGCAAATGCTGCATTGCAGCATTAAGCTTCTGTTCATCTTGTAGGCAGCCACGGGCGCGGACCTCGCTCGGCCGGCCTGCAGGCCGGCCGAGTATCGATACGGCCTAGCCGACGTCGAGCACGATCTTGCCGATATGTTCGCCGTCTTCCATCCGCTCATGCGCCCGCCATGCTTCGCTGAGCGGGAAGATCATGTCCATGACAGGAGCAACCTTGCGCGTGCCGAGCAACGGCCACACCTGCGCTTCCAGCGCCGCCGCGATCGCCGCCTTGAACTCGACGGTGCGTGGCCTCAGGGTCGACCCGGTGTGGGTAAGCCGCTTGACCATGATCTTCGAAAAATCCGCGCTTGCGACAGCACCGGCCTGCACGGCGATCTGGACGATCCGGCCCTCAACCGCAGCAGCCTCGTAGTTGCGCCCCACATAGTCGCCGCCGACCATGTCGAGGATGACATTGGCGCCCTTGCCCCCCGTCGCCTCCTTGACTGCGGCGACGAAATCCTCCTCGCGATAGTTGATCGCCCGGTCTGCGCCGAGCTTCAGGCAGGCGTCGCATTTCTCCTTGCTGCCCGCGGTGGTGATGACATAGGCGCCAAAGGCCGAGGCAAGCTGGATTGCTGTTGTGCCGATGCCGGACGAGCCGCCATGGACGAGCAGCGTCTCGCCTTTCTTGAGGGCGCCACGCTCGAACACATTGTGCCAGACGGTGAAGTAATTCTCCGGCACTGCCGCGGCTTCGGTATGGGTGAAGCCGGCGGGCAACGGCAGCACGCTCCCGGCATGGACCTTGACATATTCGGCATAGCCGCCGCCGGGCGTCAGTGCACAGACGCGGTCGCCAATGCGCCAGCGTGATATGTCGTCGCCAAGGGCCGCCACTTCACCCGACGCCTCGAGGCCCGGCAGGTCGGATGCGCCGGGTGGTGGCGGATAGGCGCCTTTGCGCTGCTGGACGTCGGGCCGGTTGACGCCGGCCGCATGCACCTTGATCAGGATCTCGCCGGGCCCGGGCTGCGGCACGTCGCGTGTTTCCGGCTTCAGCACCCGAGGGCCACCCGGCTCCGAGATCGCGATGGCCGTCATCCTTGCCGGAATTTTCTGTCCGCTCGCCATGAGATTTCCCGTCTTTCCTCGCCGTTATCCGACCGGCTGTTTGCATCGACGCCCCTGCCCTATGTATGCTGATTGCCAAATCAGGCAAATGGCCAATCTGGTCTTGGCGGAGGAGGAGCGACGATGGCGATCTTCGACGACGAACCCAAGAAGAAGGCGCGCCCGCACGAGATCGGGCAGGACCTGTCACTGCTTTCCGTCAGCGACTTGACCGAGCGGATCGGCATCCTGCGCGCCGAGATCGCCAGGCTGGAGGCCGAGCTCAAGGCCAAGGACAACACCAAATCCGCCGCCGAGGCGCTGTTCCGTCGCGGATAGGTGCGCGGGCGCTAAAGCCCGCCGCCGAAAAGCCCGAATGCGACTGTCTTCAGACCCAGCGTCCCCGCCAAACTCGAGCCGGATCAAACAATGTTCGCAACCTACCGTCCGATCCTCTCGCTGCTTCGCGGCACCGCCTTCCTGCTGGCGGCGTCTGGATTGCACGGGCTGCTGCTGCCCCTGCGCGGTCAGCTGGAAGGCTTCTCGACCGCATCGCTCGGCCTGATGGGCACGGCCTGGGCCGGCGGCTTCGTCACCGGCTGCTTCTTTGCGCCGCGCATCGTGCGCCGCGCGGGCCACGTGCGCGCCTTCGGCGCCTTTGCCGCGTCGGGCGCCATCGTGGCGCTGCTCACCGGCCTGATCATCGACGAATATGTTTGGATCCTGCTGCGCGCCTTCACCGGCTTCACCATGGCCGGCGCCTTCATGGTCATCGAAAGCTGGCTGAACGAGAAGGCCACCAACGAGAATCGCGGCACCGTCTTCGGCCTCTACATGATGGTCACCTATGCCTCGATCATGGGCGGGCAGATGATCGTCGCCGGCGGCGACGTGAAATCGGCGTCGCTGTTCATGATCACCGGCATCCTGTTTTGCCTGTCGCTCATTCCGACCGCGGTCTCGACCGCCTCCCACCCCAAGCCGCTGCAGGATGTCTCGCTCGACGTCAAAGGCCTTTATGCCAATTCGCCGGTTTCGGCGGTCGCCTGCGTGTTGATCGGCATCGCCAACGGGGCCTGGGGCACGCTTGGCGCGGTCTACGGCGCCCGTATCGGCATCTCCACGGCCGAGATCGCCCTGATGATGAGCCTTGTGGTCGTTGCCGGTGCCGCCATGCAGCTTCCCGCCGGGCGCATGTCCGACAAGACCGACCGGCGTTTCGTGCTGGCGGGCGCTGCTTTCGGCGCGGCCTTGTTCGCGCTCATGATCTTCCTGTTCGAGCCACGCTCCGGCATCTTCGTCATCGTCTTCACCGCAGCCTATGGCGCCTTCGCCTACACGCTCTATTCGATCGCCGTGGCGCATGCCAACGACCACGCGCGCTCGGAGGATTTCGTCAAGGTGTCGGGCGGACTGCTGCTGCTCTACGGCTTCGGCACGATGATTGGACCCTTGCTCGCCGCCGCCCTGATGGGCTGGATGCGCCCGGAAGGCCTGTTCCTGGCGACCGCCTTCGCGCATCTTTGCCTGGCGGGCTACACGCTGCTGCGCATCAGCCGCCGCGCGCCGGTGCCGATCGGGGATCGTGACGCCTTCAAGACGCAGCCGGCCGACCGTTCGGTGACGCCGGAAGCATTGCGGCTTGATCCCAGAAGAAAAGCAGAAGCAGACGGTTGAGATTCGAAAGGCTTTGCCGCACTAATACAGGCATGATGTTTTCCGACGCCTTCATGGCGATTGCCGATCCCAACCGGCGCCATCTTCTGGAAGAACTTCGCCGCGGCCCGAAAACCGTCACCGAACTGGCCGCCGGCTTGCCGGTGTCGCGCCCAGCCGTTTCGCAGCATCTGAAAGTGCTGCTCGATGCCGGCCTGGTCCACGCCAAGCCGGAAGGAACAAGGCGCGTCTATACGGTGAGCGGCACCGGCTTCCTCAAACTCAACATCTGGCTCGATCAGTTCTGGGAAGCCTGAGCTTCTCAGTGTCATTGCCAGCGGCTCGGTCAGTTGACCGACCGTATCGGCGAGCGTCTGGGGCGAGATCGTGCAGCATCCCGATCAGCCATTATTGTAGGGGAAGAACTTGAAGTAGGGCTGCGCCTCCTCGATCACCCGGGCGAAAGCCGGCCGGTGCACCAGCCGGTCGTGATAGCGCTTCACGGCCGGGTATTTGTCGCCGAACGGCTCGACCTTGTTGGCATAGAACAGCGCCGGGGACGCCGCGCAATCGGCCATGGTGAAGGTGTCGCCCATCGCCCAGATCTTCGACTGCATGTCTTGTTCGATGATGGCGTAGGAATTGCGCAACTGGTCGCGGGCCTGCTCGACGCCGAACGGGTCGGTCTTGTCCTGTGGCCGCAACCGGTCGCCGACGATCTTCTGCATCGGCTCCTGCACATAAAAATCATAGAAGCGATCGGCCTGGCGGACGGCCAGCGCCAGGTCGATGTCGGCGGGAACGAGGTCGACCGGCCCCGGATAATGCGCGGCCAGATATTCGACAACGATGGTCGATTCCAGCACCGTGCGGTCGCGCGCATCGTCGCGCAGCGCCGGCATCTTGCCGGCCGGCGAAATCTTCAGGAAGGCCTCGCGCGATTCCGCATTGCCGAGATCGACGATATCAGGGGTAAACGGCGTGGCGTTCTCATACAGCGCGATCAACGGCTTCCAGCAGAAGGAGGCCAGCGGATGGAAATGAAGCGTCAGGGACATTTTTTGCTCGCCTGTTTCGTGGTTTATCGATCGCCGGCGCCGGGCGCGCTCGTCATGGGTTAAACACTGCGGCAAGCATTGCCCTTCAAGACCTGCTTTTGCCGCTTCAGGCGGCGTGGGCAACGATGCCCGCAACAATCATATCCCAGTCGTCCGGGTGCAGCTCGTGGCCACCACCTTCGATCCCGATGATTTTCGCGCCGGTGACCGCCTCGGCCAGCGCCTCGCCATGTTCGACTGGAAAGATCGGATCGGCCGTGCCGTGGATGACCAGCAGCGGCGCCGTCATTTCATGCAGGCGGCCCTTCCAGGCGTCGCCGCCCTTGAGCATGAAATGGTTGGTCGCACTCAGGAAGCCGCCGGAGCGGTCGTGATCCTGCTCGACAAAGGCACGCATCCGGGCCTCGTCGAATGGATGTGCGATGCTGGCGATCGCCCGCGCATCCCTGACGATGAAATCGATCACCTGGCCACGGTCCGACCAATCGACTTTGGCGCCCTCGGCCGAATGCTCGATATAGGCATCGCTCGTCTGCGGAAGGTGCGAAATGTCGGTTCCCACGGGCGAGCTGCTGATGACGGTCAGCGATGCGACACGGGACGGGTGTTTCAACGCCACAAGCTGCGCGATCATGCCGCCCATCGACATGCCGACGACATTCGCCTTGCCGATGCCGTGGTCGTCGAGAACGCGCATTGCATCGTCGGCCATATCATCGAACGTGTAGGGCGGCTCTCCCGGCTTGTATTTGGTCGAACGGCCGGTGTCGCGATTGTCATAGCGGATCACGAACAGGTCGGCACCGGCCAGTTTCCGGCAGAACGCCTCCGGCCACCACAGCATCGAAGCCATCGCTCCCATGATCAGCAACAGCGGCGGGTTCGCCGGATCGCCAAAAGTTTCGGATATGATTTCGGGGCGTTCGGTCGTCGTCACGGTGCGACCTCCTCTCCTGCAATACCGATTGCATTTTGCAATCGGTTGCACGATAATAAAACCGATACGATAATGCAACCGGTTTTGGAGAAAAATCTCATGAGCATGGATCGCCGGTCCGGGTGTCCGATCAACCTGTCGCTGGAAGTCTTCGGCGATCGCTGGAGCTTGATCATCCTTCGCGACATGATCTTCGGCGGCAGGCGTCATTTTCGCGAGCTGCTCAACGGATCGATGGAAGGCATCGCCTCCAACATCCTCGCCGACCGGCTGAAGCGGCTGATGGAGCTGGGCATGCTGACCAAAGCCGACGACCCCTCGCACAAGCAGAAGGCGATCTACAGCCTGACCGAAATGGCGATCACGCTGGTGCCGATCCTGGCCCATCTCGGCGCCTGGGGCCGCATCTGGCTGCCGGTCAGCGAAGAACTGTCGATCCGCGCCGAACTTCTGGAAAAGGGCGGACAGCCGATGTGGGACAAATTCATGGACGAGTTGCGCCATGAACATCTCGGCATGCCGCTCGATACTGCAGCGGGTCCTTCTGTCCGCGCGACCTTGCAGGCCGCCTATGAGGCCGTGGTTGCCAGCAAGGCCCCCGCCGCCAGCACAGCCGCGTAATTAACTTATTTTCCCGTTTTGGGGCCGACTCTGCTAGAAGAGGCGGAAAATCACAATTTACGGGATTGGATAAGGTCTTGGTTGAAAACTCTCGGGATGCTGCCCGCGCGCGCGCCGACCTGCGTTTCAAGAAGCAGGAAGAGGCGGCAACCGTCCGCCAGAAGGCGATGGCCGAATACGTCGCCGAGAGCGACGCCCGCCAGGCCAAGACCAACAAGCTGCGGGCGCTGCGTCTCGCCAAGGAAGCCGAAGACCTAGCCAATGCGCCGGCGGCACCCGCCAAGAAGCCGACCCGCGCCAAGAAAAAATAGCAGCCACCCCTTGAGCCATAAACGCTAATGCCTGTCCTGATGGTATCGGTGAAAGCTGCTTCCATCCCGCCCCTTCACGCGAAGCAATTTCAACCGAAACGGGGATGTTATCTCGCCCGTCGACGGTCGATGATCGACGCGTTTTCAAACAGGAGACTGCCATGACCGCACTGCCGCTCGAAAAAGCCAGGCAAATCATCGATGCCGCCTTTGCTAAGGGCGCCGATCTCAAGCTCAAGCCGCTCGGCGTTTCGGTGCTTGATGCCGGCGGGCATCTGGTCGCCTTCCAGCGCCAGGACGGCGCCTCGTTCCTGCGCCCGCAAATGTCGGCCGGCAAGGCCTACGGTGCGCTCGCCATCGGCATGGGCTCACGCAAAGTCGAGGCCTTCGCCAAGGAGCGCCCGCACTTGGTGGCCGGCATCTCGGACGTCTCGGGCGGACGCGTGCTGCCGGTGGTCGGCGGCGTGCTGATCCGCGACAAGGCCGGAGCCATCATCGGCGCCGTCGGCATCTCAGGCGACACGTCGGACAATGACGAAGCCGCGGCCATCGCCGGCATCGAGGCCGCCGGCTTCACCGCCGATCCGGGCTGAATCCTCTCCACTTTGGTCATCGCTGGGCGAAGCAGGAGCGAAGCTCCGTCGCGGAGGCCCTGGGATGACGAAGCGATGCGCGTTTCCTGCCAATCGCTTCGCTGAGGAACTAATTCAGATTGATGTCTCGGCTGGCCGATCGCATCGACACCGCGAATCCGGCCAGCACATCGAACAGCGCGATGACCATCAGCGTGAAGAAGACGGAATGGGCCGCGCCCTTCACCAACAGGAACTCGACCAGGAAGGCCACGAACACCAGCGTCGACAGAAGATGGTCCATGATCGAGGCGTTGGTCGTGCGCACCGACTTCGCCATTTCGAGGAACAGGAAGATCAGCCCGATCAGTATCATCAGGTCGCCCAGCGTCATCGAGAACACGCCGCCCGACATCATGCTGAAGGAGAAGACCTCGCTCGCCCACGGATCGTCACCGCTACCGAAAATTCCCAGCAGTCCGAGGTTGTAGAGCACGAAAGGCACGATCAGCAGCGGAATGGCACCGAACATCTGGCGTCTCCATGTGGGGGCGATCCTTTGTAGAATGCGCCATAGCCACGTCGTCAAGATGTTTCGCCATCGGCGCTGAACACGGTCGAAGACCGCACGCAACAACCATGTCAGCCGGTTGCCGGCCGAAGGATTTGCAACGCCGGCGGTGCACGCCTGCGCTGCCGGCCCGCCCAAACGCAAAAGGACCAGCCACCGGCCGGTCCTTTTGGAAATTCAAACCTTTGAAAAAGCTGGTCTCAGCTTTCCTTGGGGGTCAACACCTGGCGACCGCGATACATGCCGGTCTTCAGGTCGATATGGTGCGGACGGCGCATTTCGCCGGAATTCTTGTCCTCGACATAGGTCGGGGCCTTGAGGGCGTCGGCCGAGCGGCGCATGCCGCGCTTGGACGGAGAGGTTTTTCGTTTCGGAACGGCCATGGATATGCTCCACTACATGGTCAAAAGCCCCGCCCGCCCTCGTGAAAGGGCCATGTCGGGCCTAAATCTGAGAAAGTCGGGTGCCTATACACGCCCTGTGCCGTTTTGGCCAGCACTGGCGCGAATTTTTTTGGATCGGCTAGCGGAGACAACCGACATAGGCGCCGGAGCGGCCGGCGCGCCGCTCGATCAGATTGGCGAGCCGCCTCAAGCCAGGCCCGGGTTTGGCCGGATTGCGGGCAATCGGATTTGGCAAGGAGACCGCAAGCAAGGCGGCCTGCCGTCGCGACAGCTGTTTTGCCGAAACGCCGAAATGGTGCTGTGCCGCAGCCTCGATGCCGTAGATGCCCGGCCCCCACTCGGCGATGTTGAGGTAGATTTCCATGATGCGCCGTTTCGACATCACCGCATCGAAATAGACGGCCAGCGGCAATTCGACCACCTTGCGCACCGAACCCAGCGGCCGCGACCAGAGAAACAGGTTCTTGACCGTCTGCATGGTGATGGTCGAGGCGCCGCGCGTCGCTTCGCCGGCCAGCGCGTCGTCGACGACGCCCCTCAGCTCGCCGAGATCGACGCCGCGGTGGAAGCAGAACTGCCCGTCCTCCGACATGATGACGGAATTGGCCAGCACCGGCGACACGTCGTCGATCGACACCCAGCGGCGATCGTAACCGGAGAACGTCGCCAGGTCCTTCAGCATCAGCGTCGAGACAGGATGCACGAAGAATGGCAGATACAGAAACGTCAGCACGACCGGAATCAAAGCCAGCACCGCGGCCACGACGATGCCGCGCCGGACCCAGCGCTTGAGACCACGGCGGTTTACGCCCCGCGATCTCGTCGCCATGTCCAGTCTTTCGGTTTCATGATCGACGATCGGTTCCGCCAAGCCGCCCAACCCGTGCTTCTCCCTGCCCCGGCATAATGGCGCTTGGCTTCTTGCGCAACGTCTGAGTGTCGGCTACCGGTCCGGGCCATGACGAATGACGACCAAATGGCGTTCGAAATGGCGCTGATCAGACGGGCAGCCGCCGTCGAGGTGCTGCTGCGGCGGCTGCTCGACGACCGTGCGCTTTCGGGCGAGATCGCGCGGCCTGAGCGTTTGATGGCGGCGATGCGGCACGGCGTGCTGAACGGCGGCAAGCGCCTGCGCCCTTTCCTGGTCATGGAAAGTGCCGCCCTTTTTTCCGCCGATGGCGAGGCGGCATTGCGCGTCGCCGCAGCCCTTGAATGCGTGCATTGCTATTCGCTGATACACGACGATCTGCCCGCCATGGACGACGACGATCTGCGCCGTGGCCAGCCGACCGTGCACAGAGCCTTCGACGAGGCGACCGCTATCCTGGCCGGCGACGCCTTGCTGACGCTGGCCTTCGACATCATTGCTGGCGAGGCGACCGCCCTGCCGGCGGAACGGCGGGTAGCCCTGGTGCTGGCGCTTGCCCGTGCGGCCGGAGCCGGTGGCATGGTCGGCGGCCAGAAGCTCGACCTCGAAGCCGAACAGGCGCCGCCGGACGAGACCGGCATCATCCGGCTGCAGGCGATGAAGACCGGCGCGCTGATCCGTTTCGCTTGCGAGGCAGGCGCACTCATTGCCGGTGCACCAGCCGATGACCGCGAGCGGCTGGCCGAATTCGGCTCGGCGATCGGTCTTGCCTTCCAGCTTGCCGACGACCTGCTCGATTTGACCGCCGATGCCAGCCAGATGGGCAAGGCGACCGGCAAGGACGCCGCCGCCGGCAAGGCGACGCTGGTGGCCTTGCATGGTGCGAATTGGGCACGCGGCCAGCTTCACGGCCTCGTCGAACAGGCCCATGCACTGCTTGAGCCCTATGGCGACGATGCCCAATTGCTGAAGGAAGCGGCGACGTTCGTGGCGGCGCGTAACAGCTGAGGTTGTGCCAGCCGGAACATCGAGCTGATCGACGCACGCACGTCCCCGCCGGCCGGTTCTGAAATAGAGCTTGAGCGGAAGCCTGCCGAGGCAGAGGATCGACATCGCTTTGCCACCGCACGGCAAGCACGCGGTGCGGATAGAGTTGGAGGGATGCCATGTCGACCACCGACAAGCTGTTCACCGGTTCCATTCCCGAAGTCTAGGACCGGGCGATGGTGCCGCTGATCTTCGAGCCCTATGCGCAGGATCTGGCGGAGAGAGTGTCGAAGCTCGGGCCGCAATCGGTGCTCGAAGTGGCGGCGGGCACCGGTGTGGTGACGCGTGCGCTGGCAGCAAGATTGCCGGCGCAAACACGCATCGTGGCCACCGACCTTAACCAGCCGATGCTCGACCACGCGCGCACGCGGATGTCGGACGATCCTCGTATCATCTGGCAGCAGGCCGACGCCCAGGCACTGCCCTTCGAGGACGCCCGGTTCGACGCCGTGGTCTGCCAATTTGGCGCGATGTTCTTCCCCGATCGAGTGGGCGCCTACGGACAAGCGCGGCGGGTGATGCGGCCGGGCGGGCATTTCCTGTTCAACGTCTGGGGTGCCATCGAAGACAATGAGTTCGCCGAGGAAGTGACGCGGGCACTCGGCCATTTCTTTCCGGCCGATCCGCCTCGCTTCATGGCGAGGACGCCGCATGGCTATCACGATGCAGACGCCATCCGCGCCGACCTGCATGCCGCCGGCTTCCGTGACATCACCATAGAGCCGCTGGATGCCGTCAGCGCCGCTTCCTCGCCATATGAGGCGGCCGCGGCCTATTGCCAGGGCACGCCCCTGCGGGCTGAGATCGAGGCGCGCGGCGGCTCGCTGGAGGAGACGACGCGATACGTGGCAAATGCCCTTGGGAAACGGTTCGGGGAAGGCTCGGTGAGTGGCCGCATCCGCGCCCTCGTCGTGGAAGCGGCCTAGGCGTGGTGTCCATCCGGCGGCTCGCATGGCCTGCCAACCCGCACGAACGAAATTTTAATGTAAATGAAGCGTAATCCCGGCCATTAAAATGGTGCGTATGTGTTGGGGTTGCGCATGCCTGAATATTCGTCCTTCATCCGGTCGGTCCGGATCCGCTATATTTCAGGTTTGCTGATCTTCGCGCTGGCTTCCGCCGGCATCGTGATTGCGCTTGACCGCGTCAATTCCTTTCGCCGCGACATCGATGCGCTGAGCAGCAATCTCGTCATCTTCACCCGCGACCTGCGCAACGCGACCAGCTTTGCCGAGACGACCGGGACAGCCTGGCGGGCGGAGACACGCGATGCCCTGACCACATCGGCGCGCGGCCATTCGGAGCGTCTGACCGGCGAGATCGAGACGCTGACCGCCCAGCTTGCGGCGATCAAGCCGCGGCTGTCGATCAAGACCGTCAACGAACTCCAGTCCGCTTCCGTCAACGGCGATCTGTTCTGGTCGCCGCGCGACATGGTGCGCAATTTTAACCTGATGTCGGTGGCGCAGAAGGTCGACGAGTGGAGCTATCGCGAAATCCGCAACCAGAACGACCTGTTTGCCCAGCCTATGCTGGTTCGCGTCCGCACCGCCATGGATGATGAGCGCCACCTGGCCGATGCCTCAAGCGACAGACTGCTGCTGTGGGCGAGCGGCATCCTGTTCGCGGCACTTGCCATCGTCGCCTTCTGGATCTTCCGCCCGATGGAAGTGGCAATCCGCCGCGCCTTTGCCGAATCCGCCGAATCCCTGTTCAAGGCCGAGGCCGCCGACCGCGCCAAATCGGAATTCCTGGCCAATATGAGCCACGAAATCCGCACGCCGATGAACGGCGTGCTCGGCATGGCCGAACTGCTGGCCAAGACCGATCTGACCCCGCGCCAGAAGACCTTCACGGACGTCATCGTCAAATCCGGCAACGCACTGCTCACCATCATCAACGACATCCTCGATTTCTCCAAGATCAATGCCGGCCAGCTCACCCTCGACCCTGCTCCCTTTCGCCTTTCCGAGGCGGTCGAGGATGTGGCGACGCTGGTCTCGGCGCGCGTCGCCGAAAAGAACCTCGAACTGATCGTGCGTGTCGACCCGCGCCTGCCGGCCCATGTCGTCGGTGACGCCGGCCGGTTCCGGCAGATCATCACCAACCTGCTCGGCAATGCCGTGAAATTCACCGAGAAGGGTCATGTGCTGATCGATGTCGGCGGCGAAATCGTCAACGACGTGGTCCAGCTCAAGGTCCGCGTCGAAGACACCGGCATCGGCATACCGGCCGAGAAACTGCAGAATGTATTCGAGAAATTCGCGCAGGTGGACGGCTCGTCCACCCGCCGTCATGAGGGCACGGGGCTGGGCCTCGCCATCGCCGCCCGCCTCGTCGACCTGATGGCAGGCAAGATCGGTGTCGAGAGCGAGATCGGCCGCGGCTCGGTGTTCTGGTTCGCGGTGCCGCTGCCCGCGCACCAGGCGGCCGCGCGCGACGAGATCGTGCCGGTCGACGTCACCGGCGCGCGCGTGCTGGTCATCGACGACAATCCGGTCAACCGCGAAATCCTGCTCGAGCAGCTCAGAAGCTGGAGCTTCGATTGTGCCGCCGCCGAAAGCGGCGCGGTGGGGCTTGCCTTCCTCGACCGCGCCTTTCAATTGGGCGCCGCCGTCGACTGCATCATCCTCGACTACCAAATGCCGGGCATGAACGGCGCCGATGTCGCCAGAGCCATTGCGTCCGACAGCCGGCTGTCCTCCATCCCGGTGGTGTTGCTGACCTCGGTCGACCAGGTCGATTTCGGCAAGATGATCATCGACTTCGGCATATCAGCACACCTGACCAAGCCGGCGCGCTCCGCGGTGCTGCTCGGCACCGTCATCTCGGTGATCCAGAAGGCCCGCTCGCAGGTCGGCAAGGCGCGATTCGTCCGCGAACCGATCGTGCAGGCTCCCCCGGCGGCGCCGCCCGCCTTCACCGTCATCCGCGGCCCGGCAATGCCGGTCGCGGCAGCGCCGGAATCGACAACCGCGCCGAACGGACCGATCGACATCCTCATTGCCGAGGACAATGACGTGAACCAACTGGTGTTCGGCCAGATCCTCAACGGGTTGGGCTTGAGCTACCGCATCGCCGGCAATGGCCGCACGGCGGTCGAGATGTACCGGGCGCTGCGCCCCAAGCTGATCCTGATGGATGTCTCGATGCCCGAAATGAACGGCTATGAGGCGACCCGCGCCATCCGGGCGATGGAGGTCTCGACGGGCGCCCACATCCCGATCATCGGCGTCACCGCGCACGCGCTGAAGGGTGATCGCGACAAGTGCATCGAATCAGGCATGGACGACTATCTGCCGAAGCCCGTTTCGCCCGACCGCCTCGGCACCAAGATCGGCACCTGGCTCAGCGAAACGGTCGTGGCCAAGACCGCCTAGACTGCATCCATGAGGATGCGTCAGACGGCTGCTGCCTCCAGACGATAGCGGCGCATCCAGTCGAGGCTTGTCGCGTCAGCAAGCTTTGCAACGCCGGGGCTTATATCCTCCTCGTCCGGCGCTCGGACCCTCAGGGCTTCGCAGATGCCTAGCAATGTCGCGGCCGGATTGCCTGAAAGGCGCTCATAGCCGACGCGCAGCGGGGATATGCCTTGCTCTGCGAACCAAATGTTCCAGGCCGCGTCATAGGTCTCGAGTTCCGCGACCTCTCGTTTGATCCGCTCGAAATCATATTGAGGCTCTTTCGGCGGCGCGACCCTTTCGATCTCGGTGCCGTCGGGAGCGATATGCCAAAGACCGGTCTGCTCTGCCTTGATCAGGGAGACAGCCTGCGCGAGCTTGTCCTCCCGCGAGAGGTGTATGTAGAGAACATTGCCGAATGCTCTTCCGAACCGCGCTCTGTCCGACTGCAGTTTCGGGAAAATCCGGTCGAGGATCGTCGAAAGCTCATCCAGATTTTCGCGCATCAAGCGAAGGCCGAAGAGGCTGGTCCCACCCTTGCCCGCAGCGATCGCCGCGTTGAGATAGGCGACATTGAAGTCGAGCTCACTCATCGTGCCGCGATCCGGCAGCTTCCACTCTTCAGCCCACTCCAGCACATCCTGCCGCCGATAGAATGAGTGCGGATCGCCAGTCGTCTTCGTGGATGCCAGAAGCTTGCACAGCAGCGTGCTTCCGGTCCTCGGCGTGCCGCAGATTATGTACCCATCGAACATGTTGTGTCCATGCTGCTCGTCAAAGGCAGGGGCTGTCGCCTTGGAGAAGATGGCCGCCGCTATAGCTGAAATCTTTGCTGGATGCGACGTCACGGCTGTCGCTCTTAAATGCCTCTCTCAGACAAACACCATGCCGGCAGCGGCCAAATTACCGGTTGCGCACCACCACGCACGCCCCACCGACGCTTTGCAATTTCTGGCAAATAACGTTGGCATCGGCGCGGCGGTCGACACCGATCCTGACCGCGTAGATGCCGCGCCGGCCGATCGGCGTGCGCACCCGGCTGACCACCGGATCATGCCCGTTGAGCAGGGCCGGGAACCGGCTCCTTATCCTGAGCCACTGGTTGATCGCGGCGCTGCGGCGAAAATTGCCGGCCACCTGGATGCCCCATGGCTTTATGTTGATCGAAGCCATGGCCACCGTCCGCGACATGATCACCGGCAGTTTTCGGCAAGCGACGGCAAAATCCGTCTTTGCGTCGAGCGGCTCGACTTTTCCGGCATAGGCCCGGTCCGTGAACTTGTCGGCTGGTTCGCCCATGATGTCTAAGACATAGCTTTCGGTCTCCATCGGCAGGAAGCCGCCGGAGCTGAGCCAGCGCGACACCCGGCTCTCGCCGGCATTGTAGGCGGCGGCGGCCAGGCCGAGATTGCCGTAGCCGGTTTTCATTTCGGCGAGATATCTAGCCGAAGCCGGAATCGCCTGGTTGATGTCGAAGGAATTGGCAAGCCCGCGCATCTTGGCGGTGCCCGGCATGAACTGGGCAATGCCTTCGGCACCGACCGGACTGACGGCGTTGGGATCGAAACGGCTTTCCTTCCAGATCAGCCGGGCAAAGAAATCCCTGGACAGGCCGTTCTGGTCGGCATGCGCCTGGATCAGATTGCAGACTTTGTCGATCAGCCGCTGCTTGGCGGATTGCGGCGGATCGGCCTGCACAAGGGCCGACCAGGTCAGCCCGTACAGCAGGATCAGCGTCGCCCATAGGAAACGCTGCATTTGACCTACTCTGCCGCGGCCTTGCCGCCGCGACCGAACCGCTGTTCGATATAGTCGGCGACCATTTTCTCGAAATCCGCGGCGATCGACGGCCCGCGCAACGTCGCCGCCTTTTTGCCGTCGACGAAGACAGGCGCCGTCGGCATTTCGCCCGTGCCGGGCAGCGAAATGCCGATATCGGCATGCTTGGACTCGCCAGGGCCGTTGACGATGCAACCCATCACCGCGACCTTGAGGTTCTCGACGCCGGGGTATTTGTCGCGCCACACGGGCATGTTCTTCCTGAGATCGGCCTGGATGTTCTGGGCGAGCTCCTGAAACACGGTGGAGGTGGTGCGGCCGCAGCCGGGGCAAGCGGCAACAATCGGCACGAACTGCCTGAACCCCATGGTCTGCAGCAATTCCTGCGACACCTGCACCTCGCGCGTGCGGTCGCCATTCGGCTCCGGTGTCAGCGAGATGCGGATGGTGTCGCCGATGCCTTGCTGGAGCAGGATGCCCATGGCGGCCGACGAAGCGACGATGCCCTTCGAGCCCATGCCGGCTTCGGTCAGGCCGAGATGCAGCGCGTGGTTGGAGCGGGTGGCGAGCTCGGTATAGACGGCGATCAGGTCCTGCACGCCGCTGACCTTGGCCGACAGGATGATTTTCTCGCGGCCAAGGCCGATCTCTTCCGCCATCTCGGCCGACAGGATCGCCGACTGCACGATCGCCTCGCGCATCACCTCCTGCGCCGTCAGCGGGAAACCCTTGTCCTGGTTGTCGTCCATCAGCCGGGTCAAAAGCTCCTGGTCGAGCGAGCCCCAGTTGACGCCGATGCGCACCGGCTTGTCATGACGGATCGCCATCTCGACGATATCGGCGAACTGCCGGTCCTTCTTGTCCTTGAAGCCGACATTGCCTGGGTTGATCCGATATTTGGCTAGCGCCTCGGCGCAGGCCGGATGATCGGCCAAGAGCTTGTGGCCGATATAGTGGAAATCGCCGACCAGCGGCACGTTGATGCCGAGCCGCTGAAGCCGCTCATGAATGCGCGGCACGGCGGCGGCGCTCTCGTCGCGATCGACGGTGATGCGCACGATCTCCGACCCGGCCCGATGCAGGGCTGCGACCTGCGCAACGGTCTGGTCGATATCGGCCGTGTCGGTGTTGGTCATCGATTGGACGACAACGGGCGCACCGCCGCCGACGATCACGCCGCCGACATCGACGCCGACCGACGTGCGGCGGGGGAAAGGAGAGGAAAAATATCCGGTCATGCCGGCAGCCTTTTGTCTCTGGGGCATCTTGTGTCCTGCATGGACGCACAACGACGCCCCGGGCCGATGCGCTGAGGTCCGGGCATGAGGTGGAGGAGCAAAGATGGCTTGTCAATGGCGACAGGTCGCCACTGGCCGGAATCGCCCGCCGCCGGCGACCAGAAACAATCGATGATCTGGCGAAACGGGCGACGGCCGAAGCGGAGATTGAGCCGGGTGCAAGTCCAGCTTCGGCTGACAGACCGGTGCTGGAAAATCAAAACCCTCCACGCCGGCGGCGGGGTGCCGCCGGGAAAAGAGGCCGCGGATATGGGGCGGCTATGTCAGGAGGGCATCAATGCGTGGTCGGTTTGCCTCTTAGTTTTTCAATCTCGTCCTTGAGTGCCAGCTTGCGTCGCTTGAGATTCACGATTTCGAGGTCGTCTACCGATGGATGATTCATCGCGTCATCGATTTCACGTTCGATGTCGCCGTGTTTCCGCTGCAACTCATCAAGATGGGATGCAAGAGACATGATTGGTTCTCCCTTTCATGGTTTTCCTCGATTGCAACCGTCACGGCGCGTCCACCGCAGGTTCGCTTCTGTGACGGCACAATGACACTGTGCCACCATCCGGCCGCGATGTCGAATGATCCGTGGTAGCATTCCACGACACCTTGAAATGTGATATGGGCTGCACGCCGGTGACAAAACACCCGGTCCCGCCCAATCAGGCCCAGTTTTGGGCGCCGCAGACGTGCAGACGGTAGAGAATGTCCGATCAGGAACAGGCCGATATTCGCCTAGAATTTTCCCGCCTGAAGCAGGAACACGCCGATTTCGATGCGGCCATCAACGCGATGATCGCCATGGCCTGCGATCCGCTGCAGATTCAGCGCATGAAGAAGAAGAAGCTGTTCCTGAAGGACCGGCTGATGGCGCTGGAAGACAAGATCATTCCCGACATCATTGCGTGAGTTGGCGTTCGCTCGCTCGCGCTACACGGCGATCGAAAGCTTCGCGGCACGATCACGCAGCAGGCCGATAAGTTCGCCGGTCCGCCCCTCGGATGTATCGATGGGGACCACCAGGCACATCGTCGCCTCGACCTTGCCCGGCGCTGAAAACACCGGCGCGGCAAGGCACTTGGTATAGGCATCGACAAGGCCTGAAGTGACGCAATAGCCGGTGATCCGCGCTTTTGCGATGTCGGCGACGAAATCGTCGAGCCGCAGTTTGCGCCCGTCGGGCAGCACGAGATCGTCGTTTGACACCATGTCTTCGATCTCAGCCTTCTCCAGCCCCGCCAGAAGCAGCCGCCCCGAGGCTGTCCAGGGCAGCGGTATCTGCAAGCCGGTGGCGGAACTGATGCGGAACGGCCTGGTGCCGGGACTCGCATGGACGATCGTATAGCGGCCGCTCTGCAGCATGCACAGTTCGGAAGTCTCGCCGGTCTCGCGCGACAGATTGTCGACCTCCTGGCGCCCCCGCCTCAACAGGTCGTTGCCCCGCACATAGTCCATTCCGTAGAGATAAAGCTTCTTGCCGAAATAGACGCGATTGTCGTCGCCTTGCATTTCCAGCAGTCCCGCATCGACCAGCGACCGCACAAGCGTATAGGTCGTCGAGCGGGGCGCGTTCACGCCCTTGGCAAGGTCGCCAATGCCGATCGCGCGCTGGGTCGTGTGAAGAAACTCCAGAATCTCGAGCACCCGGTTGAGCCCCTTTTCTCGGGAGCCCGAAATCTTCTCGCCGGCTGAAAGTGCCGAGGCATTGCCATCTTGCATTGTTGATTCCCGGTGTTAGTATCTGTCCTGTACAGGATACACGCGTCTCTTGTAAGAGACAATCGCTTCGACGTCACTGACGCGTGTATTGCCTGTGCAAGGGGAACACAAACGAAAGGAGGTCGCCGTGAACGACACATCCGGAAGACGTGATTTTCTGAAATTGGGAATGGCGGGACTGGCCGCGGCCGGCGTCGTGGGTGCGGCGGTAACCGTCGATGCCCAAAAGGCCGCTGCCCAGGCAGCACCCGACAGCCTGCTGCGCACCGTGCTCGATCGCGGCAAGCTGATCGTCGGCACCGGCAGCACCAATGCGCCGTGGCACTTCGAGAACGATGCCGGCGAACTCGTCGGCATGGACATCACCATGGGGCGCATTCTTGCCAAGGGCCTTTTCGACGATCCGACCAAGGTCGAGTTCGTGATGCAGGATCCGGCACAGCGCATCCCCAACGTCACCACCAACAAGGTCGACATCACCATTCAGTTCATGACGATGAGCGCCCAGCGCTCGCAGCTGGTCAATTTTTCCCGGCCTTACTACGTCGAGGGCGTCGCCCTGCTGAGCCTTCCGACCGCCGAGAACAAGACCTTCGACAAGCTGCTTGCCGGCGGCTCGGCGACACGCGTCTCCATCCTGCAGAATGTCGATGCCGAGGCGCAGGTGCATTCGGTGCTGCCCGAGTGCCAGGTCATGCAGATCGATACCCAGGCCAACGTGCTGCAGGCACTGGAATCGAAACGCGTCGACGCCGCTGCCGTCGATCTGTCCACGGTGCGCTGGCTCGCCTCGCGCAATCCGGACAGATATTTCGACGCCGGCAAGAGCTGGCTGAGCATGCTTTATGGCGCGGCACTCCGGCAAGGCGACCTTGACTGGCTGACCTTCGTCAACGCGACCTTCACCATCGCCATGTTCGGCCACGAAAACGCACTCTACGATGCCGCCTTCAAGGACTATTTCGGACAGGAGCCGCCGGCGCGCCATCCCGGCTTCCCAGCCATCTGACCTGCCGGGCGGAAGGGCGTATCCAGCGCCCTTCCACCTCCCTAGAGCAATTCCAGGAAAAGTGTGAAACGGTTTTCCGTCCGGAATTGCGTCAAAACAAGGAGTTAGAGCGGGTCGCCGTTTCCGTGAAACGGTGAACTGCTCTAACCCTGCGGCACTGAGGCGGACGCATGGGCTATGCCCTTAATTTCAACCTGATCTGGCGGCACTTCGACAAGCTGTGGGGCGGACTGCTGCTCAGTCTCGAGCTCGCCGTCATATCGATCGCCATCGGCACCGTCATCGGCCTGGTTCTGGCGGTCTGGTACGTGTCTGCCGGACGCATCGTGCGCACCATCATCGCCGCCTACGTCGAATTCATCCGCAACGTGCCGCTGATCCTGCTCGTCTACCTCGTCTTCTACGGCCTGCCGACAGTGGTCGACATCGCCTACAGCGCGCCGACCTCGTTCGTCGTCACGCTGTCGCTCTATAGCGGCGCCTATCTGGTCGAGGTGTTTCGCTCCGGGCTCGAAGCCGTTCCGCGCGGACAGCTGGACGCCGGCAAGGCAATCGGCCTGACGCCCTGGCAAAGGCTGCTCAACGTGCGCCTGCCGACCATGCTGCGCATCACCTTGCCGGCATTGTCCAACACCTTCATATCGCTGTTCAAGGACACCTCCGTCGCCTCGGTCATTTCGGTGCCGGAGCTGACCTATGGCGCCCAGTGGATCAACTTCAACACCTTCCGCATCGTCGAGGTCTATCTCGTGGTCACGGCGATGTATCTGGTGACCGGCTACATTTTGCTTTTTGCGCTTCGGCTTGTCGAGCGCCGGTTCAGGGCGGCGCGCTGACATGCTGACCCAGATCGCCTATGCCTTGCCTTTCCTCGCCCAGGGCTTTGCGCTGACACTGTGGGTATCCCTGCTGGTCGTGGTGTTTTCGCTGATTGCCGGCGTGATCATGGGCGTCGGTCTGGTCTATGGCCCGGTGCCGTTGCAATGGGCCGTGCGCATCTTCAGCGACACCATCCGCGGCATCCCGATCCTGGTGCTCATCTTCTTTGTCTATTACGGACTGCCGGCCGTCGGGCTTCATCTGCCGTCGTTCTGGGCCGCCGTGCTGGCGCTGACCCTGTTCAAGACAGCCCAGGTCGTCGAATATTTCAGAGGTGCTGTCGGCTCCATTCCGAAAGGGCAGTCCGAGGCGGCGATGGCGATCGGACTCACCTTTCGCCAGCGGCTCGCCTACGTCATTTTCCCACAGGCGTTCAGGCGCTTCCTGCCGCCCTGGATCAACGGCGTCACCGATGCGGTCAAGGGCAGCGCGCTGGTATCGCTGCTCGGCATCACCGACCTGATGCAGGCCATCAACCAGGTCATCGGCCGCACCTACGAGGCCATGCCGCTCTATATTCTCGGCGCGCTCATCTACTTCGCGGTCAACTATGCCCTTTCGCTCGCCAGCCGGCGGCTCGAGCGGCGTTTCTCCTTCATCCGGGAATAGCAATGTCCACAAGTCCGAAAAACACCCCGGCCCTTCTCGACGTCCTGGACGTTTCCAAAGCCTTTGGGACCGTCCAGGTCCTGCGTTCGGTCAGCCTGCAGGTGGCGAAGGGGGAGGTGGTGACGGTCATCGGCCCCTCCGGCAGCGGCAAAACCACGCTGCTGCGTTGCGTCAACTTTCTCGAAAGCTATGACAGTGGTTCGATTCGCATCGACGGCAAGGAGGTCGGCTTTCGCGAAGCCGGAACCCGCCAGCGTCGCAGCGAACGCGATCTCGCCGCGATGCGCGCCGAGACCGGCATGGTGTTCCAGAGCTTCAACCTCTTTCCGCACCTGACAGCCGCCGGCAACATCATGCTTGGCCTCACCAAGGTGCGCGGCAAGAGCAACGCCGAAGCGCGCACCATCGCCGAACACTGGCTCGGCCGGGTCGGTCTAGCCCACAGGGCCGACAGCCTGCCCGCCGAACTGTCCGGCGGCCAGCAGCAGCGCGTCGGCATTGCCCGCGCCGTGGCCATGGGGCCGAAGATCCTGCTTCTCGACGAGATAACATCCGCGCTCGACCCGGAACTGGTCGGCGAGGTGCTTGAGGTCGTGCGCAGCCTGGCCGAGGACGGCATGACGATGGTGATGGTCACGCACGAAATGGCCTTTGCCCGAGATGCCTCGAGCCGCATCATCTTCATGGCCGATGGCGGCGTCAGCGCGGCGGGTCCACCCGCCGAAATCCTGGCAGCCGACACCGACAATGAGCGCCTGCGCACCTTCCTGGCACGCTTCCGCGCCTCGCATTTCTAGAACGGGACAGCGAACGCTGTCGTAAGGAGCCTTCTTTCATGACGCCTTATATCCGGCTCGCCGCGTTGGGCCTGACGCTGCCCGAGCCGCCGACCCCGATCGCCAACTTCGTCACCCATGCCGAAAGCGGCCGGCTGATCTTCCTGTCCGGCCAGGGACCGCTGCGCACCGATGGCAAACTGTTCACCGGCAAGGTAGGAGACGATGTCACCGTCGAGCAGGCTTATGGCCATGCCCGCCTCACCGGCCTCAATCTGCTTGCCGTCATGCACGCAGCCACCGGCGACCTTGGCCGGATCGTGCGCGTCGTCAAGCTGCTCGGCTTCGTCAACGCCATACCGACCTTCAGCGACCACCCGAAAGTGGTCAATGGCTGTTCCGACCTGTTTGCCGATGTGTTCGACAATATCGGCGGCCATGCCCGCTCGGCGATCGGCGTCGGCTCCTTGCCTGGAAACATCACCGTTGAAATCGAGGCGGTTGTCGAGATCGCCGCCTGACCTTTAGAAGAATGGAATCCGAGAGATGAAAACCACTTCCACCGACGGCTCCAACACCACCATCCGCGAACGGCTCGGCCTTCGCCCGATCATCAATGTCTCCGGCACGATGACCGCGCTCGGCGCGTCGATCATTGTCCCCGAAGCGATCAGCGCCATGGCGGAAATGGCCTCGCAATGGGTGGAAATGGATGACCTGCAACGCGCCGCAAGCACGATCGTCGCGCGCCTGACCGGCGGCGAAACCGGTTTCATCACTGCCTGCTGCGCCAGCGGCATCACCATGGCGATCGCCGGTGCGATGACGGGGACCAATCTGCTCGCCATCGAGCGGCTGCCTGATAACACGGAAGGTCTCAAGTCGGAGGTCATCGTCCAGCTCGGCCACATCGTCAACTATGGTGCGCCGATCGACCAGTCGGTCCGGCTGGCGGGCGCCAGGGTCGTGCCGGCCGGCACGGTCAGCGTGACGCAGGACTATCATGTGCGCGACGCGATCAACGACCGCACGGCGGCGGGCCTCTATGTCGTTGCGCACCACACCGTGCAGTATGGCATGCTGTCGCTGGAGGAATTCTGCGAGATCTGCCACGCCAGGGGTGTCCCGGTGATCGTGGATGCGGCTTCAGAGTATGATCTGCGCGACTTCCTCGCGCGCGGCGCCGACATTGTCATCTACAGCGGCCACAAATTCCTGAGCGGGCCGACCAGCGGCATCGTCACCGGCCGCAAGGATCTGGTTCGCGCCGCTTATCTGCAGAACCGCGGCGTCGCCCGCGCCATGAAGGTCGGCAAGGAAAGCATCGCCGGCACCATGGCCGCACTGGAAGCCTGGGAAAAGCGCGACCATGCCGGCATCCGCCGCCGCGAAGACGCCGCGCTCAACCTGTGGAAGGACACGTTGCACGGGCTGCCGGGCGTCATCGCGCAGATCATCCCGGATCCGACCGCCAACCCTCTGGATCGGCTTCAGATTTTTGTACTGCCCGAAAGCCGGTTCACGGCGGCCGGTCTCACCTCGGCATTGGCGACGGGCTCGCCGCCGATTATCGTGCGCAACCACGAGGTGGAGCGCGGCCATTTCTTCCTCGACCCCTGCAATCTTCATCCCGGCGAGGCCGAGATCGTCGCCGAACGGCTGCGCGCCATATTGACCGCCAAGGACCGCCCGGCCGATGCGATGAAAGTCGCCCGCAAGGATTCGTCCGGCGTCTTACGCTGGCCAGATTGAACACCCGGCGAATCGCTACCTGAAATGCGTCGGCCGTAACCGGCACGCGCCATCATGCGCCTCCTGCCCTGACGGGCTCTCCAGGGCACCGACCAGGAAACTGCCGGCTCCCTCTGCGCGCCTTGGCGGTTCCAGCTTGGCGGCTGCTTCACAACTTTTCAACAATAACTTTACAAATATCTATATTTATGTGAAGTCATGACGATGAAGGATCGCTCATGACAGCCAACCGTTTCGCCACGCGCCTGAATTCCTTTGCCTCGCGACCGCAGGCCGAGTGGCCCGATCTTACCGGCAAGCCGTCGCTGCTGCAGATGGCGGCGCGCGCCGCCAAGGTCGAGGGGCTTACCGATCTCGACCTCAACTTTCCTGACCACGTCGGTGAAAAGCCCACGGAAATCACCCTGAAACTGGGCGATCTCGGGCTTTCCATCAATGGCTTTGCCATGCGCTACTACTCCAACCCCGCCTTCAAGCTCGGCGCCTTCACCAATCCGGATCCGGCGGTGCGCCGCGAGGCCATCGACCTGACCAAGGCCGGCATCGATGCCGTGCGTGAGGCCGGCGCCAGCCTGATGACGCTGTGGCTCGGCCAAGATGGCTTCGACTACGCCTTCCAGGCCGACTATTCAACGCTTTGGCAACACGAAATTGATGGGATTCGTGAAGTTGCGACACATGATCCCGACTGTCAGATCAGTCTTGAATACAAACCGAACGAACCACGCTCTTACAGCCTGATGCCGGATGCGGCGACGACCTTGCTGGCGATCCGCGATGTGGGCCTGCCCAATCTCGGCGTCACGCTCGATTTCGCTCATGTGCTCTACGCCGACGAACAGCCGGCCTTTGCCGCGGCCCTGGTGGCGCGTCACAGCAAGCTGCTCGGCGTGCACCTGAACGACGGCTACGCCAAGCGCGACGACGGCCTGATGGTCGGCGCGGTGCACACGCTGCAGACCATCGAGCTGCTCAGGCAGATTCGCCGCGACGGTTACGCCGGCGCCATCTATTTCGACACGTTCCCCGATATGACCGGGCTCGATCCGGTGCGCGAGTGCGAAGTCAACATCGCCACCGTCAAGCGCATGCTGCGCGTCGTCGACCGGCTGGAGCAGGACAATCGCCTGTCCGCCGCCATGGACAGCCAGGACGCCGTGACGTCGCAGGCCATCATCCAGGAAATCATGCTCGGGCCGGATAGCTGAGGCATCCGCGCCATCGCCGTTTTCAACCAGGGAGGAATACAATGAAACTTCTGCTTGCCACCGCTACTGCCGCACTGATGGTTCTCTCGATCGACTCTGCCTTTGCCGCCGACCTCGCGCCGCTCAATTCCGACACGGAAAAGGACCGCATCGACTGGTCGCAGGTCGAGGCCAAGTTCGGCGCGTTCCCCAAGCTGCCCGAAGGCACCAAGGCAGGCGCGGTCTCCAAGACGCTGACCAATGAATACTGGCGCTCGCTGGGCGAGGGCTACACGGCATTCGGCGCCAAGGTCGGCGTTCCCGTCGTCTATCAGGCAGCGCAGAGCGAGGGCGACCAGCTCGGCCAGCTCACCATCGCCGAAGGCCTGGTGACGCAGGGCTACAACGTGCTGCTCGTCTCGCCGCAGACGGATGCCAATCTGCAGCCGATCATGGAGCAGGCCAAGGCCGCCAACGTGCCGGTGGTCAACGTCAATGACGCCGTTATCCCGCAGGCCGAGCATTATGTCGGCAATGTCCAACGCGACAATGGCGTGCGCGTCGCCAAATGGTTCATCAAGAATCGTCCGAATGGCGGCAAGGTCGCCATCGTCGAAGGCCAGGCCGGCGTCTATGCCGCCGTGCAGCGCACCGACGGCTTCAAGTCGACCATCACCGAGGGGGGCAATTTCGAGGTTGTCGCCAGCGTTCCCGGCAACTGGGACCGCCAAGCCTCCTATGACGCGGCCACCAACATCCTACAGCAGCACCCCGACCTGATCGGCTTCTATGCCAACAATGACGGCATGGCGCTGGGCATCGTCGAGGCTGTCAAGGCCGCCGGCCTGCAGGACAAGGTTGCGGTCTTCGGCACCGACGGCATTTCCGACGCCTATGCCTCGATCCGCGCCGGCGAACTGACCGGCACGGTCGACAGTTTCCCGGTGCTGACTGGCGAAGTGGCGTTGGAAACAGCTCTGCGTCTCGTCGCGGGACAGAAGCTGCCGCGCGTTGTCGCCACGCCGCAGGCGCTGATCACCAAGGACAATGCCGACCGCTATTCCGGCACCGGCGCGCGCAAGGCCCTGCTCGAGGACGCGGCAGCGGGCCAATAAGGCTATCGGCGGGTGCCGGCCAGAGCGATTCGCTTCTGTCCGGCACCGTTGCCCGGAGATAGAACCCGATGTCACCCCGGCTGCAATTCAAGGGCATTTCCAAGCTGTTTCCGGCCGTACGGGCGCTCCACGAGGTGTCACTCTCGGTCGGGGCCGGTGAAATCCACGGCCTGCTCGGCGAAAACGGCGCCGGCAAGTCGACGCTGCTGCGCGTCCTGTCTGGCGTCTACAGGCCGACAGCGGGAAGCATCCTCATCGACGGCAAGCCGGTTACACTCGCCAACCCGGTCGCCGCACGCGCTGCGGGCGTCGCCATGATCCATCAGGAATTGCAGCAGGTACCGCGCCTCAGCGTCGCCCAGAACATGTTCCTCGGCCATCCGCTGACGCGCGGCGGTATCTTCGTCGCCCGGCGCGAGCAAGAGCGCCGTGCTGCGGATGCTCTTGCGGCCATTGATCCCTCCATCGATCCGGCGGCACCCCTTGGTACCCTGAAGGTGGCGCAGCGGCAGATCGTCGAGATCGCTCGCGCGCTGCTCGATCGCGCCCGCATCGTCGCCATGGACGAGCCGACATCGAGCCTGACGCCGAGCGAATTCGAACGGCTCGCCGAAGTCATTACAGGTTTGGCGCGCGATGGCGTCGCCGTCGTCTATGTCTCGCACAAGCTGGATGAGGTGTTCGGCATCTGCCGGCGCGCCACCATCATGCGCGATGGCGTCGTCGTCGATTCCGTCGATCTGAAAGACCTGTCGGAGAAAGCGGTCGTGGCGATGATGGTCGGCCGCGAACTGGCGCAGGAACACCATAATTCCCATGCCACGAACAAGGTCATGCTGAGCGCGCGTGGCCTCTCTTCGGCGACGAAGGTGCGCAACGTGTCGTTCAATCTGCATTGCGGCGAGGTGCTGGGCATTGCCGGCCTGGTCG
Source organism: Mesorhizobium sp. M0227 (assembly GCF_040321855.1). Taxonomy (NCBI): domain Bacteria; kingdom Pseudomonadati; phylum Pseudomonadota; class Alphaproteobacteria; order Hyphomicrobiales; family Phyllobacteriaceae; genus Mesorhizobium; species Mesorhizobium sp. M0227. The sequence goes on along the minus strand of NZ_JAMYSJ010000003.1, from coordinate 225,895 downwards.
GTTCCGGCCGCACTGAACTTTTGCGGCTCTTGGCCGGCGCCGATCGCGCCACGGCCGGGACGATTGCAATCGACGGCAAGGCGGCGCGCTTCGCCAGCCCGCGCGATGCGATTGCCGCCGGCGTCGGACTGGTGCCGGAGGAGCGCAAACGCGAAGGCATCGTGCCGCTGCGCTCGATCACCTGCAATATGGCGCTCGCCTCGATGGCCGTGTTCGCGCCGCGCGGTCTCATCGATCACGCCAGGTTGAAACACGTGGCCGTCGAGAAGATGAGCCGTGTCAACCTGCGGCCGTTTCTGCTCGACCGGCCGATTCGCCTGTTCAGCGGCGGCAACCAGCAGAAGGCGATCATCAGCCGCTGGCTGGCGGCGGGAACCCGCATCCTCTTGTTCGACGAACCGACGCGCGGCATCGATGTCGGCGCCAAGGCGGAGATCTATCATCTGATCGAGGAACTCGCCGCCGAGGGCCATGCCGTGATCGTCGTCTCCTCCGAGCTCCCCGAAGTGATCCGGCTTGCCGACCGCGTGCTGGTCATGCGCGACGGCACGATCGCGGCCGAACTCCACAGAGACGATATCAGCGAACAGGCGATCGCGGCGCACGCCATCCCGCAAACGCAAACGCCGGCCGCGTAACAGGCAAGGCAGAGGTGACGGATATGTCGGATACCACTCTGGTGCGGCCACGCGCCGAATTCCTGCGCGGCGTTTCCATGCGCGACGCCGGCACGCTGATCGGCCTTGTCGTGATCCTGGCAGTATTCGGCGCGCTGGTGCCTGGCTTCTTCGCCGAGCGCAACCTGATCAACATCCTGCAGCAGTCGAGCATCAATGCCTGTCTGGCGCTGGGCATGACGCTGGTCATCATCTCCGGTGGCATCGACCTGTCGGTCGGGCCGACGGCGGCACTCTCGGCCGTCATCTCGGCCTCTATGATGGTCGCCGGCGTGCCGTTTCCGCTGGCCATCGCCGCCGGCTTCGCCATTGGCCTTGCCTGCGGCCTCGTCAACGGCGTGCTCGTCGCCTATGTCGGGCTGCAGCCCTTCATCGTCACATTGGGGACGCTCAGCACCTACCGGGCGCTGGCACTGATCTACACCGGCGGCAATCCGGTTCTGGGCCTGCCCGCGGGGTTCCGCGCCATCTTCAACGGATCGCTGTTTGGACTGCCTCTGGCGGTCGTCATCGTCGCCTGCGTGGCTGTCGTCGCCTGGGTCGTTTTGAAGAAGACGCCCTTCGGCGAATATCTGCTTGCCGTCGGCGGCAACGAGGAGGCGGCCTACATCGCCGGCGTGCCGATTGCCCGCACCAAGATCGCCGCCTACATGATCTCGGGCCTGCTGGCGGCGCTTGCCGCGCAGATCCTGATCGGCCGGCTCGGCGCCGCCGAGCCCATCCTCGGCAATCTCTGGGAACTCGACGCCATCGCGGCTGCCGCCATCGGCGGCGCCTCGCTGATGGGCGGCAAGGGCAGCATCGTCGGCACCATCCTGGGCGCTATCATCCTCGGCGCCATGCGCAACGGTTTGACGCTGATGAACGTCCAGTCCTTCTATCAGCTTCTGGCAACTGGTCTTATAATCCTCGCCGCGATGCTTATCGATCGCGTGACGAGGGGGCGTGGATGACCTTGAGCGGGCTGGACCTGAAAGCGGTAGGACCGCGCATCCGCATGATGATGCCGCATCTCACCCCGTTGGAGGCGAAGGTGGTGGAAACCGTCTTCGGCCGGCGCGGCTTCGATGAGAGCATTCCGCTGAAGCAGATCGCCGAAGAGTCCGGCGTGTCCGAGGCGATGGTGGTCAAGATCGCCAAGAAGCTCGGCTTTTCCGGCTATCGCGACTTCCGCACCGCCGTCTATGAATACAGTCGCCTGCCGACCGCCGAGATGCACCAGGAACTGTCGTCCGACGACAGTTCGGCCGAGATCGTGCAGAAGGTGTTCCGCACCTCCATCCAGGCGCTGGAGGAAACGCTGGCAATCCTCGACATCGAGGATTTCGACCGCGCCGCCGAGCTGCTCTTCCGTGCCAAGAACCGGGATTTCTATGGCGTCGGCGGCTCGGCGCAGATCGCCCGCGATGTCTCGCACAAGTTTCTGCGCATCGGCATCCGCGCATCGGTCTATGACGATTCGCATATGATGCTGATGTCGGCCTCGCTGCTCGGCGGCGACGACATCGCCGTCGGCTTCTCGCATTCGGGCAACACGTCGGCCGTCATCGACGCCATCCAGCTGGCCCGCAAGAACGGTGCCCGCACGCTGGCCATCACCAACTACGACAACTCGCCGCTGGCTGCGGTCGCCGACATCGTGCTTTGCTCGACCGCGCAAGGGTCGCCGCTGATGGGCGAGAACGCAGCGGCGCGCATTGCCCAACTCAACATCCTCGACGCGCTGTTCGTGGCGGTGGCGCAGCGCGACTATCAGGCGGCTGAGCGCAATCTCGGCCGCACCATGTCGGCGGTGACATCGAAACGAAAAGACCGGGGCTCATGACGACAACGCCGCTGGTCACCGTGTTCGGCAGCTTGCATTATGACATCATGGTCGACGCGCCCGATCGCCCGCGCAAGGGCGAGACGGTGACCGGCCATGCATGGCATCCGAAATGCGGCGGCAAGGGCGGCAACCAGGCTGTCTCGGCGGCGCGGGCCGGTGTGCGCGCGGCGATGATCGGCGCCGTCGGCGGCGATGATTTCGGGCGGGCGTTGCTGGCCAATCTCGATCGCGCCAAGGTCGACCACCGCTTCGTGCGGGTGGCCGCTGGCGCCGGCTCCGGCATGAGCGTGGCGATCTTCGACGCGGGCGGCGACTATGGCGCGGTGATCGTCTCAGGCAGCAATCTGACACTGGGCCATGCCGACATTGCCTCAGCTTCCGATGTGATGGCCCAAACGGCAGTGCTTTTGTTACAGAACGAAGTGCCGGAAGCCGGCAACATTGCCGCCGCACGCGCCGTCAAAGCACAGGGCGGCCGCGTCGTGCTCAACGCGGCCCCCGCGCGCAAACTCTCCGACGAGTTGATCGCCCTGGTCGACATATTGGTGGTCAACGCAATCGAGGCGGAATTCCTGGCTGGCACAGCAGTGGTCGAGACGCAGGACGGGGCCGCGCAAGCCGCACGATTGCTGGCCGATCTTTATCCGGTGGCGATTGTCACGGCGGGCGGCGAGGGCGTCGCCTCCTGCGACCAGACCGGCGAGGCCTTTGCGCTGCTGGCCGTCCCGGTCAAGGTCGCCAGCACGCATGGCGCCGGCGATGAATTCGTTGGCGCGCTGGCCGCGGGACTTGCCCGTGGGCAGACCATGCGGGCGGCCATCACCGCCGCCAACGCGGCTTCGGCCTTGCTTGTCTCTACGTCGGAGGCCGAGCGCAACGGCATCTGATGGCCTGATTCAACTTTGCCAAAGAGCCGCGGCGGCCGCCTATCCTTGCGGCTTGGCGCGAATTCCGCTAAGGCGCGCCTTTGTCGCCGGGGAACACGGACTTGGACGATCAACGCGCCGACGTCGCCATCATCATGGGCAGCCAGTCCGACTGGGCGACGATGCGCCATGCCGCCGAAACGCTGGAAGCACTCGGCATCCCGCACAAGCGGCTGATCATCTCCGCGCATCGCACGCCGGACCGGCTCTATGATTTCGCCAAGGGCGCCAAGGCGGCCGGATACAAGGTGATCATCGCCGGCGCCGGCGGTGCGGCGCACCTGCCCGGCATGACGGCGGCGATGACGCCGCTGCCGGTGTTCGGTGTGCCGGTGGAATCGAAAGCGCTTTCCGGGCAGGATTCGCTGCTGTCCATTGTCCAGATGCCGGCCGGCATTCCGGTGGGAACGCTAGCCATCGGCAAGGCCGGCGCCGCCAACGCAGCCCTTCTGGCCGCTGCCGTGCTGGCGCTGAACGATGACAGCCTTGCCGTCCGTCTGGACGCCTGGCGCGCCGCGCAGACCGCCAAGGTCGCTGCCGAACCGACGGATACGCCGTGAGCCTGCCCACCGGATCGACCATCGGTATCATTGGTGGCGGCCAACTCGGCCGCATGCTGGCTGTTGCCGCCGCCCGCCTCGGCTACCGCACCGTGGTGCTGGAGCCGCAAGCGGATTGCCCCGCGGCACAGGTCGCCAACCGGCAAATAACAGCTGCCTATGACGACCCGGCCGCCCTTGCCGAACTGACAGCGTCGAGTTCCGTCATCACCTACGAGTTCGAGAACGTCCCGGTCGCGGCGGCCAGCGCGCTGGCGGCCAAGGTTCCGGTCTATCCGCCGGCGCGTGCGCTGGAAGTGGCGCAGGACCGGGTGGACGAAAAAACATTCCTCAACGGCATCGGCATTGCCACCGCCGATTTCCACGCCGTCGACAATGATGACGAGCTGACGGCGGCGCTGAAAGCGTTCGACGGCAGCGGCATCCTGAAGACGCGGCGCATGGGCTATGACGGCAAGGGCCAGCGCGTCTTCAGCAACATGGAAGCAGGCGGTTTTGCCGGCACCTGCGAGACGATGGGCAATGTGCCGCTGATCCTGGAGGCCTTCGTGCCGTTCGAGCGCGAGATCTCGGTGATCGCGGCGCGTGGGCTGGACGGTGCGGTCGTCGCCTACGATCCGGCCGAGAATGTCCACCGCAATGGCATTCTCCATACGTCGACCTTGCCGGCCGGCGTAAGGCCCGAAAGCGCGACAGCAGCCCGAATGGCGGCATCGACGATATTGTCGGCGCTGAACTATGTCGGTGTCATCGGCGTCGAGTTCTTCGTGCTGGCGGACGGCTCGCTGCTGGCCAACGAGATCGCGCCGCGCGTGCACAATTCCGGCCATTGGACGGAAGCCGCCTGTATCGTTTCGCAGTTCGAGCAGCATATCCGCGCCATCGCCGGCCTGCCGCTCGGCAGCCCGGACCGCCACTCCGACTGCGTGATGGAGAACCTGATCGGCGACGATGTGCTGCGCGTCCCTGAGCTTCTCGCCGAGCCCGATCTGATGCTGCATCTCTACGGCAAGGCCGAAGCGCGGCCCGGCCGCAAGATGGGCCATTTCACTCGGATCAGCCGTCGCGCCTCATAAGGTTGCCTACTGCACGTCGTCGCTCTCGTCCTCGCCTGGAGTGGCGCAACTCACATCGCCTTTCTCGCAATTGGCCGCGGCAGCGAGCTGCTTGACGCGATCATTGGTCAATCTGGTCAGGCATTGCGAAACTTCCATCGAATGGATCGATCCGCCTTCGCTGGCGGCGGTGGAATGCGCGCACTCGGCATCGCGAAAAGCGATCCAGGCGCGTTGCGCCACCTGCAGCAATCTCTTGCCGCCGGCATCATCCGAGCTGGTGAGATCCTGATAGGCCTTGTTAAGCTTGGCGTCGGCCGCCTGATAGTCTTCGCCGGCACAGATGTTCATCATCTGCTGGCTGTCGTCGCTGCGGTCGCATTCCTGCGCGCGCGCAACCGAGGCTCCCGCCAGCAGGACAAGGCAGGTGGACAGGAACATTCGGCGCATGGTTCTCTCCAAATCACTTCACGGCGACCGCATCATCCCAGCCGGCCCAGGGCCGCGCAATGCGCCAGGCCGACATGGCGGATAATTGATGACAGGGATGATTCACAGCCGCAATGGAGCACGCTTGCGGTTGACAGGGACAAGGCTCCTCGTTTATGAGCCACCCACAGTTCAAAGGCGCGTCTTCTGGCGCGCCTTAAAATTTCGACCCGGACCGGGTCCACACCGACAGGCAAGACCATGAAGATCAAGAATTCGCTCAAGGCGCTGAAGGCGCGTCACCGCGACAACCAGCTGGTTCGCCGCAAGGGCCGCGTCTACATCATCAACAAGACCGCCCCGCGCTACAAGGCACGCCAGGGCTGAGCTTTCGGGCAGGAGGCTGTTGCCTCCGCCCATTTGATGCTTGTTGCCGCCTGCCGGCCTTTCACGCCAAATTCAGTTTGACGTTCCGCCGCCCGGGACTAGAGTCCGGTGATGCGGATTCTTTTTGCATTTTTGACATCTCTGCTTGTTTCCGGCGCCATTTATGGCCCGGCATGGGCGGATGATGCTGTCGCGCCGCCGGCCACTCAGGACGCCCCGCCCGCCGCAACGACGAAACAAGCCCGCCTCGACCAGCTGTTCAGCGATCTGAAACGCGAGCGCAATGAAAAGGCGGCCGAGCGCATCGCCGGCAACATCTGGAGCGAGTGGTCGCAATCCGGCAGCGCCTCGATCGACCTGATGATGCAATGGTCGCAAAAAGCCGTCGAGGGCCAGAAATTCGACGTCGCGCTCGATTTCCTCGACCAGGTGGTGACTTTGCAGCCGACCTATGCCGAAGGCTGGAACCGGCGTGCCACCGTGCATTTCATGATGAAGAACTACGGCAAGTCGATGTCCGACATCGACCATACGCTGCAGCTCGAGCCGCGCCATTTCGGTGCGCTGTCCGGCCTGGCGCAGATCATGGCGTTGACCGGCCACAAGCAATCGGCGCTCGAGGCCTGGCAAAAGGTGCTGGCCATCTATCCGATGATGCGCAGCGCCCAGGACCAGGTCGGCACGATTTCGGAGGAACTTGCCGGTGAAGGCATTTGATTGCTCTAGGGGAGTGGGGAGAATAAGGCAGTAGGGGCAGATTGTACCTGCGGAACACACACCCTACTCCCCTACTCCCCTACTCCCCTACTCCCCTACTCCCCTACTCCCCTACTCCCCTACTCCCCTACAACTCATCCCCCTCCACCTCCGTATCTCCCCCATGAACCTGATCTACGCCGCCCTTGCCTTCCTGATGGCGCTTGTGTTCGGCTTTGTCGGCGTCACCCGCGTCGGCTCATGGCTGATCGAGCGCCGCAACCCGCCGATCGGCGAGTTCGCCGACATCGACGGCGCCCGCATCCACTATGTCCATGTTCCGGCACCCGCCAATGCCGAGCTGCCGCCGATCGTCTTCATCCACGGCGCCAGCGCCAACCTCAGGGACCAGATGCTGCCGCTGCGCCCCTTGCTCGAAGGCCGCGCCGAAATGCTGTTCTTCGACCGGCCAGGCCATGGCTGGTCGGGTCGCGGCACCAACAACGAGAACCTGTCGGCGCAGGCCGACACCATTGCCGCGCTGATGGACCATCTCGGCATCAAGAAGGCTATCATCGTCGGCCATTCCTTCGGCGGCGTGGTGACATCGGCCTTTGGCCGGGAGCATCCCGACAAGACGCTCGGGCTGGTCTTCCTCGCACCGGCAACCCACCCATGGCCGGGCGGCGCAACCGCCTGGTACTACGATCTGACTACCATGCCGGTGCTCGGCTGGCTGTTTTCCGAGACGCTGACCTATCCGGCCGGTACACTGCAGATGGCCGACGCCACCACCTGCGTTTTCTCGCCCAACAAGGTGCCCGACAATTATCTCAGAATGGCCTCTATCCCGCTGGTGCTGCGACCAACAGCCTTTCGTGCCAACGCCACCGATGTCGCCGGGCTCTATCGCTATGCCCTCGGCGCCGCACCGCGCTACAACGAGATCAAGGCGCCAACCGTGGTCATTTCAGGCGATCGCGACAAGGTGGTCTATGCACATATCCATTCGGTCGGCCTGGCGCGCGACATTGCCGGTGCCGAACTCGTCTGGGTGCACAATCTCGGTCACAAGCCAGACTGGATCGCGCCCGACCTGACCGTCGGCGCCATCGAGAAGGTCGCCGGGAAGAGTATAGACCTGCAGGCGATGGCAACGGCAGTGGAGGCGCGCATCGCTGGCGACGCCTACGGCGCCGGCAGATGCGCCGATATCAAGGTACCGCAGGCCGAACTCGCGCCGACCTAAAGCGGATCGCCTGAATCCGTTCAGAGGCGACACGCTTTAGGAATCTAGCGGCTGACTTGTGTGTCCGATCCGATATAGGCGATGCGCAGCATGTTGGTCGAACCCGGTGTCCGCAACGGTACGCCCGCGGTGATGATGACGCGGTCGCCCGGCTTGCCGAAGCCTTCGTCGAAGGCGATGCGGCAGGCGCGATTGACCATGTCGTCGAGGTCGACGGCGTCGGGTGAGACGACGCAATGCGTGCCCCACAAAAGCGACAGCCGCCGCGCCGTATTGAGGATCGGCGACAGCGCGATAACAGGCACTTGCGGCCGCTCGCGGGCGGCGCGCAGGCCTGTGGTGCCTGATGCGGTGTAGGTGATGATCGCCGCCAGCTTCAGCGTTTCGGCGATCTCGCGCGCGGCCAGCGAAATGGCATCGGCGCCAGTCGCCTCCGGCTCGGAGCGCTGGGCGTTGATGATGCCGGCATAGGTCGGATCGGTTTCGACCTTGGTGGCGATACGGTTCATCATTGCCACGGCCTCGACGGGGTAGGCACCCGCCGCCGATTCCGCCGACAGCATGATGGCATCGGCACCTTCGAAGACGGCGATCGAAACATCGGACACCTCGGCGCGGGTCGGCACCGGTGCCGTGATCATCGATTCCAGCATCTGCGTTGCAACCACCACCGGCTTGCCGGCTCGGCGTGCGGCGCGCGTGATCTGCTTCTGGATGCCGGGCACCGCCTCGAGCGGCATCTCGACGCCGAGATCGCCGCGGGCGACCATCAGCGCGTCGGACAATTCGATGATCTCGGCCAGCCGGGCGACGGCCTGCGGCTTTTCGATCTTGGCCATGATCAGCGCCCGGCCGCGTGCGATCTTGCGCGCTTCGGCCAGATCCTCCGGCCGCTGCACGAAGGACAGCGCCACCCAGTCGACGCCCGTGGCCAGCACGGCATCGAGGTCCTTGCGATCCTTCTCGGTCAGCGCGCCGACCGGGAGGTCGGTGTCGGGCAGGCTGACGCCCTTCTTGTCGGAAATGGTGGTGCCGGCGACGACGGTGCAGACGATCGACTTGCCGTCGCTCTTCACCGCCTTCAGCTCGAGCTTGCCATCGTCGATCAGCAGGCGATGGCCGGCTTCGACCGAGCTCAGGATTTCCGGATGCGGCAGATAGACCCTGGTCGAGGTGCCAGGCTCTGGATTGTCGTCGAGGGTGAAGGTCTGGCCTTGCGTCAGCACTTCCTTGCCGTTGGCGAACTTGCCCACGCGCAACTTTGGCCCTTGCAGATCGGCCAGGATGCCGATCGGCCGGCCAACCGCTTCCTCGACAGCGCGGATGCGTCCGACCAGCGTGCGCATCAGTTCATGGTCGGTATGGCTCATATTGATGCGGAACACATCGGCGCCCGCTTCGAACAGTTTCTTCAGCATCTCCTCCGACGAGGAGGCCGGACCGATGGTGGCTAGTATCTTGACCTTGCGGCTACGTCTCATTGACTGTTTGTTCCCGGGGCGGCTGGAGCGCCTCCCGTTGTGGACTCATCGGTCAGCTGGACCATCCAGCTTGCCTGTTCGCCCGTGTCATATTCCTGGAATCCGGCGCGCTGGAAGCCCCGGGCGACGCAGTCGGTTACGCCGGCGATCTTGAACTCTTTTTCAGCCACGCACATGTTGATCGGGCCGTCCCAGCGTCCACCGCGCTCGGCGTCTTCTGCATAAAGATAGTAAAACCTTGATGACAGCGGCCCTTCGATCAGCGTCTTGCAACTCGATCCCTCGATGTGCCACCAGCCTTCGGTGATCCAGCCGGCCTTGGCGCGATAGCCGATGCCGACACCGACCAGGTTCTGCGTGGCGTTGCAGACGCGGAAATCGGCACGCGCCGGCGAAGCCACGACCATCGCCGACAGGCCTATGGCAAGAGTGAGGAGCGGCATGGCAAAGGCAGAGCGCATGCGCTGCCCGCCGGCGGAACTCATCCGAAAACCCCTCAAAAACCACATCAGCATCTCTCTGCGCCCCTTTTCGGAAAAGTCCGGGCGCATGTCAACGCACCGTTTTGTCCAATTCCAATCGATTTAGAAAGGCTCCGGCGCACAATTCGCCGACGTGTGCCAGATTTCCCGGGAAACCTTGGCCAAACAACGGCATTGCGCAAGCGTCGTCTTCGTGGAATGACGATAGCACCCTCCCCGGAAGCCCGCGAACAGACCATTTCCCGCCAATGACCCGATCCACAGTTTTCGCGCCTTTCGACGTCATCGAGGGCGACCGCAAGCGAGGCATCGTGCTGTTGGGCGATCATGCCCGTCGCGACCTGCCCGACGACTACGGCAGCCTCGGCCTGCCCTCGGCCGAGTTCGACCGGCACATCGCCCATGACATCGGCGTCGAGGCGGTGACGCGCGAACTGGCTGCCCTGCTCGGCGTGCCGGCGGTGCTTGCCAATTTTTCGCGGCTGCTGATCGATCCCAACCGCGGCGAAGACGACCCAACGCTCATTCGCCAGCTTTATGACGGCACTGTCGTACCTGGGAACTACCCCATCGCTGCCGAGGAGCGCGAGAGGCGACTCGACGGGTTCTACCGACCCTATCACGACGCCGTCGGCGCCATGATCGCCTCGGTCGCACAGGCTTCCGCCCAGGCGCCCTTCATCTTTTCGGTGCATTCCTTCACCCCTGCCATGCAAGGAATCCAGCGTCCTTGGCACGTCGGCATCCTGTGGGACCTCGACGACCGCGTGGCGCGGCCGTTGATAGACATGCTGGCGCAGGACAAGAACCTCGTCGTCGGCGACAACGAACCCTATGACGGCGCGCTGCGCGGCGACACCATGTACAAGCACGCCATCGTCAACGGCTTCGCCCATGCGCTGATCGAGATCAGACAGGATCTGATATCGGACCAGAAGGGCGCGCTCGCCTGGGCCGAACGGCTGGCGCCGATCGTTGACGCGATAGACCGCCGTCCCGATATACATGTGGTGAAGATGTTCGGCTCGCGCACCGGGCCGCTATGACGGAGGTTTCGATGAACGAACTCAGCGACGAGCAGCAACGCGATTTCGAGGCGGCCGCCTTCCGCCGGCTGGTCGAGCATCTGCGCGAGCGCAACGATGTGCAGAACATCGACCTGATGAACCTCGCCGGCTTCTGCCGCAACTGCCTGTCGAACTGGTATCGCGAGGCAGCCAATGCCGAGGGCGTCGAACTCAGCAAGGATCAGTCGCGCGAGATCGTCTACGGCATGCCTTATGGGGAGTGGCAGGCGCTCAACCAGACCGAGGCCTCCGACGCCAAGAAGGCCGAATTCGAGGCAAGGCGCCCCCACGACCATTGACGCCGTCGCCCCAGCGATCGCTTAAGGCTGTGTTTGGCCCAAAACGCTTCCCGAAAGAGCCTTGACTGAAAATTGAATCGATCTAATTTGCCGCGCGAAGCCATTTTCAGCGGGATTCGCCTCATGAACGCGTCAACTGCCAAGCTGACTGCCATTCGCGGACGATGGGCGCTCGCGGCCATTTTCCTCGCCAACGGCTTCCTGACGGGCAGCTGGGCGCCGCAGATTCCGGTGTTCCTGACGCGGCTGGAAATTTCGAAGTTCACGCTCGGCCTGCTGATTCTCCTATTCGGGGTCGGTGCCGTCGTCGCGATGACCTGGTGCGGCCATTTGATCTCCAGACATGGTTCGCGCACCGTACTGCGCTGGTTCGCCCTGTGCGGCAGCCTCGGTCTGATGGTCGTGGCGCTGGCGCCCAACGTACCGCTGGCGGCCGCGGCCATGATCATCTTCGGCGGCTCGATCGGTGGCATGGACGTTGCCATGAATGCCAATGCCGTGGTGGTCGAACGGCGGCTCTCCCGCGCCGTCATGTCGTCCTCGCACGGCTTCTGGAGTCTCGGCGGCTTCGCCGGCGGCGGCCTCGGCGGCTTTGCCATCCAGCACTACGGCCACCTCGCCCACGCGGTGGCGGTAACGGTGTTTGCCTTCGCGGTGATCGCGGTGGCCGTTCGCCATCTCCTCACCGAAGACAGACCGCAGGCAGCCGAGCACCACAAATTCGCACTGCCGGCAAACCCGCTGGTTTATCTGATCGGACTGATGGCGCTGCTGGCGATGATCTCCGAAGGCGCGGTGCTCGACTGGGCAGCCCTGTATCTGCGCCAGGAACTCGGCGCCGATCTCGCCGTTGCCGGCCTCGCCTACGCCGGATTTTCGGGCGTCATGGCGGTTACGCGGTTCTTCGGCGACGGCATACGCAATCGCTTCGGCGCGGTGACGACGCTGCGCGTGTCGGCCCTCGTAGCCGCGGTCGGCATGCTGGTGGCTGGCCTGGCGCCCTCGCCCTGGCTCGCTATTGCAGCCTTTGCCTTTTGCGGCTTCGGCATCGCCAATATGGTGCCAATCATCTTTTCGGCCGGCGGCAACCAGGAAGGCATGTCTTCCGGCACCGGCATGAGCGTGGTCACCACTATCGGATACTGCGGCATACTGGTGGCGCCGTCGGCGATCGGCTTCGTTGCCGAGCATTCCAGCTTCGGCCCGATCTTCATCACCATGTCGGGACTGCTGATCATCGTGTTGCTGATGGCCGGGCTCGCTCACCGCGCCGAATTCGCGCCAGCACCCGCCGAATAGCGTTTCAGCTCCTCATGCAGAAAATCCACCACCCGGCGGATGCGCACGCTGGTACGCACATCGCGATGCATCGCCAGCCACACCGGCAGAACTGGCAGCGGCAGGTCAGGCAGCACCTTCTCTATCAAAGGATCCCTGTCGGCCAGCGGCTCCTGACCGAGGCCGATGCCGTTTCCCGCCCGCACCGCTTCCCACAAAACGATCTGGTTGTCGGCCCTGAAGCGGAAGCTGCTCCGGGTGACGGGGATACCATGCTGGGTAAAGCCCCTGATGATCTCGTCGCCGCGGTCGAAGCCGACCAGGTCGTGGTCGACAAGGTCGGCGGGCTTCAGCGGAGGGCCGCGCCTGTCGAGATAGGATTTGGCGGCGCAGGCGCAGAGCTCGATATCGCAGACCTTGCGTGCCATCAGCTCGTTCTGCGCCGGCTTGACCATGCGGATGGCGATGTCGGCATCTCGACGCAGCAGGTTTTCGACCTGGTTGGAGGCGACGATCTCGACCTCGATGCCGGGCTCCTCGATCCCCAGCCGCATCGTCATTTCAGGCAGGACATAGGCCGCCACCACCTCGCTGGCGGCGATGCGCACCGTGCCTTCGATGGCCTCTACCGAACCCAGCGCCAGCAATGAGAAGGCGCTTGCCTGCTCACTGACCGCCTTGCCGCGTTCGAACAGCGTGCTGCCGGCCTCCGTCAGTTCGTAGCCGTGCCGTCCTCGACGGAACAGTGTGACGCCCAGCGCCTGTTCCAACTCGCCGATGTGACGGCCAAGCGTCGGCTGGCTGGCCGAAAGCTTTCGCGCGGCGGCCGACAGGCTGCCGGATTCCGCCACGGCGACAAAGCTCTTGATCAGGTTCCAGTCGATTTCAGCCATTCATTTATGAATATCAGATCGCCATCTGTAGTCAATTTCCATTCGCGTTCGGAGCGACCATATTCCGGCTGCAGACACCAACACGGACTGCAAACACCAACCAGGAGAACTCAGATGACCAAGATCGCTCTCACCACCGCCGCCATCCTCATTTCCGTCAGCGCCGCTTTTGCCGGCAGCGACAAGTTTGGGTCGAACGACGCCAGCCAGCCGACTGTCACCAGCACCGACAACACGACCACCGCTTCGATCCACAACCCGGATGCGGCCGTCCGGCAGCCGGTCACGCAAGGCAGCAACCGCGACCTCTTCGGCAGCCGCTGATCTCGATCGCGCTTGTCGCTGATCCCGATCGCGCGTCCAGACCGGCCACGCAAATCCCAACCCAGGAGTGCTTCCAATGACCAGTATCGCAATTCTCGGTGCCAATGGCCGGCTCGGCCGCGTGGTCGCCAAGGCCTTCATCGACGTGGGCTACGAGGTCCGCGCCGTCACCCGCAACGGCAAACTGCCAACTGAACTTGAAGGCGCTACGGCCGTTGCCGGTGACGCGCTCGACCGGGAAGCGCTGATCCGCGCCACGGAAGGTGTCGATATCATCTTCAACGGCCTCAACCCGATCTACACCGAATGGGTCAAGTGCCTGCCGATCGCCGAGAATGTCATGGCCGCTTGCCATGCCAACAACGCACTGCATCTCTTTCCCGGGACCGTATACAATTACGGATCGCCGATGCCGGAGGTGATCACGGAAGACACGCCGTTCCGCCCGACGACCGACAAGGGGCGCATCCGCGTCGCCATGGAGGACCTGTTTCACCGCGAGGCCGAAGCACGCCGCGTCCGCACCATCATTTTGCGGGCCGGCGACTTCTTCGGCGGCACCGGCAGCGGCTCGTGGTTCGACTTGGTCGTCGCTGCCAAGATCAACAAGGGTATCTATACGGCGCCCGGCCCGGTCGACCTCGTACATGAATGGGCCTACCTACCGGATCTGGCCAGGGCTTTCGTCGGACTGGCGCAGAACCTGGACAAGCTCGGCGCTTATGAAGCCTTCAACTTCCCCGGCCATCCCGTCACCGACCTGGAGATCAAGGCAGCCGCAGAGAAGGCGCTTGGGCGTCCGCTCAAGATGACCTCGATGGCCTGGTGGGTGCTGCGCGCCGGTAGCCCGTTCGTGGCGATGTGGCGTGAGATCGTGTCGATGTCCTATCTGCGCTTCGAACCGCACCAACTGGCGTCGGCAAGGCTGGAAGGCATCATCGGTGCGATCCCGCACACGCCGCTGGATCAGGCCGTCACTGAAGCTCTCGGGGATATCGGCATTGCCACCGTGACCGGCGTTGCGAAAGCTGCCTGACGTCCGCGATGGCGGGCGATGCTCCTCCGCACATTGACAATCTCCGCGGACTGAGAGGGCGCCTCAGAGCCGTCCCATCAACAGCAGCACCATAAGCACCACCAGCACCACGCCGACAATACCCGAGGGCCCATAGCCCCAGGAGCGCGAATGTGGCCAGGCCGGCACCGCGCCGATGAGGATAAGGACCAGGACGATGATGACGATGGTGGTGATCGGCATGAGAACCCCGCAATTCGACGTTTCGCCCAAGAACAATGCAAAAGGCCGCCCGGTTGTTCCGGGCGGCCTTTTGCGGTCAAATCGGCATTGGTCTATTCGGCGGCTTTCGGAAAGGCGATATCCGGCTCGGCTCCGGTATCCTGCCCCTGCGCATCGGTCGAGGAAATCTCGCCCTTGCCACGCCGGAACAGCCGGCTGAACCAACCGCGCCGTGCGCCCGGCTTGACCTTGGCGCGGGTGAACACGATCAGCATCGACGGCGTCACCACCAGCGTCAGCACGGTGGCGAAGGACAGGCCGAAGACGATCGCCGAGGACAGCGAAATCCACCATTGCGTCGACGGCGCGTTGATCGTCGTCTCGTGATGGAAGATTTCCAACCCGAGGCCGAAGGCGATCGGCAGCACGCCGAGAATGGCCGAAACAGCCGTCAGCACCACCGGACGGGCGCGCTCGCGGCAAGTCTGCAGCACCGCCTCGACCTTGTCCCAGCCTTCTTCACGCAGCCGGTCATAGGTGTCGATCAGCACGATGTTGTTGTTCACCACCACGCCGGCCAGAGCGATGACGCCGATGCCCGACATGACGATGCCGAACGTCTCGCCTGTTATCAGCAGGCCGAGGAACACGCCGATCGTCGCCATGACCACGCAGGACAGCACCAGCCAGACGCTGGTGAACTTGTTGAACTGCGCCAAGAGCACCAGGAAGATCAGGAAGATCGCCGCCCCGAAGGCCTTGCTAAGAAAGGCGCTGGCTTCGGCGCTGTCCTCGTTCGAGCCGGCCAGCTTCCAGCGGATGCCGCTGCCGAGATCCATGTCGGAGACGGCTTTGGTGACCTGCTCCTGCACAGCCGCGACCTGAGCGCCGGCGGCGACGTTGGCCTGGACGACCACCGTACGCGCGCCGTCGATGCGGTTGAGGATGCCGACCGTCGGCTCGGGCTTGCGCACGACGAAGTTCGAGATCGGCACCGAGCCTTGTGAGGTCTGCACCCTGAGTTCGTCGAGCGTCGACAGCGTGCGCCGATCTTCGGGCAGCCGCAGCCTTATGTCGACCGCGTCGTCGGCTCCGGCAGGCCGGTATTCCGAGAGCTTCAGCCCGTTGGTCACCAGTTGCACCACCGTCCCGACCGAGGTTGGGCTGATGCCGTACTGCGCCGCCTTGGCACGGTCGACCTCGAGCGCCCAGTCGACACCGGGCGGCGGCAGGCCGTCGGAAATATCAATGACGCCGGGCACCTTGCCGATGCGCGCCGCAACCTCACGGGCCTTGTCGTCGAGCCCCTTGGGGTCGACGGCCGAAAGCCTGATCTGGATCGGCTTGCCGGTCGGCGGACCGGCTTCCGGCACGCGCACCTCGACATCGACGCCGGGAATGCCGGCCATGACGCCGCGCAGATCGTCCAGGATGTGGTTCGCCGCCTTGCGCTCGCGCCAGTCGATGAATTCGTACTGGATGACGCCGACGACGTCTTCGGGGATATCCTGGCCGCCGCCTTGCGTCTTGCCGACGCGGGTGTAGACCGACTTCACGCCCGGCCAGCCGAGCAGCCTGTCTTCCGCGATCTTGGTCGCGGTATCCATTTCGGCCAGCGAAAGATTGCCGCGCGCATGCACGTAGAGCAGGCCGTAATCCGGTTCGACATTCGGGAAGAACTCGACGCCGGCGCCGTATTTCGAATAGGCAAAGCCGACGCCGAACAAGAGCGCGACGGTCAGCACCAGCACGGTGATGGGGAAGCGCACCGCCTGCTTGACGATCGCCATGTACCAGCCGTCGCGATTGTCATCCTCATGATGCGGCGGCGCCTTGGCGAAGATCGCACCCAGCGTCGGCGCGAAGACAAGCGCATAGAGCATCGAGGCCGATAGCGTGACGATCAGCGTGATCGGCATGTACTTCATGAAGTCGCCGATGATGCCCGGCCAGAACAGCAGCGGTGAGAAGGCGGCGATGCGCGTCATCGTCGCGGCGATGACCGGACCGGCCATGCGCTTGGCTGCGAGCGCGAAGGCTTCCTCCTTCGGCATGCCTTCGCTCATCCGCCGTTCGGCGAACTCGGTGACGATGATGGCGTCGTCGACCAGCATGCCGACGGCCAGGATCAGGCTGAACAGCACGATCATGTTGATCGTGTAGCCCATCATCGCCAGCAGCAGGATGCCGATCAGGAAGGACGACGGAATCGCAAGCCCGATGAGCAGCGAGGCGCGGCCGGACAGCGCGTAGAGGATGACGATGAACACCAGGATGACGGCGATCATCACATGGTTCTGCAGATCGCCGAGCAGCTGGTTGACGAAGACCGACTTGTCCTGCGTGTAGGTGACGTTCATGCCCTCGGGCATGGACTTGACGAACTCGTCGGACACCGTCCGCACCTTGGCGATGGTGTCGATCAGGTTGGAGCCGATGCGCTTCTTGACTTCGATGGCGATGGCCGGCTTGCCGTTGAGGCGGGTCACCGTTTCGGCATCCTTGAAGGTCGAGCGGATCGTCGCGATGTCCTTGGCCTGCACCACGGCATTGGGGCCGGCGACCACCGGCAGTGCGGCGACGTCCTCCGGCGTTTCGATCAGCGACGGCACCTTGACGGCGTATTTGCCCTCCGAGCCTTCGATGTTGCCGGCGGCGACCAGGCTGTTGGAGTTGCCGACCGCACCGATCAACTGATCGAGCTGCAATCCATAGGAAGACAGCTTCATCGGATCGATGACGACCTCGACGAGATCGTCGCGCGCACCCTGCAGCGAGCCTTCGAGAACACCGGGAACCTCCTCGATACGGTCGCGTAGTTCGCGCGCGGCGGCGGTCAGCACGCGTTCGGGCAGATTTCCCGAGAGCGTGACGACGAGCACGGGAAATTCGGAAATGTTGACTTCGGTAACGACGGGTTCTTCCGCCGCCTGCGGCAGGTCGGCCTTGGCGTCCTGCACCTTGCTGCGCGTGTCCTGCAGCGCGGTGGCCAGATTGGTCTGCGGCTGGAATTCGACCAGCACGTAGCCGCCGCCCTGGAAGGCGGCCGAACGCATCTCCTTGAGGCCCTTCAGGCTTTTCAGCTTGCTTTCCATCGGCCGCAGCAGAAGCCGCTCCGAATCCTCGGGCGAAATGCCCTGATAGATCAGGCTGACATACATCATCGGAATCGGAACGTCGGGCTCCGCTTCCTTTGGCGTCGCCTGATAGGCGACCCAGCCCGCCAGCAGAAGGAAGACGAGGACCGAAATGGTCAGGCGGGCATTGTTGATTGCGAGTCTGACGATATCCATGGCTAACGCCTGTTCTTGAATTTCCACGAGCTGCGTCGCAGCCGATTGTCCCCGCCCAGGGCTAGTCCGTCGCGACTTGTGCTACGCTACTGGGTGCCGGTCGTCGCCTCGCCGAGCAGCTTCTTGATGATCGCCTGGTCGGCCTCGACCGGATTGACCAGATCGCCTTCCTTCACCAGTTCCTGGCCGGCGACGATGATGCGGGCGTCGGCCGGTATGCCGCCGAGGACGAGGCCGGTCGGCGTGTCGTCAACGAGGTCGATCGGGAAGAACGCCACCTTGTTGTCCTTGCCGACGGCACGGATGCCGAGGTCGCCCTTGTCGCCGAGCGTCACAACCGAGCGCGGCAGCAGCACCGCGTCGGTCGGCTGTGCGTTGAGCGCGATTTCCGCCGTCATGCCGGCCGGCACGGAGCCGTCGGCATTGGGGACGGCAACCTCGACGCGGAAGGTGCGGGTCGCCGACGAGGCGTCGCGGCTGATGTAGCGCACGGTGCCTTCGACCGTCTGGCCGCTGACCAGCCGTATGGTGGCCTTGTCGCCGAGCTTGAGATAGCCGAGATCGCGCTCGCTGACTTCGCCACGGGCAATCACCGGATCGAGCTTGAGGATGGTTGCCACCTCGCCGCCCTGCATGACGGAACTGCCAAGTTCCACCGGCACCCGGTCGATAACGCCGTCGAAAGGCGCCTTCACCTCGTTGCGGTCGAGTTCGGCCTGTGCCGTTTCCAGCAGCGACTGCGCCGAGGTCAGGTTCGAGCGCGCGGTGTCGAGCTGCAGCTTCGGCAGATTGCCGGTCTTCATCAGCCGCAAGGCTGCGTCCAGCTCGGCCTGGCGCTGCACCACCAACTGCTTGGCGTTGTCGACCATCGAGATCTTTTCTTCCGCCGCAAGCATCAGCACCAGATCCCCCGTCTTGACGTGATCGCCTTGCTTGACAGGTAGCTTGTCGATGACACCGGCGACGCGCGTCGCCAGCACCGCCCGCTTGTCGGCTTCGGTCAGCCCGGAAATGCGGATGGCGCGCGCATAGGTCTTGCGAGGCGGTGTCACCACCGCGACCGTGCGCAGCGGTGCCTTCGGCTCGGCTTCCGCCGTCTTCGGCTTGCTTGCGTCCGGCGCCTTGGCCTGTTCGGCTTCGGCTGCCTTGGCTTTGTTGGCGGCTACGCTGCCGACCGACGAAAACTCGCCTGTCGCCATCCACGCCGCGAAACCAATGAGCACAACAACGGCTGCAAGCTTGTGAAACCTGATTCTCATCGTCGTTTTTTCCACTGCGGGTTCGGCCAGCGTCCTCATAACGCGGGCGCGTCGCCGATATGGGTGCGCGCCGAGCCGTGTTCAATTTGCCGTGATCGGCGAAGCGCGCTTCTACATCAAAGTTGCACCGCAATATAGTCTGAAAGTTGCAAGATCATTGCGCCGGCGGACAAGATGCGCCGGCCGCTGCCCAGTTTTCGATCGCTTGATCGGTTGCTTCGGCGGAGCCCGGGGCTGGTTCACGACCCGATCCTGGCGCCCAGCCCCAGGCGACCAATCTGTCGTCGCGAACATGCAGCGCGATATCCTTCAAGCTACGGTTGCCGTTGCGCAGGGGATCCTTGATCTGGGCGCAGATTTCGGCCGAGGATTTGCCGAACCAGGCCATCTCGGCTGGCGCCAGATGCCAGTTCTCGGCCCCGGGCGGACCGTGCAATGCCTTGGAATTTGCTGGCGAAATGGCAAGTCGTGCAGCGCAGGCCCGGATTGCCGAAGCCCGACCCGTCAGCACCCCGCTGGACATTGAAGGCGTGAACGCGCGTACCGCCGTAATGCGCACCCGACCAGCGCGGCCGCTCGTCCGCGACATGACAGTCGGCGCAGCGCGGATGCGAGAACACCGCATAGACCTTGTCCCATTCGGACAGGCCTTTCGCCGCGTCGACGGTCGCCGGCGCCGGCATCTGGCTCTCTTGCGCGATCGCAAACGGCGCTGCGAGCACGAGCATGGCAGCAGGCGTCAGCATGATGAGGAGCTTCTTCATGCGAAGGCCACCGTTTTCGACAGCGGCAGCGTGCGGACGCGCTTTCCGGTGAGCGCGAAGATGGCGTTGGCGAGCGCCGGAGCCGCCGGCGGTGTGCCGACCTCGCCGACGCCGCCCATCTTGTGGAAGTTTTCCAGGATGGCGACTTCGAAGACCGGGCACTGGAAGATCCGCATGGCGTCGAAATCGTGGAAGTTCGACTGTTCGACCATGCCGTCGGCGAAGGTGATTTCCTGACCCATAGCTGCGGAGAGTCCGTAGATGGCGGCCGAAATCAGCTGCGCCTCGATGATGCCGGGATCGAGCGCGGTGCCGACATCGGCGGCGATCCACACCTTCTCGATGCGGATGCCGGCCGGCGTGTCCGCCACCTGGACGATCTCGCCGACCCAACTGCCGAAGGACAGCGTGAAGGCGATACCCCTGGCCTTGCCGGCGGGCAGCGCCTCGCCCCATTTCGCCATCGCGGCGACTTTCTCCACCACCTTCACCGCCGAGGGATAAGCGGCCATCAGTCTCTTGCGCATCTCGACCGGATCGATTTTTCCGGCAATGGCGATCTCGTCCATGAAACCCTCATGGAAGAAGCCGTTGACCGAACTGCCGACCGAGCGCCAGGAGCCGACAGGGATGGAGACCGGCGCCGCGATACCGCTGACCCGGTAGTTCGGAATGGTGTAGGGCTGGTCATAGGCACCGTCGACGATGCTCTTGTCGGGACCGAGCGGCGATATCGAAGGAAACAGCCGGCGCAGCATGCCGGCAATCACCGATGGCGAGGCCATCCTCATGTCGACGGCGACCGGCATGCCATCGTCGCCGAGCCGCGCCTGGAACTTGCCGATAGCGGCCGGCCGGTAGGCGTCGTGGCGCATGTCTTCTTCACGCGTCCAGGTCACCTTGATCGGGCGCCCGCCCGTCTCCTTCGCCATCAGCGCGGCGCACAGCGCGTAGTCAACCTCGACGCGCCGGCCGAAACCGCCGCCCATGAAGGTGGTGTGCACAGTGATCTTGTCCTGCTCGATGCCGACCGCGTTGGCGCAAAGCTGCCGCACCAGGGTCGGCGCCTGGTTGCCGCACCAGATGTCGAGCGCGCCGTCCCTGAGCTGCGCCGTGGCGTTCATCGGCTCCATCGTCGCATGCGCCAGATAGGGCACCGCATAGTCGGCCTCGACGATCCTTTCACGCGGCGCGTCGGCAAAGGCGGTGTCGACGTCGCCATTGTCGCGCATCACCGACCCCTTGGTGCCGAGCGCCTGCTTCAGGACATCTGAAATAGCGGCGCTGCTGAGCGGGTATTCGGGATCGGACCACTGGGCATCGATCGCCTCGGCCGCCTTGAATGCCGCCCATGTGTTGTCGGCGATGATGCCGAAGCCATGGCCGTAATTCGTCTCCAGCGGCACGATCTTGATCACACCGGGCATTTTCTCGGCTTTCGAGAGGTCCGCCTTGATCGGCGCCGACCAGAAGCGCGGGCTCATCTTGACCGTGCCGTAGACCATGTCCGGCAGCCTGACATCGATGCCGAAGATCGGCGCCCCGGTCACCTTGGCCAGCATGTCGATGCGCTTTTGCGGCTTTCCCAGCAGTTTCCAGTCGGCCCGGTCCTTGAGCCTGACTTCGGCCGGCGGCGCCATCGCGGCGGCGGCCGCGGCGACCGCGCCATAGGTCAGCGACTTGCCGGACGCTTTGTGCAGGATCGAACCGTCGGCCGTTTCCAGATCGGCGGCGGCGACACCGAGTTTTTGCGCCGCAGCCGCGATCAGCATCTGCCGGGCGACTGCACCCGCTTGCCGCATCTTGTCAAAACCGTCGCGTGTCGAAGCCGAACCACCGGTGCCCTGCAGGGCAAGGAACTTGCCGACCACACCGAGACCCGAGCGCACCGCCTGCGCGGTCATGCTCTCGTCGAAGAAGGCGAACGGACCGCCCTCTTCGAGGATCGCGGCGTTGTAATAGGCATGGGAGGCGGGGCCGTGCTCGACCTTGACCCGGTCGAGGCTCACATTGAGTTCTTCGGCGACCATGACGGCGAGCGTCGTCGAAATGCCTTGCCCCATCTCGGCCCGCGGCGCGACGATGGTGATGGTGTTGTCGGCGCCGATCTTCACATAGGGGTTGAAGGTCGCCTCGCCCTTGCCGAGCTCGGCCTCGAGCGGGTTCGGAAAAGGCTTGCGATAATAGTAGTAGCCGACGGCAACGCCGCCCGCGACGGCGGCAGCGCCGATCAGAAACGTGCGGCGGGCGATCTTTCCGACACTGGCCATGGTCAGAGCCCCGCCGTCTTGAGCGCCGCGGCCTTCTTGATGGCCGAGCGGATTTTGGGATAGGTGCCGCAGCGGCAGAGATTGCCGCCCATGGCGTTGTCGATATCGGCGTCGCTTGGGTTGGCGACTTCGTCGAGCAGCGCCACCGCGCTCATGATCTGGCCGGCCTGGCAGTAGCCGCATTGCGCGACCTGTTCCTCCAGCCATACCTGCTGCACCGCATGCAGTCTGCCTGCTGTGCCGATGCCTTCAATGGTCGTGACAGCGCCACTGACCTGCCCAACCGGGAGTGAGCAGGAACGCACCGGCTGACCGTCCACATGCACCGTGCAGGCGCCGCAGGCGGCGATACCGCAGCCGAATTTCGGCCCGGTCTTGCCAATGAGATCGCGCAGCGCCCACAGCAGCGGCATGTCAGGATCGGCATCGATATCGAAAGACTGACCGTCGACGGTAAGGCGCATGGGGATACCCTTTGTTGTCGTCCACTGCCAAGGGCGAAGCGTCCTCTCGACCGTTTCGCCCAATACAGATTGACAAATTTCGTCATTTTGTCAAATAGGATTTTGCAGGATAGAATTGCTCCATGAACCAGATCGAAGACATCGCCGCCACAGATCCCAAACGCGTCCGTATCCTGGATGGCGCGATGAAGGTGTTTTTGGCCTATGGCTTCACCCGCACCACCATGGACGACATCGCCCGCGCCGCAGACATGTCGCGCCCGGCGCTCTATCTCTTGTTCAAGAACAAGACCGACATTTTCCGCGCCATCGCCATGATGATCCTGTCGCGCTCGGTCGAGGCGGCAAAGATTGCCCTATCCGGCGATGGCCCTTTCACCGAGCGCATGATGCGGGCCATCGATGAGGCATTCATCTCGATGATGGGCGCGGTCGTTGCCTCGCCGCACGGCGCCGAATTGCTGGATATGAAATCGAGCCTTGGCGATCTGGTCGGCTGCTGGCGCGGCGGGCTTGGCGAACATATTGCCGCCGCGATCCAGGGGGAGGCAGCCAGGAACGGCGTCGACCTGGCGGCCAGGGGCCTGTCGGCGCAACTGCTCACCGACATGCTGCTCGACGGGCTGGAAGGCATGAAGGCGCGGATCAGAGATCCGGAGGGACAGCGGCAGGCGGCCGCTGCCCTGATCAGGGTGATCGACCTCGCCTTGAAAGCTCGATGAAACCAGCTGTATCGGGTTTCAGTTCAGGCCCGACGGCGAACCACCTCCGGATTTTTGCGCACAGCGAGGAATTCCTTGACCCGCCGGCCGGGTGCCGGACCGCGCACCGGCTTGAAGCCGTCATCGAGTTCGCCGGAGAGATCGAGCGTCGGTCGCTTGCCGACGGCGTCGTAATTCTCTTCCAGCCAGTCGCTGGCGGCTGTGCGGCCGAGGTCTCTGAGATACGTCAGGAACGCCCATTCGGCATTGACCTTTGATGACGCCGACAGGTCCTTGAACGCCTCGTCGGCATCGATGCGGTGCATGCGGATGTCGCGATATTCGCCATGCGGCAGACGGCCGGCGGCGATCAGTTCCTTGACGAAGGCGATCGAGCGGAATTCTCGCAGCAGCCCGGCGTTGAAGGTGATCTCGTCGATGCGGTTCTGGATCTCGTTGGCGCTCCTTGGCGTTCCCTCCCGCACCACCGGATTGATCTGCACCAGGAGCACATCCTCGGTCGCCGCGGTCTTGAAGAACGGATAGAGCGCCGGATTGCCGCCATAGGCGCCGTCCCAGTAGGGCACGCCCTTGATCTCGACGGCGCGGAACAATTGCGGCAGACAGGCCGAAGCCATCACCACGTCGAGGTCGATCTCGCCGTCGGAAAAAACGCGCAACTGTCCGGTCTCGACATTGGTCGCCGAGATGAACAGTTCCATCGACTTGCAGGCGCGGACATTGTCGAAATCGATCTCCTGCTCCACCACGTCGCGCAGCGGGTTAAGGCCGAGCGGATTGGCGACGTAGGGCGAGAACACCCGCGACATGGTGTCGAAGAAGACATAGCCAGGCGTATTCTCGATCGACCAGTTGCCCCAGGCGACATCCCACGGCATGCGCTGCACTGGGCTGAACCGGCCCTTGGCCGCCACCGCGCGCCAGAAATCCTCAAGTTTTTGCCGCGCTCCCTCGACACCGCCGCGCACATATCCGTCGGCCAGCGCCACCGCGTTCATGGCGCCGGCGCTGGTGCCGGACACTGCTGATATCTCCAGCCGTCCGTCCTCCAGCAGGCGGTCGAGCACACCCCAGGAAAAGGCCCCGTGCGAGCCGCCGCCCTGAAGCGCGATGTTGATCGTCTTCTTCGTCTCCTCCGCCTTGCCGTTTTTGGTCATGGCGTCGTCCTTGGTGCGTTTTGGGTAGATGAGAAGATTTCGCGCCTCACGCGGCGGTCCAGCCGCCATCTACCGAGAGATGCGTGCCGTTGATCTGCGCTGCCGCGTCCGAGCACAGGAACACCGCCGCTGCCGCGATCTGCTCTACCGTGACGAATTCCTTGGTCGGCTGCTTGTCCAGCATGACCTCCCGGATGACGGTCTCGCGGTCCATCTGATGGGCTTTCATCTGATCGGGGATCTGCGCCTCGACCAGCGGCGTCAGCACATAGCCCGGGCAGATGGCATTGCAGGTGATTTTTTCGCGCGCCAGTTCGAGCGCGACGGTCTTCGTCAATCCCATGATGCCGTGCTTGGCCGAGACATAGGCCGACTTGAACGGCGACGCGACGAGGCCGTGTGCCGAGGCGATGTTGACGATCCGCCCGCCGCCGGCATTTTTCATCAGCGGAATGGCGGCTGCAATGGTGTGGAATGCCGACGACAGGTTGATGGCGATGATGGCGTCCCATTTCTCGATCGGGAACTCTTCCACCGGCGCGACATGCTGGATGCCGGCATTGTTGACCAGGATATCGACCGAACCGAATGTTTCGGCCGCCTTGGCGACAAGCGCCCGGCATTCCGCCGGTTTCGACATATCGGCCTTGATGTAGGCGGTCTTCACTCCATACTGTTTGGCAATTGCGTCGGCCATGGCGTGGTCGGCGGTCGTGTCGGAGAAAGAGTTGACGACGACGTTGCGGCCTTCGGCCGCCAGCGCCTGGGCGATGGCCAGGCCAATGCCCGATGTGGAGCCGGTGATGACTGCGGTTTTTCTGGCGGCCAAGGGCGGAATCCTCTGGTTACGGCAAGAATGCATCTATGTTGCAGTGCAGCATATATGCTCAATACGACGCAATAACAGCGGCCAGATTTGTGGGCGAGATGAAATTCTCGTCATAAGCGGCCACACGGCCGCTCACCAGGAGGATATCGTTTGGATCGCCGGTCGCTCGCCAGGCGCCGATAAGCCTCAGGCAGCCAGCTCCGGCACAGGCCCGACATAGCGCGACTGCGGGCGGATCAGCCGCCCGATCGTCTGCTGCTCGCGCGCATGCGCGATCCAGCCGGCGACGCGCCCGGTGGCAAAGACATTGCTGAAAGCTTGTGGCGGAAAGCCCGCCGCCTCCAGCAGCAGCGCGGTGTAGAACTCGACATTGGTCTGCAGCGAGCGCGACGGCTTGGCAATCCGCAGCACGTCGAGTGCGGCTTGCTCCACTGTCTCCGCGAAGGCCAGCCGGCGGCCGGTTTCGCCCTCGCCGCCGAGTTGCCGCACGACCGCCTTCAGCACATCAGCGCGCGGATCGCGCACGCGGTAGATGCGATGACCGAAACCCATGATGCGCTCGCCATGCGCGATCTCGTCGCGCAGCCAGCCGGCGGCATCGCCATGCGCCTGGATCGCATCCAGCATCTCGATCACCGGACCGGGCGCCCCGCCATGCAGCGGCCCCTTGAGTGCGCCGAGCCCGGCCAGCACGGAGGATGTCAGGCCGGCCTGCGTCGAGGCCACCACGCGCGTCGCAAAGGTCGATGCGTTGAGGCCGTGGTCGCAGACGGTCACCAGATAGGTGTCGAGCGCCTTCGCCAGCGCCGGCGAGGCGACGCTGCCGTTCAGCATCCTCAACATGTCGGCGGCATGATCGGCCCGGCTGTCCGGCGCGATCGGCTCCTCGCCGCGCTGCAGGCGCAGCAGGGCCGGCGTCAGCACGGCGGGCGCTGCGATGAGCAGCAAGGCGTTCGTCGATGTGTCGCCGTCCGGCAGCAGCGCCATGCCGGCGCGCATGGCGCTGTAGACATCGAGCGACGCCAGCCGGGGCAACGAGGGTAAAAGCCGTTCGAACACCTCAGCACGTGCCTGGCCCAGCTCACCCGTCAGCTTCGCGTCGGCGGGAAGGTCGTCGAAGAAGCCGTCGAGCAGCAGGCGCATCACCTGAGCATAGTCCCAGCGGCCGGCCAGCTCGGGCAGCGAATGACCTCGGATCGTCAGCCGGCCGCCAAGACCATCCACATCGGAAAGCACGGTTTCCGCCGCCACCACGTCATCGAGCCCATTCGCCATAGCCTGTCTCCTTGAAGCATTTCCAGATCGGAGATAGAGATGGGCAACGTTTCCATCAATCTTGATCAATAGAATCAATATTTGGGTTCGATATGTCGGAGTGGTTGTCCAGAGAAGAAGCGCTGGAGAGGCTCAAGGTGCGGGCGCAGACGCTGTACGCCTATGTCAGCCGTGGGCGCATCGGCATGCGGCCCGACCGCGCCGATCCGCGCCGCAGCCAGTATCGTGCCGACGATATAGAAGCGCTGGCAACGCGGAGGGCGCGCGGACGGAGCCCATCAGCCATCGCTGAAAGCGCCATTGCCTGGGGCGAGCCCTCGATCGCAACGGCGATCTCGACCGTCTCGCACGGTCGGCTCATCTATCGCGGGCAGGACGCCGCGGTGCTCTCCGGGCACGCCACACTGGAAGAAGCCGCCGCCGTTCTCTGGGCTCTGCCGGAACCGGTGGCTTTCGAAGCACCATTGCCGGACGCACCCCATCAAGCTGGCCGGGCTGCGGCCTTTGCGCGACTTGCCGTGCTTGCCGGCCAGGGGCGCCCATCGCTTGGGCGCAGCGCCGCCTCGCTGCATGCCGACGCCGCGCACACGGTCGGCGTGCTGGCCGCCGCGCTGGGCGCACCGGCGGGGCCGGATCCGGTCCATCAGCGGCTTGCGCAGGACTGGTCGGTGGATGCCGGCGGCGCAGATGCGATCCGCCGCGCGCTTGTCCTGCTTGCCGATCATGAGCTGAATGCATCGACCTTCGCCGCGCGCGTCGCAGCCTCCACCGGCGCGCCGCTGGCCGCTTGCCTGCTGGCGGGGCTCGCGACGCTGTCAGGCCCTCGCCATGGCGGCGCCGGCGAGGCGGTGATGCAACTGGCCGAGGATGCTGCGCGGCATGGCGCCGATGCGGCGATTCGGCGCTGGCTCAGCCATGACCGGCCGCTGCCGGGGTTCGGTCATCAGCTCTATCCCGACGGCGACCCCCGAGGGGCAGCGCTTCTGTCGGTGATCGAGGTTGACGGCACACTATCGTCGCTGCGCGACGCTGCCTTTGCGGCGACCGGCGCGCTTCCCAACATCGACTTTGGGCTGGCCGCGCTGACGCGCAGTCTTGGCTTGCCGCGCGATACGCCGTTCCGCCTGTTTGCGCTCGCACGCAGCGTCGGCTGGGCAGCGCACACGGTCGAACAGATAACAGGCGGAGGCCTTATCCGGCCGCGCGGCCGCTACGAGGGAATACTGCCGTAAGATCGCGAGAGCGCCAGGCGCTCACGACATCGTGTCGAGTTTGCGCTGCATGGCCGCGATCTGGTCCTTCAGCTCCTGAAGGTCGTCGGGCTTGTCAGCCGTTTCCTTCCTGGCCGGCTCGGGCGTTGGCGCAGCCGCCGGCGTAGAGCCAGCGGGCGGGAACGGCGTGAACAGCCGCATCGCATTCTGGAACATTTCCATGTTGCGGCGTGTCTGTTCCTCCAGCGCCTTGATCGGCGTAGTGATCTTCATCATGTCGAGCGGCGACTTGCCGATCGCCCCCTTCATCTGCTCGCGAAAGCGCTCCTGCTCCTTGGAAAAGGCGAGCATCGACTGTTCGAGGAAGCTCGGCACGATCATCTGCATCTGGTCGCCGTAATAAGCGATGAGCTGGCGCAGGAACGGGATCGGCAGCATGTTTTGCCCGTCCTTGTTCTCCAGTTCGAAGATGATCTGGGTCAGCACCGGATGCGTGATGTCGTCGCCGGTCTTGGCGTCCTGGACGGTGAACTCCTCGCCCTTCTTGACCATCTCGGCGAGGTCCTCGAGCGTCACATAGGTGCTGGTGCCGGTGTTGTAGAGGCGGCGATTGGCGTATTTCTTGATGATGATCGGATCGTCTTTAGCGGCCATCTACATCCTCCCGGGGACACCGGCGCGCCTCTGAGCAAGCCGCCGATAACGATTGTGCCTTTTTTTTGAGGATATGCGCAAAAGCTTCACAATTCCAAGCAGTTTGTGCAGTGCGGGATCACTAAATGCTGCATAGCAGGCAAAATATGCTGCGCAGCAATGGACGAATGGCCGCCATGGCAAGGCACGACCTGCTTGCGGCGCATGGGCGCCCTGCCTATTTCCGGTTTGACTTGGGGTTGGGAAAGGGCAAGAAAAGTCCCTAACGACAGAACGACACCCTTGAAGTCTGGAGAAGAAAATGTCCGCTTCCATCGTCATTGCCAGCGCGGCGCGCACGCCGGTCGGCTCCTTCAACGGCGCCTTTGCCGCCACCCCGGCGCATGAGCTCGGTGCCGTTGTCATCAGGGAATTGCTGTCACGTGCCGGTGTCGAACCAGGCGAGGTCGACGAGGTCATCCTCGGCCAGGTGCTGACCGCCGCGCAAGGCCAGAACCCGGCCCGCCAGGCATCGATCAATGCTGGCTTGCCCAAGGAAACCACAGCCTGGGGCCTCAATCAGGTTTGCGGCTCGGGCCTGCGTGCCATTGCGCTCGGCATGCAGCAGATCGCCACCGGCGATGCCAAGGTCATCGTCGCCGGCGGCCAGGAATCGATGTCGCTTTCGACCCATGCCCAGCACCTGCGCGCCGGCGTCAAGATGGGCGACTTCAAGTTGATCGACACCATGATCAAGGACGGGCTGTGGGATGCCTTCAACGGTTATCACATGGGCAACACCGCCGAAAACGTGGCACGTCAGTTCCAGATCACCCGCGAAGGCCAGGATCAGTTTGCGCTGGCTTCGCAGAACAAGGCCGAGGCCGCGCAAAAGGCCGGCAAGTTCAAGGACGAGATCGTCGCCGTCACACTCAAGGGCAAGAAGGGCGACACCATTGTCGACCAGGACGAATACATCCGCCATGGCGCCACGCTCGACGCCATGACCAAGCTGAAGCCGGCCTTTGACAAGGACGGCACGGTGACCGCCGCCAACGCCTCCGGCATCAATGACGGTGCCGCCGGCGCGCTGCTGATGAGCGAGGCGGAAGCGGTGAGGCGCGGCATCACCCCGCTGGCACGCATCGTGTCCTGGGCAACCGCCGGCGTCGATCCGCAGATCATGGGCACCGGCCCGATCCCAGCATCGCGCAAGGCCTTGGAAAAGGCCGGCTGGTCGGTCGGCGATCTCGACCTGGTCGAGGCCAACGAGGCCTTTGCCGCGCAGGCCTGCGCCGTCAACAAGGACATGGGCTGGGACCCCTCGATCGTCAACGTCAATGGCGGCGCCATCGCCATCGGCCACCCGATCGGTGCTTCCGGCGCCCGTGTCTTCAACACGCTGGTCTTCGAGATGCGCCGGCGCGGCGCCAAGAAGGGTCTCGCTACCCTGTGCATCGGCGGCGGCATGGGCGTCGCCATGTGTATCGAAGCACTCTGAAGAACTCACTAACCGGGCGGCGCGAGCCGCCCGTTCTGTATCCAGTGCCTGCCAAGCCCGACAACAGGGCGGTATCAAAAAAAGGGGAAATGCATGACCAAGGTAGCAATCGTCACAGGCGGATCGCGCGGCATCGGGGCGGCGATCTCGATCGCATTGAAGACCGTCGGCTATTCGGTTGCCGCGAACTACGCCGGCAATGACGCCGCAGCGGCGAAATTCAAGGCCGAGACCGGCATTCCGGTCTACAAATGGTCGGTCGCCGACTATGATTCCTGCGCGGCCGGCATCAAGCAGGTCGAGGCCGATCTCGGCCCGGTCTCGGTGCTGGTCAACAATGCCGGCATCACCCGCGACGCCATGTTCCACAAGATCACGCGCGAGCAGTGGAAAGAGGTCATCGACACCAACCTGTCCGGCGTCTTCAACATGACGCATCCGCTGTGGAGCGGCATGCGCGACCGCAAGTTCGGCCGCGTCATCACCATCTCGTCGATCAACGGCCAGAAAGGCCAGGCCGGCCAGGTCAACTATTCCGCCGCGAAGGCTGGCGACATCGGTTTCAGCAAAGCCCTCGCTCAAGAGGGAGCCCGCGCGGGCATCACCGTCAACGTCATCTGCCCTGGCTACATCGCCACCGAGATGGTCAAGGCGATCGACGAGAGGGTGCTCAACGACCGCATCATCCCGCAAATCCCCGTCGGTCGCCTCGGCGAACCGGAAGAGATCGCGCGCTGCGTAGTCTTCCTCGCATCCGAAGATGCCGGCTTCATCACCGGCTCGACCATCACGGCCAACGGTGGCCAATACTTCGCCTGACGACGTGGCGATGTAGGAGATCGACGGGCCGGCACACCGGCCCGTTTCCGGCACGGTCCCTTTGACGTGCTCGCGACCGTAGCTGACCCAATTCGGCACGCGAAGGTTAACAGCCGGCAGCAGCCCTGTGCAAAAGCTCCCTGGCAACCTGTGGATTCTCGGTGGATAAACTGTTCACAACACAAGATATTGAGGTGAACAAATCGGGAAAATTACGCCATCGCCGATTCGTCGCCGATTCGTTCCGGCTATGAGCTGAACGTTAACGACGACAGCCGGAATCGCCTGCCCAACTGCTTAACGCAGGTTAAGAAAGATCAACAATTTCATAATGTTGGTCGAGGCGCGCCAAGCCACCGTGATTGTTTCCAGGCAAAGGTTAACGGCAACGCCCTCTTAGCATCAAACGGGCCAGTTCAGCGATTCAGCATGTGGTGCGACTCGCGGTCGCGAAATCCACATGTAGCCGTGAACAAAAGCTGAATCTGCAGGAGTCACTGATTCGTCGCCGATTCGTTCCAGACTCGTTCTATCCGTTAATCCGCAGCCGATTGAAAGCTTGACAAAACCACCTTCTCGCCGCCGACGGAACATTCCGCTTTCGCTTCGCGCCCGAAATCCCTATGTGTCGCCTGTCATACGCGCCATTTGAGGCACGCTCCCGACAACCAGAGGCCAAGAAGCCTTATTTCCAGGTCCCAGAAGCCTTATTCTAGGTTGATGAACATCCAGCCCAAACACACCGAGCCGCTGATCCTGTCGGGCCGCGACGTGACCGCCGTGCTCGGGCCGACCAACACCGGCAAGACCCATCTCGCAATCGAGCGCATGGTGGCGCATGAGAGTGGTATCATCGGCCTGCCGCTCAGGCTGCTGGCGCGCGAGGTCTACGCCCGTGTCTGCGAAAAGGTCGGCGCCCACAAAGTGGCGCTGATCACCGGCGAGGAAAAGATCCAGCCGCCGGGCGCCAGATATTCGGTCTGCACTGTCGAGGCCATGCCGCGCGAGACCGACGCCGCCTTCGTCGCCATCGACGAAGTGCAGCTCGCCGGCGACCTCGAGCGTGGCCACATCTTCACCGACCGCATCCTGCATCTGCGCGGCCGCCAGGAAACGCTGCTGCTCGGTGCAGCCACCATGCATGGCATTCTGCAGCGCCTGCTGAGGGGTGTCTCGGTGGTGACGCGGCCGAGGCTGTCGCATCTTGCCTATGCCGGCTCCAAGAAGCTGACCCGCCTGCCGCGGCGCACGGCGATCGTCGCCTTCTCGGCCGACGAGGTCTACGCCATCGCCGAGCTGATCCGCCGCCAGCAGGGCGGTGCCGCCGTTGTGCTCGGCGCGCTCTCGCCGCGCACCCGCAACGCCCAGGTGGCGCTGTTCCAGTCCGGCGATGTCGATTATCTCATCGCCACCGATGCCATCGGCATGGGTCTCAACCTCGATCTCGACCACGTCGCCTTCGCCCAGAACCGCAAGTTCGACGGCTTCCAGTATCGCAACCTGACCGCGGCCGAGCTCGGCCAGATCGCCGGCCGCGCCGGCCGGCATCTGCGTGACGGTACGTTCGGTGTCACCGGCCAGGTCGACCCGCTGGACGAAGAGCTGATCAAGAAGATCGAAGGCCACGATTTCGATCCGGTGAAGGTGCTGCAGTGGCGCACCGCGCATTTCGACTTTGCCAGCCTCGACGCGCTGAAGCGCTCGATCGAGACCAACGCCCCCGTCGAGGGACTGACGCGGGCATTGCCTGCCGTCGATGCACAGGCGCTCGAGCATCTATCGCGCGACGAGGACATTCGCGCACTCACCACCAATGCCAAGCGCGTGGCGCTGCTGTGGGAAGCCTGCGCGCTGCCCGACTACCGCAGGATCGCGCCGGCGCAGCATGCCGACCTCATCGCTTCCATTTACACGGACCTCGCACGCTACGGCCATGTCGACGAGAATTACATGGCCGAGCAGGTGCGCCGCGCCGATACCACCGAGGGCGATATCGACACGCTGTCGCATCGCATTGCCCAGATCCGCACCTGGACATTCGTGTCGAACCGGCCCGGCTGGCTGGCCGATCAGGCACACTGGCAGGAAAAGACGCGCGAAATCGAAGACAGATTGTCGGATGCGCTGCATGAGCGGTTGACGAAACGCTTCGTAGACCGCAGGACTTCCGTCCTCATGCGGCGCCTTAGAGAAAATACCATGCCCGAAGCCGAAATTAGTCCTACCGGAACCGTCCTTGTCGAAGGCCACCATGTCGGCGAGTTGCAAGGGTTCCGCTTCACCGCCGACCAGACCGCCGGCGGCGAAGACGCCAAGGCGGTGCGCACCGCCGCCCAGAAGGCGCTGGCCGCCGAGTTCGAAGCGCGCGCCGAACGCTTCGGCGCCTCGGCCAATGGCGACATCGCGCTTGGCTCGGATGGTACGCTGCGCTGGATCGGCGCGCCGATCGGCACGCTGGTATCAGGCGAAGACGCGCTGAAGCCGCGCCTGGTGCTGCTGGCCGACGAACAGCTGACCGGCCCGGCGCGCGACAAGGTCGCCGCGCGTGCAGAGCGATTCGTCAATTTCCAGATCGAGTCGCTGCTGAAGCCGCTGGTCGACCTCAGGAACGCCGACCAGATTTCTGGCATCGGCCGCGGCATCGCCTTCCAGCTGGTCGAGAATTTCGGCCTCATCAACCGCCGCGACATCGCCGAGGAGATGAAGTCGCTCGACCAGGAAGGCCGCGCCGCCCTTCGCCGGCTTGGCGTGCGCTTCGGCGCCTACCATGTCTTCGTGCCGGCGCTGATCAAGCCGGCGCCTGCCGGGCTGGTGACATTGCTGTGGGCGCTGAAGAACGACGGCAAGGACAAGCCGGGCTTTGGCGACGTGGTCCATGCGCTCGCCTCGGGTCGCACCTCGGTGGTGATCGACCCTGCTTTCGACAAGACGTTCTACAAGCTTGCCGGCTACCGCAATCTCGGCCGTCGCGCCGTGCGCATCGACATACTGGAACGGCTGGCGGATCTGATCCGTCCGGCGACCAACTGGAAGCCCGGCCTCGGTCAGCGCCCGGACGGCGCCTATGACGGCCAGTCCTTCATGGTGACGCCGCCGATGATGTCGATCCTCGGCGCCACCGCCGACGACATGGAAGAAATCCTCAAGGGTCTCGGCTATCGTGCCGAGCCGAAGCCGGCCGTCGAGGTCAAGGCGCGGCTCGAAGCACAGGACAATGCCGCGCGCGAAGCGGCGGTGGCGAAGCTTGCGACGGAAGAAGCTGCACGAGCCGAGCAGGCCGAAGCGGCGGAAGCCGCGGCAACGGATGCCGCAGCAGAG
This sequence comes from Mesorhizobium sp. M0227, assembly GCF_040321855.1. Taxonomy (NCBI): domain Bacteria; kingdom Pseudomonadati; phylum Pseudomonadota; class Alphaproteobacteria; order Hyphomicrobiales; family Phyllobacteriaceae; genus Mesorhizobium; species Mesorhizobium sp. M0227. The sequence continues at coordinate 191,512 of NZ_JAMYSJ010000003.1, read as the reverse complement.
GCAGCAATCGAAGGGTCGGAGCCGGCATCGGACGCAGTGGCCGTTTCGGAAACCGCGGCCGAAATTCCCGCCGAAATCACCCCCGACGCCGCGGCTGAACCTGCTGCGCCTGCCGTGGAAGAACAGGCGGACGCTCCTGTCGAAACCGTGCAAGACGAAGCGCCTGTAGCCGAGGCTGCGCCCGACGTCGCCGAACCGGCGCCGATTGAACCGCAGGCAGAGACTGAGACTGCCGAGATCGAAGTTGCAGCGGCAGAAGAAGCCGCAACGGCCGAGTTGGTGTCAAATGCCGCGCCGGCAACGGACGCCGCGCCGGACGAACCTGTGGCGGTGACTGAAGCAGCCGCTGGCGAACCCGCTCCGGAAGCCGAAGCGCCAAAACCCATCCTGTTGTGGCGTCAGGGCCGGTTCGAACAGCGTCCGCGCAACCGCGACGACAACCGAAGGAACAATCGCCCACGCAACGGACAAGCGCGCGGTCGAAGCGATGCACCCGTGGATACCGCCGGCGCACCGGCCGTAGCTGCACCCGGAGAACGGCCTGCCCATGAAGGCCGGCGCGATGGAGCCGGCAAGCCGCGCTTCGACCGCTCGAAATTCAAACCCAAGCCGCAGGCCGAAGGCGAACAGCGGCGTGACGGCAGGCCGCAAGGCGAGCGTCCCGACCGCCGTGAGGGCCGTCCCGACTGGAAGGGTGGCAGGCCGGATGCCAAAGGTGGTCCGCAAGGCGGCAAGCCGGCCTTCCAGCCCAAGCCGCGCGAGGAGCGCCCGGTGCGCTTCGACCCGGATTCGCCCTTCGCCAAGCTCGCCGCATTGCGCGACCAGTTGAAGAAGTAGAACCCGGCTCGCTTCGATGGTTGCCGAAGGCCGCCAGCGCATCGACAAATGGCTGTTCTTCTCACGCGCCGTGAAATCGCGCTCGCTGGCGGCAAAACTGGTCGTCGCCGGCCGCGTCCGCATCAATCGCGACAAAGCAGCGCAGGCCTCCGATCAGGTCAAGCCAGGCGACGTCCTGACCATCACGCTCGAGCGCCGCATCTTCATCTGGAAGGTGCTCGGCGCCGGTACGCGGCGCGGCCCGGCCGAGGAGGCCCGTACGCTTTACGAGGACATGTCGCCACCGCCCGCACCGAAGGGCGAAGCCCCTCCCGATGCAATTCCGGGGCTGCGCGAGGCCGGCAGCGGCCGCCCGACCAAGAAGGAACGTCGCCAGACCGACCGATTGCTCGGCGAAGACTGATGCCTGGCGTCCAAAAACACGCAGCGGTTTTGGGACAACGGCACGCCTGAGGCGAGAACTGAGCCCGGCAAACAGACGCTCTGCGGGACATGACTGACTTCCGCCGGGCCTTCAGTCTGGAATTCCATTCCGGAAACACCGGCACCGTCCGCAATGGCTACCCTTGCAAGCGGTCGACAAAGGCGTTACCTGACGGAAAAAGCCCAACAAAATGGGACGTCCCGGAGCCGACCGATGACCTATGTCGTGACCGACAATTGCATCAAATGCAAATACATGGACTGCATCGAAGTCTGTCCGGTCGACTGTTTCTACGAAGGCGAGAACATGCTCGTCATCCATCCCGACGAGTGCATCGACTGCGGCGTTTGCGAGCCGGAATGCCCGGCCGACGCGATCAAGCCTGACACCGAACCCGGCCTCGACAAATGGCTGCAGGTCAACACCGAATACGCCGACAAATGGCCCAACATCACCGCCAAGAAGGAACCGCCGGCCGACGCCAAATCCTTCGACGGCGAGGCCGGCAAGTTCGAGAAATACTTCTCGGCAGAGCCCGGCGAAGGCGATTGACAACACGGCCGCAAAGGCCGGTATTACGCTGGGTAAGAGGCACGTCGCATTAACCGGCTTGACAGGCGGCGCTGGCCTGTGGCCTTCGCTTGTGCAGCAAAACCTTGATTCTTCCGACTTTTTGTGTTACATCAGCGAAACATGCCGGTGACACAACGTCGATTTATGGCGCAGACGCCCCAAATCACTGAAAGGTGAAAATCCCATTCGGACCAGAGCGATCTGGGCCAGGCGGTCGCAATGTCGCGTTTGCCGGTCCGGCTTTTCCGATGGGTTCATCTGTTGTGCGGCTAACGATCGGCTTCCCCGATCGCGCGAGTTCGGACCGGCAGGACGCCGGTGCCACAACAAGGAGTTCAGGGCGTAATGGCAACGATCACCCCGCAGAAGAAGTCCACCGCTGCGCGTCACGGTTTCAAGACCGGCGAGTACATCGTCTACCCGGCGCACGGCGTCGGCCAGATCGTCTCGATCGACGAGCAGGAAGTTGCTGGACACAAGCTGGAACTGTTCGTCATCGACTTTTCGAAGGACAAGATGCGCCTGAAGGTGCCGGTCGCCAAGGCGACCTCCATCGGCATGCGCAAGCTGTCGGAAGAGGATTATGTCGAGCGCGCGCTGAAGGTCGTGCAGGGCCGCGCCCGCGTCAAGCGCACCATGTGGTCGCGCCGTGCCCAGGAATATGATGCGAAGATCAATTCGGGCGACCTGATCTCGATCTCGGAAGTCGTGCGCGACCTCTACCGTGCCGACAACCAGCCGGAGCAGTCCTATTCCGAGCGCCAGCTCTATGAGGCGGCGCTCGACCGCATGGCCCGCGAGATCGCGGCCGTCAACCGCATGTCGGAAACCGAAGCCGTGCGCTTGATCGAGGTCAACCTCAACAAGGGCCCTAAGCGTGGCGCCAAGGCTGACAACGAAGAGGCCGAGCAGGAAGAAGCTGCCTGATCCTTCTCGCCTTTGATTCGAGAGATCCTGCCTGAAACGATTGGAGGCTCCGGTTTGACCGGGGCCTCTTTTGCTTTCGGGCGGCGGCTTCGATGTTGATGATGTACTGCGCACCAGCGTGCTGCATCGCGGCTTGCTGGCGCGCTCCGGGCCGTCCAGCGCGCGTTTTCGGTTAACGTTTGTCCCCACTTGTCGCCTTGCCAGCAAAGCAGACCGCAGCAATGGTTTCGCGCAATTCCTCGTCGGCGATCGGCTTGTGCAGGATGCGGCTGCCGCTGGCGCTGATCTCCTTGAGGCGCGAAGGCGAGGTATCGCCGGTGATGATGATGGTCGGGACAACGCGGCCGATATGGGCGTGAAGCGCACGGATCGCGTCGGTGCCGGTGGTATCATTCTCGAGACGGTAGTCTGCGATGATCAGGTCGACCGGCGCATCGCCGGCAGCCAGCGCCGCCGCATGGGCCTTCCGCGCCTCTCCGGCGGAGCGGCCGGGATAGACACGATGTCCCTCCAGGCTGAGCAAGCGCACCATGGCATCGAGAACATCGCCCTCGTCCTCGACCACGATGATGCCCGCGGCACTGCTGACCGGCGATGTCGTGTCGACCGCTAAGCGAGCTTGCACCGCGCCGGCCTTCGCGACGGTGATGGAAAACAGGGAACCGCGTCCGGATGTCGAAGCCAATTTCAGGGGGTGCCCCAACAGTTCGGCGGTGCGGCGAACGATGGCGAGCCCGAGTCCCAGGCCTTGCGTGCGGTCCCGCGCCGGGTTCTGCAACTGCACGAACTCCTCGAAGACCATCCCCTGCTGATCGGCGGGGATGCCGGGGCCGCTGTCCAGGACCTGTATCTCCACACATGCGCCGCGCCGGCGACAGCCCAGCAGGACACCACCTTGCTTGGTGTAGCGAAAGGCATTCGACACCAGGTTGTTGAGAATGCGCTTCAGCATCATCGGGTCGCTGTCGACGTAGAGGCCGCTGTCGACCACGCGCCACCTAAGTCCGCGCTGTTTCGCCTCGGCGGCGAATTCATTGCGAAGATCACCAAAGAGGTCGCGCAGCGGCACCGCCTCGCTCGCGACCGTGACGATGCCCGCATCGAGCCGGGAGATATCGAGCAAAGCGTTGAGCAGCCCACTGAAGTTGCTGACAACCGATTTCGCTCGGCTGGCCAGGTCGCGCGCCTCGCCGGAGGGTACGTCGCCGCGCTGCCCCAAAACGGCAAGCGTCGAGACCAGCAGGCTCAGGGCATGGATCGGTTGGCGCAGATCGTGACTCGCCGCCGCCAGAAAACGCGTCTTGGCACGGTCGGCGGTTTGCGCCCTGTCGCGTTCCTCTTGCAGATGCTCGACCAGCGTTTCGTTCTCCAATCGCAGGCTGACGGTTTCGCGCAGCATGCGGTAGGTGATACGGCAGTAGTAGAAATTGATCGCCACCAGCGATGCGAGCAGGAACAGGAAGGCGCCGGAAATATCGCTTTGGGTGGTCAGGCAGCGAAGAGCGACCGGCACCACCGTTGCCAGGATGGAACCAACCAGCGCCGGTGGAAAGGCCGACAGAGACGGCACCGTGCCGCAGACGAGACCAGTCAGGACAATGACCGTGAAGGACAGCACGATCGGCGCCTCGGGCATGAAGCCGACCCAGCCAAGCACACCCCACAGAAGGCCCGACATGCAGGAAAACGCCGTAGCCAGCCATGCCCAGCGCAAGATCGAGTGGCGATCCCGGGCGCGGCTGAAAAACCGGCGCGACGCCAGCACCCGGATAGCCGTCAGCAGATACAGCGCCGCTAGCCAGCCGATCAGCCAATTGGTGGAAACGGCCGTTCTCAGCACATAGACCGCCGCCATCTAGATCACGATGTTGGAGATGACCACGCCGTAGGAATTGCGATACAGGAGTTCGATCAGGGCCTGGCGTATCTTGTCTTCCTGCATCGAAGCCCTCCAATTGCCCCAAGTATTCTCCGGGCGGTCTTCCCCGGTACCGTTGATCTACCGGCAACCTGTTTCGCATAGATTGGCGATTGATCCATATACGCCGCTGCAGTCCTGGATGGTGCCGTGATGAATCGCCCGCTCACCGCCATACTCGCCGACGACCATGCCATCGTGCGCGAGGGGCTGAAGCTGCTCATCTCGGCAATGGACAATGTCTCGGTCGTCGCCGAGGCTGCGGATGGCGAGGCGCTGCTTGGCCAGCTGCGAAGCACGCGCGCCGACCTTTTGATCCTCGACCTCGGCATGCCAGGTGTCGCCGGGATGCAGTTCATCGCCACCATCAGGACCTTGGCGCCACGCCTGCGGATCGTGGTGCTGACGGCCAATATCGAGCCGAGGACGGTGCGCGCCGCGCTCAGTGCCGGCGCCAACGCCTACCTGACCAAGGACGGCGATCCCGAGGAACTTGGCGTCGCCATCGAAGCGGTCAAGAACGGAGGCACCTATCTGGCGAAAACCGTTCGCTTCGCCGTCAGCGATATGGGCAGGGGCAGCGAGCCGATAGCCGCACAGGAAATCCTCTCCCCGGTGCCGCTGACGCGGCGCGAACGGCAGATCCTTCAACTGGTGGCGCAAGGCATGATCACGCGCGACATCGCCGAACGGTTGGGGATCAGCCTGCCGACCGCTCGCAAGCATCGCGAAAACCTGATGGGCAAGCTCAATCTCCACAACACCGCCGAACTAACCGTCTACGCGGTTCGTCTGGGATTGCCCGCCGGCTGACATCACAGCCGCGACGATGGGCAACCCCGCAACGTCCCCTTAACCATCGGCAGATTAGCCAAGCCCGATCACGATCCAAATACGGCATCTGCCGTATGTTTTCGGCCTGACCCCCAGCCTACTCCTCCCACGGCTTGATCACATGGGAGGAGCCGTCATGCCGTCGCTGGATCTTTGGATTCCGTTCGCCCTCGCAACGCTCGCCTTCGCCTGCATGCCAGGGCCGGCGATTCTCTACATGACCGCGCAAACGCTGGCCCATGGCCGTCAGGCGGGATTGATGGCGGCACTGGGTGTTCATCTCGGCTGTTACGTGCACATCCTGGCCGCGGCGGTCGGGCTCGCCGCACTGATGGAACACGCGCCGGTCGCTTTCTCGATGATCCGATTGGCGGGCGCCATATATCTTATTTCGTTGGGCCTTGCCATGTTCCTGGGCTGGAACCGGATGGGCGAGGACGGTGCCAGGCCGGCGCCGAACACATTTCGCGACAGCATGGTCGTCGAGATCCTCAATCCCAAGACGGCACTGTTCTTCCTGACCTTCCTGCCGCAGTTCGTGGACCCGTCAGCCGCCATTGCCGTAGGGTTGCAATTCCTCATCCTCGGCATCGTCGTCAATCTCATCTTCTCGATGGCCGACCTGGCGGCGGTCGGCATCGCCTCGCTCGCCGTTGGCCGGTTCACTGGCGGCGGCGCCGGATGGGTGATCCCCAAGACATGCGGTTCGATCCTCATCGGACTTGGCGTGGCGCTCGTCAGCCATCATATCTGAACCTGCAAATGAAAAGCCGCGGCTGGGGCCATCACCCGAATTCAACACACTCTGGGCCGCGCGCTTACGCGCCGCCGCCTTCCTTCTCAGCCTCCTGCTTCAGCGTCGCAATGAAGCGCTTGGTCCGTTGCTGCTCCGGATTGTTGAACAGCACCGCGGCCGGTCCCTTCTCGACGACGAGACCGGCATCGAGGAACACCACTTCCTGGGCGATCTTGGAGGCGAGGCGCAGATCATGCGTCGCCATCACCATGGTCGTGCCTTCGCTGGCGAGCTTGCCGAGCACGTCGACCACCTCTTGCGCCAGCTCCGGGTCGAGCGCCGAAGTCGGCTCGTCGCAGAGCAGCACTTTCGGTGACGGCGCCAACGCGCGGGCGATCGCCACGCGCTGCTGCTGGCCGCCCGACAAGGTCGCTGGCCAAGCGTCGGCCTTGTGCGCCATCCCCACCTTCTCCAGCAAAGCCAGCGCCCGCTCGCGTGCCCTCTCAGGCGGCCATCTCAGCACCGTCACCAGCCCTTCCATGACATTCTCGATCGCGGTGCGATGCGGAAACAGTTGAAAATTCTGAAACACCATGCCGGTCTGCAGCCGCAGGCGCTGGATATCCCTGGCCGGAACCCTGCCGCCGAGGTGGAATTCGAGCGTCTCGTCGCCGATCCGCACCGTGCCCGAGGTCGGGATTTCCAGGAGGTTGATGCAGCGCAGCAGGGTGCTCTTCCCCCCGCCCGAAGGTCCGACCAGCGCCGTGACGCTGCCTTCGGCAATGGTGACCGTCACGCCCTTCAACACGAGATTGTCGCCGAAGCGCTTTTCGATGTTGCTGAGGCCTATCATGAGCGTGCCTCCAGGAAGCCGCCATAGCGGTTGAGCCGGATCTCCAGCCGCGTCTGCAAGGCCGACAGCACCGAACTCAGCGCCAGATAAAGGATCGCCGCCTCGACATAGAGGATCAGCGGCTCATAGGTGGTGGCGACGATGCGCTGCGCCGCCTGGAACATCTCCGGCACGGTGATGGCGGCGGCCAGCGACGTGTCCTTGACCAGCGAGATGAAGGTGTTGGAGAGCGGCGGCACCGCGACCCGGCCGGCTTGCGGCAGAATGGTGCGCCGCATCGCCTGGCCCCAGGTCATGCCGATCGAATAGGCGGCTTCCCACTGGCCTTTCGGCACCGAGCCTATGGCCGCGCGGATGATTTCCGACGTGTAGGCGCCGATGTTCAAGGTAAAGCCGATCAGCGCCGCCGTGAAGGCGTCGAGCAGGATCCCGACCGACGGCAGGCCGTAGAAGATGAGGAACAGCTGCACCAGGAGCGGCGTACCGCGGAAGATCCAGACATAGAAGCGCACCAGCGCGACCAGCGGCTTGGGGCCGAACAGCCGGGCGAGTGCAGCACCCAGGCCGACCGTCAAGCCGAGAGCAAAGGACAATAGCGTCAGCGGCACGGTGAAGATCAGCGCCGCCCACAGGAGCGAAGGCAGCGACTCCAGCATCAGTTGCAGCCAGTGCGGCACGTAAGACCCTCCAGATTGGTCGAAGCAGCTTGGTCAAAGCAAGAATGCGTCGGCCATATCACGACAAAAGCGGCGGGCCGTCAAAGACGGCTCGCCGCTCGATAGTCTCATGGGCGGCGGACCGGCCCGCCTCCCGGATTACTTCGAAACGTCCTGGCCGAAATAGGTGTCGGAGATCTTCTTGTAGGTGCCGTCGGCCTTGATATCGGCCAGCGCCTTGTTGATAGCGGCGACCAGCTCCGGGTCGCCCTTGCGCACGATGACGCCGGAATAGTCGGCGTTTTCCTCTTGCGCGGCGATCCTCACATTGGCGTCGGGCTTGTGCTTCTTGAAGTCGAGGAACGACAGACTGTCATTGATCGTGGCGTCGGCGCGGCCGGTCAGAAGCAGCTGGATCGACTGGTCGAAGCCATCGGTGCCGACCAGTTCGGCGCCGTTCGTTTCGGCCAGCTTGCCGAAATTCGAGGTCAGCGACTGCGCCGACTTCTTGCCCTTGAGATCGGCGAAGCTCTTGATGTCGGTGTTGTCGCCGCGCACGATCAGCACCGCCTTGGAGGCGATGTAGGGATCGGAGAAGTCGTACTTTGCCTTGCGGGCGTCGGTGATGCCGACCTGATTGATAACGGCATCGTAGCGATTGGCGTCGAGGCCGGCGATCAGTCCATCCCACTTGCCTTCGAGGAACTCGGCCTTGACGCCAAGCTTGTCGGCGATCGCCTTGGCGATTTCGACGTCGAAGCCGACCAGTGCACCGGACGTGTCATGGTAGGTGAACGGCGCATAGGTGCCTTCCGTGCCGACCTTGATGACACCGGCGTGCTTGATCTGGTCGAGATTGGCGCCGGCATGGCCTGCAGTGACAGCCAGGGCCTGCAGCGTTCCGGCGATAATGAGCGACTTGAGCCATTTCATTTTTCTGTGATCCCGTCCTTGGCCGGCTGGCCGGCATATTTGTGAGCGCTGGAAACTGACAGATGCAAGCCGAAAAAATAAGGAACAGAATTTCAAAAACAACCGATTTATGAAACCCAGTTCTCCAACTGGAACTTTCTGCTCGTCATCGCAGCCATCACGAACCGTCCTGGGAATCCTTCAGGCAACACAATCCCGCCGCCACGGTCGCGGAACCTTTCCCGCGCATGGCAGTTCTGGCTGTTGTAGGGCACGACGCCGCCATTTCAACCCGGGCGCCAGCCAAGTTTGCAAAGTCATCCGCACCACCCAGGGAGCGCCTCATGATGGAAGACACGGCAGGACGGATCATGGTCCGCGCGGCAATGAAGGCTCCCTACCTCGAGCGTGACGAAGAGCATCGGCTTGCATTGCTCTGGAAAGAGGACAACGACCAGAACGCGCTGCACAGCATCACCGTCGCCCATATGCGGCTGGTCATTTCCATGGCCTCCAAATTCCGCCATTACGGCCTGCCGCTCGGCGACCTGGTTCAGGAGGGTCATGTCGGACTGCTCGAGGCCGCCGCCCGCTTCGAGCCGGAGCGCGAGGTGCGGTTCTCGACCTATGCGACATGGTGGATTCGCGCCTCGATGCAGGACTATATCCTGCGCAACTGGTCTATCGTGCGTGGTGGCACCAGCTCGGCCCAGAAGGCGCTGTTCTTCAATTTGCGACGCCTGCGCGCGCGGTTGGCGAATGGCACGGAGCCGCTCTCCAACGCCACGCTCTATCGCGAGGTGTCGGAGGCGCTTGGCGTCTCCGAAGCCGATGTGGCGATGATGGATTCGCGGCTCTCGGCGCCCGATTCCTCGCTCAACATGCCTATTGCCGACGATGCGGGTTCGACCGAGCGCATGGATTTCCTGATTTCGGACGATCCGCTGCCCGACGAGATCGTCGGCGACAAGATCGATGTCGCGCGCCGCTCGCTCTGGCTGAGGGAGGCGCTTCGCGCGCTCAATGCACGGGAACTGAGGATCATCGAGGAACGGCGGCTGAACGACGAGGGCGCGACACTCGAAGCGCTCGGCGAAACGCTCGGCATCTCAAAGGAACGCGTCCGCCAGATCGAGGCCCGCGCCATGGAAAAGCTCAAGGTCGCATTGGTGAAGCAGAATCCGGAGTTCATCGCGACTGCCGCCTGAACGGCGGCAGGCGTCCAGCGGCGCCTACTTGTCGGTGACGATCTTGACCTTGTCGCCGGCCGAAACCGCGGCACCGGGCGACAGCGCATTGAGGACGCGGAACAGGTCGAGCTTGCGGTCGACGCCGACCATCTGCGCCGAAAGCGAACCCATCGTCTGCCCAGGCTGGACGGTGACGACGCGGATGTGCAGCGGCTTCAGCGCCGTCTTTTCGGCAGCGCTCAAAATCCGGAACGAGCCGCTGACCGAGCGGGCGATCGTGTCCAGCGACGTGCTGGCGGAAGGGGCCGCGGTCAGCAGCCGGTAGACCTGGCCGCCGGCGCGGATCACCGCAATGTCGAACTGCCAGCCTTCGGCGCCGGCATGCGCGGTCGCCGCCTCATTGCCGTTGATGGTTTCCTGCTTGACGCTGCTGTCGACGAGACCAGCCACCCAGCCGCTGCGGATATAGTCCGTCAGCGCCCGGTTCTTGTCGATGGAAACGCCATCGAAACGGATCGCTATGTCGCCGGGGCCGGTGGCCGTCACCGCTGCCGCCGAATTGTCGATGATGAAGCCGTCCGGCACCGTGAACGACACGCCAAGGCCCGGGTGCAGGAAGGTTTCGCCGCGCACATAGCCTTCCTCGGGTGTGTCGCCATAGAGCAGGCCGTCTATGCCGGCGAGGAAGGAATCGCGGTCTCGCGTGCCGACGCCCGGCGCGCCGAACTGGCGGGCATGGCGCTGCGCCAGATCGATGCGCTGCGGCGTGTTGGGGTGCGTGGCCAGGAAATCCAGGCTGGCATCGGTGGCGCCGCTGATCGAGCGGAAATCGGTATAGGCCGACATCGATTGAAGGAAGCGGCCTGCGGCGAAAGGATCGTAGCCGGCCTCGCCGATCGATTTGATGCCGATGGCGTCGGCTTCCAGCTCCTGGTTGCGCGAAAATTGCGCCAGCCTCAGCTTGCCACGGATCAACGCCGCCTTGGCTGTCGGGCTGTCGCCGAGCACGTCCGAAACCACCTTGGTGGCCAGGCCTTCCTCGGCCTCCAGTTGCTGGCGCTGCAGGCCGTGATTGGCGGTGACGTGGCCCATCTCATGCGCGATGACGGCGGCAAGCTCGGCCGAATCATTGGCCAGCGCCAGGAGGCCGCGGGTGATGTAGAGATAGCCGCCCGGCAGCGCGAATGCGTTGACGTTGGGCGAATTTAAAATGGTGATGCGATAGGTCTGTGTCGGGTTGGCGGACACCACCGTCAAACTACCGACCACCTTGGCGACCATGCGTTCGAGCTTGGGGTCGGAATATTCACCGCCATAAGTCGCCAGGATGCGCGGGTGCTGCGCCTTGGCCAATTCGGCGAGCTTGTTGTTGGCGCCGACATTGTCCACCGTGATCGGCTTGTCGGAAGGCTGGAAGCCGGATTCCTGAACTTCCGGCGGCGTGAACATCTGGCAGCTTGCCAACGCCACGGCAAAACCGGCCAGCGCGAGAAAACGCGCCAGCGGTTTCATTCCCAATGTGTTAGCGCCGATCGCCAGAACGGCTTCCTTTCGGGTCCCGGCGCATGACCACGAAAATCGGGGGCGATCTTCGGAACGTGTCATGCGCCATCTCAAACTGCTGCAGCATCCGTGCCCGTCCCTTAGGGCGGGCGGCGGATACTGCAGGCAAATCACGGCCTGTGCCGGACCGGTAGGGCGACCTAGCCACACTCCCCCGGTCATGGCAAGCAAACGCCACATCGCCTGGAGCCGGTTTGACCGTAAATTATGTCCGCTTCCGGGCAACATCGCGTGATGTGGAATATCCAGCACCCGCGCCGATATAGCGCCGGAACGCCTCCGGACCAGCCCCGGTAAAGAAATCATCAGCCTTGCCGGTTGCGGCCACCAACCCATTGTCGACAAACACCATGTGCTCGCCGATGCGGCGTGCATCCTCGGGCTGGTGGGTGACAAATAGCACCGTCATGGCGCGTTCGGCATGAACGGCAGCAACCAGATCCAGCATCTCGTCGCGCAAAGCGGGTCCGAGCGAAGCGAAGGGCTCGTCGAGCAGCAACACCGGTCGGTCGCGCACCAGCACGCGGGCCAGTGCGACGCGCTGGCGTTCGCCCCCGGAGAGCTCGCGCGGCAGGCGTTTCTCCTTGCCCGCGAGACCGGTGCGCGCAAGCGCCTCGGCGACCGCGACGCGGTCCGCCTCGGTCAGTCCCAGGGAGGGCGAGCGGCCGAGCCCGACATTCTGCTCGACGGAAAGATGCGCGAAGAGATTGTTCTCCTGGAACACCATCGACACCGGCCGCGCCGAGGCCGGCTCGGCGCTGACATCGGCCCCGCCGATCAGCACGCGGCCCGATTGTGGGGTCTCGAAGCCGGCGACCAGATTGAGCAGCGTCGACTTGCCCGAACCGCTCGGACCCATGATGGCGGTGATCTTCGCCGTGGCGAACTCGACGTCGAAGACAAGTGGCGCATCGCCATAGCTGCCATAACTGAACGACACATTGTCTAGCCGCACCGGCGCGCCCTTTTCGAGCCTGTTGGCCGCCCTCTCACGCATCGCGGACCTTCTCCCTTCCCAGCCAGTGCGCCGCCACGATCAACGCGAGACAGACGAAGCCGAGCAGCAGTGCCAGGCCGGCGGCATCCTCGGTGCGGTAGCTGCCCATCCGTGCCAGAAGAAGGTAGGGCAATGTCTGCACGGAATCACTGCCGAACAGGGCAATGACACCGAGATCGCCGAGCGACAGCGCCATGGCGAAAGCGAAGGCCGTGGCGAGCGGTCGCCGCAGCGACGGCCAGTCGACCAGCATCAGCCGGTTCCAGCCCGCAATGCCGAGCTGTGCGCAGAGCCGTTCGTGACGCTCGCTCGCCGCATCATAGGCGGGACGCACGGCGCGTAGGGCGAACGGCATCGCCATCACCGCATTGACGGTGACGACCATGACCGGGGCGATGGCGAAGGCATCGCCGACATGGCGCAGCAACAGGAACCAGCCAGCGCCGACGACGATCGGCGGCACGACAAGGACAAAACCGGCGCCTGTATCGGTGGCGCGTTCGAGCAGTGTCTTTGCGCCGGCACGGCGGTTCAGCGCCAGTGCCCGCCGCGCCATGGTCAGCACCAGCGACAGCATCACCGAAAGCAGCGCCGACAGGAAGGCGAGCGCTGCGCTGGTCAGCGTTGCCTGCCGGACGGTGGCCTCGCTGGCCAAACGGCCGAGGTCCGCACCCAACCCGGCCACCACGGTTGCCGCCATCGGCCCAACGACGAACAGCAGCGCCAGGATGATGACTAGCGCGTTCAACCAGGTCTCGCTCCGATTGACCGAGAGATAGCGGCGTTGCGCGACCGGCAAATTGGTGTCGCCGACCACATTGGCGCCTAGGCGCGTCAGGGCCAGCACAACGATAAAGGTCAAGGCGATCTGCAACAGCGTCAGTGTAACGGCCCGCGCGGGATCGAAATCGAAGCGCAGCGCCTGGTAGATGCCGACCTCAAGCGTCGTCGCGGCCGGCCCGCCGCCGAGCGTCAGCACGATGGTGAAGGATGTGATGCAGAGCATGAACACCAGCCCGGCGACGCCGGGCAGTGCGGCGCGCAGCGTTGGCCATTCGATCAGCCGGAACGCCGGCCGCGCCGCCATGCCGAGCTGGCTCGCCAACCGCCATTGGTCGGCCGGTATGGTCTGCAGCGCCTCGAGGAACAGCCGCGTCGCCAGCGGCAGGTTGAAGAAGACATGGGCGACGAGGATGCCGGACAGGCCATAGATGCCCGGCCAGCTTCCCCCGCCGATCACGGCAAGCACGCCGGCGAAATAGCCGGCACGGCCATAAAGCGCCAGGATGCCGAGTGCTGCGACAATAGCCGGCAGCGCCAACGGCACGGCGAAGATCTGCAGGATGAAGGCGCGAGCGAAGAAACGTGGGTGCCGCGACAGAGCGCGCGCCACGAACAGCGCCGGGATGACCGAAAGCAGCGTCGAGAGCGCCGCTTGCCAGAGCGTGAAGCGAATGACGCGAAGCAGATAGGGATCGAAGGTTGCCCAGGCGCCCGAGAAATCATGGGCGCCCTCGAAAAGCAGGCCAGCAAACGCGCCGCCGATCAGCAGCGCGATTGCAGCGAGCGCGAGGGTGCCAGCGGTGATGCGGGGGTCAGACGCGCGTTGCACGCTGGACCACCATTCTTTCCATCGCGGCAATTACAAAGGATTGCGTTCCTTGGCGCCCCCCTCTGTCCTGCCGGACATCTCCCCCTCCAGGGAGGAGATCGGCCGTCACCCATGCTTCCGCTAGTCTCCAACGTTGCCGGACTGTAACCAGCAACGACGCTGCCAATCTCCCCCCTTGAGGGGGAGATTGCCGGCAGGCCAGAGGGGGGTGGAGTGGCGCGAACATCAAAAGAACTCGCAAGCCTACTTGCTCATCACCGCCAGCCATTCATCGACCCAAGCCTTGCGGTTGGCAGCGACCTCTTGCGGGCTGAACAGCAAGGTCTTGGTCGGCTTGACCAGTTTGTCGAAGGCCGGATTGAGCGGCTTGTCGGTCTTGCCGGCCGGGAACATCCAGTTGGTCTCGGGGATGGCATCCTGGAATTTCGGCCCGGTCATGAAGGCGATGAACTTGGCCGCCAGCGGGTTCTTGGCCCCCGCCGTGGTGATACCCGCGACTTCTATCTGCAAATACTCGCCCTCCTCGAACGACGCTGCCTGATAGCGCTCTGTCTTCTCGGCGACCATGTGGTAGGCCGGCGACGTCGTGTAGGACAGCACCATCGGCGCCTCGCCCTTGGTGAACAGCCCATAGGCCTCGCTCCAGCCCGGCGTCACGGTCAGCACTTTCGCCTTGAGCTTGGCCCAGGCCTCGGGCGCCTTGTCGCCATAGACTGACTTGACCCACAGAAGCAGACCGAGGCCCGGCGTGGAGGTGCGCGGATCCTGGATGACGATCTTGTCATCGGCACTGCCCTCGACCAGCTCTTTCAGGCTTTTCGGCGGGATCTTCAGCTTCTCGGTGTCGTAGACGACGGCGAAATATCCGTAGTCAAAGGGGACAAAAGTATCGTCGCTCCAGCCACCCGGCACGTTGACATCAGTTACGCCGCCATGCGGCGCGAACAAGCCTGACGCCTTGGCATCGGCGGTGAGATTGGTGTCGAGGCCAAGCACGATATCGGCCTTGGTCGATGCGCCTTCCAATCTGACGCGGTTGAGCAGCGCGACGCCGTCGGCGACCGAGACGAACTCGACATCGCAGCCGCATTCGGCCTCGAACTCCTTCTTCACCACGGGACCCGGACCCCAGTCGGCGGTGAAGCTATCATAGGTGTAGACGGTGAGCTTGTCCTTGGCCAAGGCCGGTCCGGACAAGGCCACGACCGTTGCTGAAACAAGAGCGTATAAAAACGTGCGCATCGGCGCCTCCTTCGTTCGAATTGAAAGGAATTGAGGCGTCGGACTGTCCGAAACGTCTAATCCCTCCGCCGGTACAAACCGGATCAGGTTCAGCGGGTTGGCGAGACTGCCTCTCAGCCGGTCCGCGAAGATCGCGTCCGGCACCCCGTTAGAGCGTTTCGACACATAGGCCGGGCCGATCCCCCATGCAAGTGGGAGTTTGCCGCCTTCCGTTTCCCGTGCCGGGCTGGTAAGGGCCACACGATATGAGCACATTCACCATCCTGCTTGGCGGCGATCTCATCCGCACGCCACGGCTCGACCGCCAGGCCGAAGGCTCCCGCGTCATCGCCGCCGACGCCGGCATCGGGCATGCGCGGCTGCTGGGTCTCGTGCCCGAACTGTGGGTGGGCGATTTCGATTCCGTGCCAGCCGAGCTGCCTGACGATCTCGCTTCCGTGCCGCGCCGGACCTTCCCGGCGGAAAAGGACCAGACCGATGGCGAACTGGCCATTGCCGCCGCACTCGAGCGCGGCGCGACCCGCCTGGTGCTCGCAGGTGCTTTCGGCGGCAAGCGCGCCGACCACGCTTTCCTGCATCTGGCGCTTGCCCTGCGGCTGGCCGAGGCCGGGACTGATGTGCTCCTGACCAGCGGCGCCCAGGAAGGCATCCCGCTGCTGCGCGGAACGGCCGGCTTCGACTATGCCGATGGCACGCTGTTTTCGGTGCTCGGCTTTTCCGAGCTCGCCGGCCTGACCGTCACCGGCGCCAAATGGCCGCTGAACCACGTCAAGGTGGCGTTCGGTTCGTCGCTGACCATCTCCAACGAGGTCAAGTCCGACAAGACCGGGGGCCGCCTCGAAATCGCGCTCGGCCATGGCCGCGCGATGCTGCTCGCTCATCCCTATCCCTTACCTGAAAGCTGACATGGCCCCGCCTCTTCTCAACCTCGACGGGATAAAACTGACCTTCGGCGGCACGCCGCTGCTCGACGGCGCCGCCTTGACGGCTTCGGCCGGCGACAAGATTGCACTGGTCGGCCGCAACGGGTCGGGCAAGTCGACCCTGCTGAAGATCGCCGCTGGCCTGATCGAGCCGCAGGACGGCGAGGTGTTCCGCCAGCCTTCGGCAACTATCCGCTATTTGCCGCAGATGCCGGACATGGAGGGCTTTGCCACCGTCCGCGCCTATGTCGAGGCCGGGCTTGGCCCCGCCGACGATCCCTACCGAGCCAGCTATCTGATGGAGCATCTCGGACTGTCGGGTGAGGAACGTCCGAATGATCTGTCGGGCGGCGAGGCGAGGCGTGCTGCCCTTGCCCGCGTGATGGCGCCGGAGCCAGACATCCTGCTGCTCGATGAGCCGACCAACCATCTCGACCTCTCGGTCATCGAATGGCTGGAAGAAGAACTCATCCGCACCTCCTCGGCACTGATCGTCATCTCGCACGACCGCCGCTTTCTCGAACGTGTGTCGCGCGCCACCATCTGGCTCGATCGCGGCCAGACCCGCAGGCTGGACAAGGGCTTTGGCCATTTCGAGGAATGGCGCGACCTGGTCCTGGAGGAAGAAGAGCGCGAGCAGCATAAACTCGGCCGCCAGATCGTTCGCGAAGAGCATTGGCTGCGCTACGGCGTGACGGCGCGGCGCAAGCGAAACATGCGCCGGCTCGGCGAGTTGCAGACCATGCGCCAGCGTTTTCGCGGCCATCGCGGTGCCGAAGGGTCGGCGACCATGGTGGCGAGCGACGCCGCCGAGTCCGGCAAGCTGGTGATCGAGGCGAAGAACATCGAGAAGAGCTTTGGCGATCTCACCGTGGTCAAGGGGTTTTCGACCCGCATCCAGCGCGGCGATCGCGTCGGCCTGGTCGGGCCGAACGGCGCCGGCAAGACGACGCTCTTGAAGATGCTGACCGGCGAGATGAAGCCGGACGCCGGTTCGGTGCGGCTCGGCACCAATCTGGAGATCGCCACGCTCGACCAGAAGCGCGAGGCGGTCGACCCGCAGGAGACGCTGGCGCAATATCTCACCGACGGGCGCGGCGAGAACCTCGTCATCAATGGCGAGCAGCGCCACGTCGTCTCCTACATGAAGGATTTCCTGTTCAAGCCGGAGCAGGCACGCACGCCGGTGCGCGAGTTGTCCGGCGGAGAACGGGCACGGCTCTTGCTGGCGCGGGTGCTGGCGCGGCCGGCAAACCTTCTGGTGCTCGACGAGCCGACCAACGATCTCGATATGGAGACGCTGGAACTGCTGCAGGAACTGGTCGCCGGCTTTGCCGGCACCGTCATCCTGGTCAGCCACGATCGCGATTTCCTCGACCGCACCGTGACCAGCCTGATCGCGCCGGATGGTGAAGGCCGCTGGATCGAATATGCCGGCGGCTACTCCGACATGCTGGCGCAGCGCGGCGGCACCAGGCTGGACGACCGCAAGGCGCGTGCGAAGGCCGAAAACGGCGAAGCGCCAGTGACGACCAGAAGTGAAGCGGCCGCGCCAAAGGGGCCGGCGAAGAAACTGTCGTTCAAACAGAAATTCGCGCTGGAATCGCTGCCCAAGAAAATCGAGGCTGTGACGGCTTCGATCTCAAGGCTGGAGAACAACATCGCCGATCCGGCCTATTACGAGCGCGACCCGGCCTCCTTCCAGAAAACCATCGCCGCCCTCGACAAGGAGCGCGCCACGCTGGCGGCGCTGGAGGAAGAGTGGCTGGAACTGGAGATGCTGCGCGAGGAGATGGAAGGGTAAGGGATTGTGTGTGAACTTTTATGCGCCTACATTATGCGCATAAAAGAGAGCGATTTCCATGCTTCAATCGACGTCAAAACCTCAACGGCAATCCGTCAACACGTCCATCGATTCCCAGTTGATCAGCGACGCGAAAGCGTTGGGCATCAACATTTCCCGTGCCGCCGAGGCGGGGATCGCGAAAGCGATTGCGGCGGAAAAGACGCGTCGATGGCAAGAGGAAAACAAAGAAGCCATTGAAAGCTCCAATGAATATGTCAGGCGCAACGGACTGCCATTAGCCAAATACCGGCTGTTTTGATGGCACGTTACGATCTTTATCGGAATGCTGAAGGCGGCGGCTATTTTCTCGATGTTCAGTCCGACCTTCTTGAAGGACTGAGCACAAGAGTCGTCATTCCGTTGATGCCGCCCAACATAGCACCGGTTCCGGGCCGCCGACTAAATCCGACCTTCGCTATCGATGGCAAAGATCATGTAATGGTCACGCAGTTCATGTCAGCCTTGATGGCCTCTGAATTGCCGGATGCCGAGGGAAATCTCTCCCGGCACCACGACGACATCGTCGCCGCGCTCGATATGTTGTTCCAGGGCTTCTGAGTCAACGAGGCTTCGGGCCGGCTTCCTTCTCAGCCCGCCGTCTTCGCCTGCCAGGCCTTGATTGCCTCGTCGAACACCTTCTCGCCGGGAATGCCCTTTTCCATGGTCAGCAGTGCCCGCCGTCCGGTCTTGTAGACGACCGGTACGTCGATCCAGTCCTGGCCGCGAAGCAGGGTCATGTTGGCGTCTTCGTCGGCCTTGGTATCGTTGAGCGCGACGAGGAAGAAGCCGTCGGCGATCTTGGCCGGAATGCCGATCAACGGGCTGCCGGCATCCTGCTCCGAACCCTTCATGGCGACGCGCAGGATGTTGTCGACACCGCCGCCCTCGAAACCGTCGGGCGTCAGGAAGATCATCTCGATGATATGGCTGGCCGGCAGTGTCTGGTCGGTGTTGCGGCGGATGGTCATGCGCAACTGGATGTCCTTGCCGGGAATGGTGGCCTCGGCGCGGATCGCCGGCTCCGGCGGCAGGTCGCCACCGGGCGATTCCTGCACCAGCGACCAGACGATGTTGCCGGGCTCGGCGGAACCCTGGGCAGTGCTGGTACGCTCCTCATAGAAGATCGCCTTCTGGCCGACAGGCAGAGCGGCTTCCGCAGGCGCAGCTGCCGTGGCGGGCGGCGCGGCGCCGGCCGGTGCGGTCGGCGTGCCGGCAGCATCGGCTGGCGCTGCCGGGGCAGCTCCGTTGGCAGGCGGTGTTGCGGGGGCGGCACCTGTAGCGGGGGGCGCTGCCGCGGCAGGTGTGCCTGCGGCCGGAGCGGAAATCGCCGGTGGGTTCGTCGCCGAGGGCGGCGTGGTCAGCGCGGCGACCGATTCGCCTTCGCCGATGCCGCTTTGGCCACCGGCCGGACCCGGGTCGACTTCACTGCCCTGCGGCGTCAGCCGCTGCGTGAATTTCGTGCTTTCGGCTTCCGTGCCGCCAGCCGCGGGCGCCGGAGGCGTTGCCGCGGCATCGGTTGCCGGCTTGGCAGGCGCTGGTTTCACCGGCTCGGTCTTGGCGACCTGATTGCCGCCAAACCCAAGCATTTTGCCGAAGGCGTCCTTGTTCAGCCAGATTCCGTAGCCGCCGCCGGCTACGACCAGAAGAGCGACGACGGCCGCGATCAGCCCACCATAGCTGCGCTTGCGCTCGGCGGGACGCAGGCGCTGGAAGGTATCCGACACCGGCTCTTCGTCGCTGGAAAAGACATCGGCCTCGTCCTCCTCCTCGTCGGCATCCATACCTGGAAGAGGCGTGTCGGCGCGAGCCAGCTGGGAAGGCGCCGGCGTCGCCCTTTGCCAGCTCGGCTCGACCTTGGCGGCAGGTGGTGGCGCGGGCTGATAAGATTCAGGCTTTGCAGCGGGCGGTGCCGGCCAGGCTGATTCGGCCTTGGCCGGCTGCCGTGTATGGGTTGGCTGATTCTTGTTGCGATCGATCGACGAAAAGATGTGTTCCAGCTCCGCCAGCGGATCGGTCTCCGGCAGGCTCTTGGCATAGTCCCGCTCGACACTCGCGATCGCGTCTTCCAGCGAACGCATCTGCGTGGCTATGGCTTCGGCGGCCGGCGGCGGCGAATATTCCTCAAGCTTCTTCGCCAGCATGGTGCGAACGCTGGCATAGATGCGCGTACGCTTTTCCGGCGTCTCGTCACCATGCTTGCCGAGCGCCTTTTTCAGAATAGCAACGTAATCTGCCATGCTTCAGTCGACCTGTATTTTGTTTCCGCGCCGGCCCCCGCAAATCGGCCGCGATGCCCGGAAAGGCTTCAGAAACTAGTCTTGAAACGGATCGGTCACAAGTATCGTGTCGGCCCGTTCGGGGCTGGTGGAAAGGAGTGCGACCGGGGCGCCGATCAGCTCTTCGATGTAGCGGACGTATTTGACGGCCTGGGCCGGCAGATCGTTCCAGCTGCGCGCGCCGGCAGTGGTGCCTTTCCAGCCCTCGAGCGTCTCGTAGACCGGCTCGACACGTGCCTGCGCGCCCTGGCTGGCCGGCAGATAATCGATCATCTCGCCGTCGAGACGATAACCTGTGCAGACCTTGATCTCGTCCAGCCCGTCGAGCACGTCGAGCTTGGTCAGCGCGATGCCCTTGATGCCGTTGACAGCGACGGCCTGGCGTACCAGCACCGCGTCGAACCAGCCGCAGCGGCGCTTGCGGCCGGTGACGACGCCGAATTCATGGCCGCGCGTGCCGAGGAATTCGCCGACCTCGTTCTTCTGCTCGGTCGGGAACGGACCCTCGCCGACGCGTGTCGTATAGGCTTTGGTGATGCCGAGCACATAGCCGATGGCGCCTGGGCCGACGCCGGAGCCGGCGGCAGCCTGTCCGGCAACCGTGTTCGACGAGGTCACGAATGGATAGGTGCCGTGGTCTATGTCAAGCAGCGTGCCCTGCGCGCCCTCGAATAGGATACGCTCGCCAGCCCGGCGCTTGTCGTCGAGGATTTTCCAGACCCGGTCCATATAGGGCAGGATGTCGTCGGCGACCGAGGTCAGTTCCTGCATGATCGCGTCATGCGTGACTTCCGCATGGCCAAGCCCCCGACGCAGCGCATTGTGGTGCGTCAGCAGCCTGTCAACCTTCACGGGCAGTGTTTCCAAATCCGCCAAGTCCATCACCCTGACCGCGCGCCGGCCCACCTTGTCCTCGTAGGCGGGGCCGATGCCACGACGGGTCGTGCCAATCTTCGTCCCGGAATTGGATGCGGCGTCCTCACGGAATCCGTCCAGCTCCCGATGCAGGGACAGGATAAGCGCTGTGTTTTCGGCTATTTTCAGGCGATCCGGCGCCACTTCGACACCTTGCGCCTTGAGCTTGGCCACCTCGGCGACGAAAGCATGCGGGTCGAACACGACGCCATTGCCGATGATAGACAGCTTGCCCTGGCGCACGACGCCCGACGGAAGCAACGACAGCTTGTAGACCTTGCCGTCGACGACCAGCGTATGGCCGGCATTGTGGCCGCCCTGGAAACGCACCACGACATCGGCGCGCTCCGACAGCCAGTCGACGATCTTGCCCTTGCCTTCGTCACCCCATTGCGAGCCGACGACCACCACATTGGCCATGTTTCTTTTCCCTTGAGACGCCGCCAAGCGGCTTGAATATGGTTCGAAACGACAGGCCTCTATAACGTCAAGACCTCGCGAGCGCGACCTTTCTTTGCCGTCGAAAATGCCCTGAGGCACAACAATTTTCGGCTTTGACATCATTTACTTGGGCGAGCGAGGGCAATAGGCCGGCAAACACCGCAGCTCCGGCGACTGGAATCCCGCGATGCATCGAAGCGCCTACATATTCCTGCTGCTCACCACCTTGCTCTGGGGCGGAAATTCGGTGGCCGGCAAGCTGGCGGTCGATCACGTCTC
The DNA here is from genome assembly GCF_040321855.1 of Mesorhizobium sp. M0227. Lineage (NCBI taxonomy): Bacteria > Pseudomonadati > Pseudomonadota > Alphaproteobacteria > Hyphomicrobiales > Phyllobacteriaceae > Mesorhizobium > Mesorhizobium sp. M0227. The sequence goes on along the minus strand of NZ_JAMYSJ010000003.1, from coordinate 169,558 downwards.
GCCGATGACGCTGGTCTTCCTGCGCTGGGTTCTGGCCGTGGCGATCATGCTGCCCATCGGCTGGAAGACCATCCAGAAGGACTGGCCGGTCGTCCGCAAGCACTGGTTCGTGCTGGTCGCCCTCGGCGCCAGCGGCTTCACCCTGTTCAACACCATCTTCTACACGGCGCTCAACTACACGACAGCGATCAATGTCTCGATCGAACAGGCGGCGATGCCGATCCTGATCATGACTGCCAATTTCGTCTTCTTCCGCCTGCGCGTGAACTGGGCTCAGATTGTCGGCGTCGTGCTGACCATCGCCGGCGTGATCCTCACCGCCTGCCATGGCGACCCGCGCCGGTTGTTGACGCTGGAACTCAATTTCGGCGACGCCATCATGCTGGTCGCCGTGTTTCTCTACAGCGGCTATTCGGTCGGACTGCGGTTGAAACCAGTGATGCATTGGCAAAGCCTGATGCTGGCCCTGTCGGTTGCGGCACTCGTCACTTCGCTGCCGTTCTTCCTGTGGGAGGTCGTCGCCGGCAAGGTCATCATGCCCGACGCGCGCGGCTGGACCGTCATCGTCTATACGGCGATCGGCGCCTCCGTCGTTTCGCAGATCTTCTACATCAGAGGCAACGAACTGATCGGCGCCAACCGCGCCGGCCTGTTCATCAATCTGGTGCCGATCTTCGGCACGCTGCTATCGGTGCTGATCGTCGGCGAGACGTTCCACCTCTATCAGGCATTGGCTTTGGTGCTCGTGCTGGGCGGCATCGGACTTGCCGAATACAGCGGGCGCAAGATGGCGTTGGCGGACCACCGCGGATGACATGTGGCGGCTGACGCCCTCCGCCGTCGCGGCAATTCACGCGAACGGCCTGGACTTCGCCAATGGCCGCGGAACGGCGGCATAAACCCTGCCGCGTCCCCACTTGGAACATTTCACCTCCAGCGGAGTTTGAACGGCAGGGAGGCGACATGATGAGCCACAACCCTCGCAGCACGGCAAGCATCGCTGGTCACCCTATCCATCCCATGCTGATTCCGTTTCCGATTGCTTTTTTCGTCGGCACCTTCGTTTGCGATCTTATCTTCTGGCGAACAGCCGATCCCGGATGGGTCACCGGGTCGCTTTGGCTTCTCGGCGCAGGCCTGATCATGGCTGCCCTGGCTGCGCTTGCTGGCCTGACGGATGTTCTCGGCGATGTTCAGATCCGCAATCTCACGACGGCATGGCTCCATGCCGGCGGCAATGTACTCGTCGTGTTGATCGAGCTTTACAACTGGTACTCGCGGTATGCGGGCGGAGCGGCGGCCGTGATGCCAACCGGCTTCGTCCTATCGCTGATCGTGGTTCTCATCCTGCTGTTTACGGGCTGGAAGGGCTGGGAACTGGTCTACCGACATCGCGTGGGTGTCTCCGATGGCTCGGACGAGTTGACCTGAACCGGCCGCCGCGGCGGCCGGTTCAACGAGGGCGACCCCTGTCCTCGATCACATCGCGTTGACGTCGAACTGCAGCCGCTTGGCCGAGTCGATCGACTTATGCGCCTTGACCTTTTCCAGCACGGCTTCCGGGAACGGCGCGTCGAGATAGAGCAGCGCTATGGCATCGCCGCCCGGCCGGTTGCGGCCGAGCTGGAAGTTGGCGATGTTGACGCCATTCTCGCCGCAGACAGTGCCGAGCAGCCCGATAATGCCCGGCGCGTCGGCATTGGTGGTGTAGAGCATGTGCTGGCCGACCTCGGCATCAAGGTTGATGCCCTTGATCTGGATGAAGCGTGGCTTGCCATCCGAGAAGCATGTGCCGGCGATCGAACGCGTCATATGCTCGGTCTTCACGGTCAGCTTGATATAGCCGTCGAACACGCCCGATTTGTCGCGCTTGACCTCGGCGACGATGATGCCGCGCTCCTTCACCATGATCGGCGCCGACACCATGTTGACGTCCGAGACCTGAGGCCGGATCAGCCCGGCGAGTGCGGCGCTGATCAGCGCGCGCGTGTTCATCGTCGCGGTGGAGCCGTCGAACAGGATCTCGACCTCCTTGATCGGATCCTCGGTGACCTGGCCGACGAAGGCGCCGAGCACCTCGGCAAGCTTGACGAACGGCTTCAGCCGCGGCGCCTCCTCGGCGGTGATCGACGGCATGTTGATGGCGTTGGAGACGGCGCCCTTGATCAGATAGTCGGCCATCTGTTCGGCGACCTGCAGCGCGACATTCTCCTGGGCCTCCGTCGTCGAGGCGCCGAGATGCGGCGTCGCCACCACATTCTCCATGCCGAACAGTTCGTTGTTCTCGGCGGGTTCGACCTCGAAGACGTCGACGCCGGCGCCGCCGACCTTGCCGCTCTTCAGCGCCGCGATCAGGTCGGCCTCGACGATCAGACCGCCGCGTGCGCAATTGATGATGCGCACGCCCTTCTTCATCTTGGCGATCGCCGCGGCATCGATGATGTTGCGCGTCTTGTCGGTCAGCGGCGTGTGCAGGGTGATGAAGTCGGCGCGGGCGAACAGTTCGTCGAGCTCGACTTTGTCGACGCCAAGCTCCTCGGCACGACTGTCCGACAGGAACGGGTCGAAGGCGATGACGTGCATCTTGAGGCCAACGCCGCGCGTCGCGACGATCGAACCGATGTTGCCACAGCCGATGACGCCCAGCGTCTTGCCGGTGATCTCGACGCCCATGAATCGGTTCTTTTCCCATTTGCCGGCATGGGTCGAAGCGTTGGCTTCCGGTATCTGGCGGGCAAGCGCGAAGATCATCGCCACCGCATGTTCGGCCGTCGTGATCGAATTGCCGAACGGCGTGTTCATCACGATGATGCCCTTGCGGCTTGCCGCCGGGATATCGACATTGTCGACGCCGATGCCGGCGCGGCCGATGACTTTGAGATTGGTAGCGGCGTTGATCAGCTTTTCGGTGACCTTGGTCGCCGAGCGGATGGCGAGGCCATCATACTGGCCGATCACTTCGGCGAGCTTTTCCTTGTCCTTGCCGAGATCGGGCAGATAGTCGACCTCGACGCCACGATCCTTGAATATCTGCACGGCGGTGGGGGAGAGTTTGTCTGAGACGAGAACGCGGGGCGCCATGGCGACCTCCTTGAAATGGATTTGATCCTGATGGGAATGGGCGGCCCGGAGGCCGCCGCGAATGATCTCAGGCCGCCGCTTTGAGCGACGCCTTCTGTGCGGCGAAGGCCCAGTCGAGCCAGGGCAGCAGCGCTTCCAGATCCGACGTCTCGACCGTCGCGCCGCACCAGATGCGCAGGCCGGGCGGTGCGTCGCGATAGGCACCGATATCGTAGGCGACGCCTTCCTTGTCGAGCACCGACACCAGCCCCTTGGCGAAAGCCGCCTGCCCGTCGGCGTCGAGCTCGGACACGTCCGGATCGGTGAAGGACAGGCAGACGGACGTGTTCGACCGTGTCGCCGGCTGGACGGCGAGATGACCGAGCCAGGAGGATTTGCCGACAAAGCGATCGAGGACGGCCGCATTGGCATCCGCCCTGGCGATCAGCGCGTCGAGGCCGCCGGTCGACTTCGCCCAGTTGAGCGCATCGAGGTAATCCTCGACGCACAGCATCGAGGGGGTGTTGATGGTCTCGCCCTTGAAGATGCCTTCGATCAGCTTGCCGCCCGAAGTCAGGCGGAAGATTTTCGGCAGCGGCCATGAAGGCTTGTAGGTCTCCAGCCGCTCGACGGCACGAGGCGACAGGATCAGCATGCCGTGAGCGCCCTCGCCGCCCAGCACCTTCTGCCAGGAGAACGTGACGACATCGAGCTTTTCGAAGTCGAGCCTCTGCGCGAATGCGGCGGAAGTCGCATCGCAGACGGTCAGGCCCTTGCGGTCCGCGGGAATGAAATCGCCGTTCGGCACGCGCACGCCCGACGTGGTGCCGTTCCAGGTGAAGACCACATCGCGGTCGAAATCGATCCTGGTAAGATCAGGCAGTTCGCCGTAGCCGGCTTCGATCTTGCGCACATCGGCGAGCTTCAATTGCTTGATCACGTCGGTGACCCAGCCGGAGCCAAAGCTCTCCCAGGCGACCATGTCGACGCCGCGCTCGCCGAGCAGCGACCACAGCGCCATCTCGACCGCACCGGTGTCCGACGCCGGCACAATGCCGATGCGATAACCCGCCGGGACCTGGAGAATCTCCCGCGTCAGCTCGATCGCCTGTTCGAGCTTGGTCTTGCCGATCTTGGCGCGGTGGGAACGGCCGAGCGCGGCATTGTTCAGCGCCTCGACCGACCAGCCGGGACGTTTTGCACAGGGACCTGAGGAAAAATTGGGGTTTGCCGGACGGAGTCCGGGCTTCGTATGCGTCGTCATCGTGGTCTATCCTTCCAGATAGTGGCCCCTCGTTGGGGAGGGGTGGCCCACGGACGGCGATATGCGTTCAGGCTTCGGGCGTCAAGAGGAAAGTTTTTGTCGCTGCCGGGATACCGGCGATCCCTGATCGGGATGTCGTGACTTCAAACGCAAACGGCGGACCCCGAAGATCCGCCGTCCTGAACCTCGTGCTCGCCGCGCCTACCAGAGATCGTAGCGCAGCCCGAGCTTGACCTGATGGTTGCTGATACCTTTTTTGACCGGATAGGAGGTCAGGCTCTCAGCCGTCACATATTCAGCGTCCGGGGCGGAGAAATACTGATAGCCCAGGTCGACGGAAACGTTCTTCGATACCTGATAGGCGAGGCCCGCATTCAGCGTGTAGGCCAGCGAGTACTGGGTCTTGCTGTCACTTACGGCGAAATCGTCCGTGTCGTCGCCATTGTCGGTGAAATAGCTTGCCGACAGGCTGCGCTTGCTGCGGACGACCCCGATACCGGCGCCGAGATAGGGTGTGATGCCGACATAGGTGCCAAGATCGACATAGCCGTTGAGTATGCCCGACAAGGCGTAGTTCTTCAGGGATGCCGACGCCACGGTCGGCTCTGCCGCAGTCGCTGAATCGTCATAGCCGACGCCGATCTCGTTGCCAGGCAGATAGCCGAGATTGAGGTCGGCGCGCAGATAGTCATTGAAATGGTAGCCGAAGCCGATGCTGGCAAAGATCGGATCTTCTTTGTCGCTGAAGCTTGCAGGTGGCGAAGGTGTGAAGGCGAAATCCTCATTTTTGAAGCTCTTCTGCGCCAGATAGGAGACGTCGCCGCGCAGGTACCAGCCGGAACCGACCTCGACCGGGACGTAGTCGGGCGCCTGGTCGACATAGATCGGCGGGTCATAATCGGCCGCGTGCACCGGCGTCAGCGGCAGGAGGGCTAGTGCACCGAGCGCCAGCGCCATACGCGATGTAAGTTTCATGGTCCCCGACTCCCGAATTTGGCGCAGCCCGCAATCGCAGCGGCAGCCATCGTTTCAAGGAGCATTGTTAACCATAGTGGTTAAGTGCCGGTTAAGGCTAACAGAGCGTTAGCGAATTCATTTCCCCTGTCGATTCCAGGCGGCCCAAACGAAAAACCGCCCGGCTTGAGGCCGGACGGTTTTCGAAGAATTCAAGTGATGTAGATGGCGTTACTTGGTGTAGATCGGCTCGGGTTCGGGCTGGTAGGCCACGACCGGCGCGGCGCAACCATTGCTGCCACCGAACTGGTAGCGCAGGCCACCGCGCACTTCGTGCGTGTTGATGCCACGGTCGAAGCCGGGACCGGAGCTGGTGATGTTCCAGTCGAACATGCGGCCGCCCTGAATATGGGAGAAGCGGTAGCCGGCATCAAGAATGATCTTGTCGGTCAGGCAGTACGAAGCGCCGGCCATCAGACCGTAGGCGAAACGCCAGCTTGATCTGCCGGGATTGAACTCGGTGGTGTTCGGGTCGTAGACATCATCCCACTTGACGCGGGCGCCGCCGATGCCGGCGCCAACGTAAGGCGTGATGCCATGGTAGGTGCCGAGATCGACATAGGCATTCGCCAGCAGCAACAGGGCGCTCATCTTCGATACTTCGGTCGAAGTACCGTTGATGTCCGAGGTGCCCCCGTTGAAGTTCGACTTGAACCAGTAGTCGGCGGTCAAATCGGTCCGGAAGTGATCGTTGATCTTGTAGCCGACGCCGGCGCCGAGCGAGAAACCGCCCTTGAGTTTGCCGAAATCGAAGCTTCTGGTGCCGGGCGTAACCGTACAGTTACAGGGATCGACGGTGTAGGTCATATAGTCGATGCCGCGCACGGTCGACTTGTGATAGTCGATGTCGCCGCGGATGTACCAGCCGCCGACCTCGACCGGCTGCTCGTAGACAGCCTGAGGCGGAGCCTCTTCGACCATCGGTTCCGGCAGGTCGGCTGCGAACAGCGGTCCTGCCAGGCCTGCGAACAGGAAGGCGAGCAGGACCTTTCTTGCTGTATTGAACATGCTTGTCACCCCTGAGAAGCTCGGAACGGCGAATCCGTCCGAAATGCGATTGGCTTTCAGTCGTGGATAATGAATTGCAAAGGTTAAAAGGCGTTTAACCCTGTTGCTTAACCACGAATCTCGAAACTCTAGGGATTGGCGCGAGATTTACGGACACCGAAAAAAGTGGCGGCTGACAAGAAAAAGCCCGCCGAGGGGCGGGCCTTGGACCGGTTAAGGGAGCGCGGCGCGCCTGGTTGTCCGATCCACGTCCTGCTGGACGCGCTGGGGTCAGGCGGCGCTGCGCGTTTCCGAGATGACTTCAACGATGCCGTTGACGACGGACTCGACCAGCTGCGGGTCGTCGCCTTCGGCCATCACGCGGATCAGCGGTTCTGTCCCTGATGGCCGGATAACCAGCCGTCCGGTCTTGCCGAGGCGGTTACGGGCGTCTTCGATGGCGGCCTTGACCGGCGCCTCCTCGAGCGGCTTGCCGCCGGAAATATGGACGTTCTTCAGAAGCTGCGGCACCGGTTCGAACTTTTTCGACAGTTCGCTGACCGGCCGCCCCTGCCGCTTGATGCAGGCCAGCACCTGCAGCGCCGAGACCAGGCCGTCGCCGGTCGTCGAAAAATCGGACAGCACGATATGACCTGACTGTTCGCCGCCGACATTCAAGCCATGCGCGCGCATATGCTCGACGACATAACGGTCGCCAACCTTGGTGCGGTGCAATTGCAGCTTCATGCCGCCGAGGAAGCGCTCGAGGCCGAGATTGGACATCACCGTCGAAACGACGCCGCCGCCCGCAAGCCGCCCGCTCTGGTGCCAGGATTCGGCGATCAGCGCCATGATCTGGTCGCCATCGACGATCGCGCCGTTTTCATCGACGATGACGACGCGATCGGCGTCGCCGTCGAGCGCGATGCCGATGTCGGCGCGCACTTCGTGCACCTTCTTTTGCAGGCCGGCCGGATGGGTCGAGCCGCATTCCTTGTTGATGTTGAAGCCGTTGGGCTCGACATTGATGGCGACGACTTCGGCGCCCAGTTCCCACAGCGCCTCGGGCGCCACCTTGTAGGCCGCGCCATTGGCGCAATCGACGACGATCCTCAAGCCCGCGAGCGACATCGAGCGCGGCAAGGTGCGCTTGGCGAATTCGATGTAACGGTCATGCACGCCGTCGACGCGCTTGGCGCGGCCAAGCCCGTCGGAATCGGCGAGCGCCAGTTCGATATCCTTGTCGAGCATGCTCTCGATGCGCTCCTCGATTTCGTCGGAGAGCTTATAGCCGTCGGGTCCGAACAGCTTGATGCCGTTGTCGTAATAGGGGTTGTGCGAGGCCGAGATCATGACGCCGATATCGGCGCGCAGCGAACGCACCAGCATGGCGACAGCCGGCGTCGGGATCGGGCCGAGCAGGAACACGTCCATACCGGCGGCACAAAGACCGGCGACCATGGCATTCTCGATCATATAGCCGGAAAGCCTGGTGTCCTTGCCGAGCACGACACGATGTCGATGGCTGCCGCGCTGGAAGGAAAGGCCGGCGGCCATGCCGACCCGCATCGCGATTTCAGCCGTCATCGGAAACTTGTTGGCGCGTCCGCGAATGCCGTCCGTGCCGAAATAATTCCCTGCCATGCTAGTCAGCTTCCTCGACGTTTCTTCCCCGGCACGTCATGCCACAATTGGCCAGGGCGCTATGATCACATTGTGTGATTATACGTTACCAATCCTTAGAAAACCATTGTTGTGCACTGCACACATGTGGCCGCAACCTGACATGCCCAGACTGCCATGTTGCAATATACAAGTCATGCGAGCCTTTCAGCGCGGATGCACCAGCAAAATCTTGCTTTGGACCAGGCAACAAACAACGATTTCATCACCTTATCGGGAGAAACCGGTCTTCGGCGATATATACGCCACTTAGCATCTGGCGCAACCGCCCGTTGAGCGTTATTGATTTGCAGGGACGTATCATGGGCTGCTGCAACGGAGAAACGCTATGCTCATCCACCGACTTGCCACTTTGACCGGCCTCGCCGTCGCGACCTTGTTCCTGGCCGCGCCAGCCAACGCACTGACGATGGCCGAGTGCAGCACGAAGTATAACGCCGCCAAGGATGCGGGGACACTTGCCGGAGCGACCTGGAATCAGTTCCGCAAGGCTCAATGCGGCACCGATGCCTCGGCAACCACCGACGCCAAGCCAGCCGACACCAAGAAGGCCGCGGAAACGAAGCCGGCCAAGGCTGCCAAGGCTGCCGCCGCGACGGACGACAGCACAGCCAAGGGCCTGACGGCGAAGGAATGCAGCACCAAATACCAGGCGGCGAAGGCTGCCGGCACGCTGAACGGCATGAAGTGGAACGACTTCCGCAAGTCCGAATGCGCCGCCGGTGCATCCGCCGCTGCCGCCGCCAAGCCGGCAGCCACCAAGGCAGCCGCGGCTCCCGCCGACGGCAAGGGCCTGAGCATGGCCGAATGCAGCACCAAGTATCAGGCTGCCAAGACGGCCAACACGCTGAAAGGCATGAAGTGGAACGACTTCCGCAAGGCCGAATGCGGTACCGGCGCCTCGGATGACGACACCGTGCCGGCCGCCGACGAGGCGAGCTACACCAAGGAGCCGGCAAAGCCGACCACGGCCGCACCCAAGGGCGTCACTTTCCCGTCCGCGATCTCGGCTAAATATGCCAGCGAGACCCCCGGTAAAGGCCGCATGCACACTTGCCTCGACCAGTACTATGCCCTCAAGGACGCCAATGCGCTTGGCGGCCTGAAGTGGATCCAGAAGGGCGGCGGCTTCTACAGCCTGTGCAACGCCAAGCTGAAGAGCTGATCGCTTAGCCATAGTCTCCAAACAAAGGCCCGCGCATCGCAAGATGCGCGGGCTTTTTTGTTGCGCGAAGACGCACACTGCCTTGCTCGCATCTGCATGTCGCCGGGCTGCTGGCATCATCAATTCGCCTACACTGCCCACCGCCAAGCTCATCGGTAGTCCGAAAAGATTCTGTTGAACATATAAAGAACAAACCATATACAAAAAGACGTCAAACTTATCATCAACCAGGAGGGTCTTATGCACAGTTTGAAATTGGCGGTATTGGCTGCGACCGCATTTGTCGCTTGGAGCGTCGCCCCCGCAAGCGCACTGACGATGAAGGAATGCGGCGAGACCTATCGAACAGCCAAGGAAGGCGGCACTCTGAACGGCATGGACTGGACGGCTTTTCGCAAGGAGAAGTGCGCGACATCAGCAGCGGACAGTGTCAGCGAGGATACGGTCAAAACCGAGCCGCAGACGAAAAAGGAAACCAGCGCGGCGGTCGCCCCCACTGTAGCGCCCGCGGGCGTGACATTCCCGACCACGCTGGCCGCCGAGTTCAAGACCGAAAAGCCCGCGAAGGCGCGCATGAAGACCTGTCTCCAGGGCTACCATGGCAACAAGGACGCGGGCACGTTGAACGGCCTTCGCTGGATCCAGAAGGGCGGCGGTTATTACAGCCTGTGCAATGCCAAGCTGAAGAGCTGAGCGACAAGACATCTGAAGAAGAGAAGGCCTGCGAACCGCAGGGTTCGCGGGCCTTCTTGTTGCCTTCGAGGGCACGCCAGCGGCGACGTTGCCAATTTCCCCCGCAAGGGGGAGATTGGCTATCACCTAGGCTTTCGCCAATCGTCATCGTCGCAGATGCGAGGTCGCGGACAACTCCTCCCCAACGCCAAAAACAAAAAACGCCGCGGAGCAAGCCGCGGCGTTCGATGAAATCAGTGGTCAAGCTCAGCTCGATGGCTGTGGTTCCATGCCGCCTTCGGGCTCCGGCCCCTTCTTGCGGCGGCCGCCGGACTTCGGCACGGCAGAGCCACGGCTCGGCGGCGTGTCGTCGCCAAGGTCGCGCGCTGGCTTGTGGCCGGCGATCAACTGCTTGATCTCCTCGCCGGACAGCGTCTCGTATTCCAGCAGGCCCTGCGCCAGCGCGATCCATTCCTTCTTCTTCTTGGTCAGGATGGACTTCGCCGATGAGTAGGCCTCGTCGATCAGGCGGCGTACTTCGGCATCGATGATCTGCGCTGTCTCTTCCGAGACGTTCTGCGTGCGTGCCACCGAATGGCCGAGGAACACTTCTTCCTGGTTGTCGCCATAGGCGACATGGCCGAGCTTGTCGGAAAAGCCCCAGCGCGTGACCATGGCGCGCGCCAGTTTGGTCGCCTGCTCGATATCCGAAGAGGCACCCGAGGTGATGTTTTCCTTGCCGAACTTGAACTCCTCGGCGACACGGCCGCCCATCATGATGGCGAGCCGCGAGATCATGTATTTGTAGCTCATCGAATAACGGTCGCCTTCGGGCAACTGCATGACCATGCCGAGCGCGCGACCGCGTGGGATGATCGTGGCCTTGTGCAGCGGATCGGCCGATGGCACGTTCAGCGCGAGAATGGCGTGGCCTGCCTCGTGGTAGGCGGTCAGCTCCTTCTCGGCCTGCGTCATGGCCGACGAGCGGCGCTCGGCGCCCATCATGATCTTGTCCTTGGCGTCCTCGAATTCGGCCATGGTGACGAGGCGCTTGTTGCGCCGTGCCGCCATCAGCGCGGATTCGTTGACAAGGTTCATCAGGTCGGCGCCGGAAAAGCCCGGCGTACCGCGCGCGATCACCTTGAGATCGACATTGGGCGCCAGCGGCACGTTGCGCACATGCACCTTGAGGATCTTCTCGCGGCCGACGATGTCAGGGTTCGGCACCACGACCTGGCGGTCGAAGCGGCCTGGCCTCAGCAGTGCCGGATCGAGCACGTCGGGCCGGTTGGTGGCAGCGATCAGGATGATGCTTTCGTTGGATTCGAAACCGTCCATCTCGACCAGCAGCTGGTTCAGCGTCTGCTCGCGTTCGTCATTGCCGCCGCCGAGGCCGGCGCCGCGATGACGGCCGACAGCGTCGATTTCGTCGATGAAGATGATGCAGGGCGCGTTCTTCTTGGCCTGGTCGAACATGTCGCGGACGCGGCTTGCACCGACGCCGACGAACATCTCGACGAAGTCGGAACCGGAAATGGTGAAGAACGGCACATTGGCTTCGCCGGCAACCGAGCGCGCAAGCAGCGTCTTGCCGGTTCCCGGAGGGCCGACGAGCAGCACGCCGCGCGGAATCTTGCCGCCGAGCCGCTGGAATTTCTGCGGATCGCGCAGGAACTCGACGATCTCTTCCAGATCTTCCTTGGCTTCGTCGACGCCGGCAACGTCCTGGAAGGTGACGCGGCCATGCGCTTCGGTGAGCAGCTTGGCCTTCGACTTGCCGAAGCCCATGGCGCGACCGGAGCCGGACTGCATCTGGCGCATGAAGAATATCCAGACGCCGAGGATGAGGATCATCGGCAGCCACGAGATCAGATAGCCGAACAGCGAATTGGAACCGTCTGTTTCAGGCCGCGCATTGATGGTGACGTTCTTGTCCTGCAGCCGCGAGACCAGCGAAGGATCGCCGGGCGAATAGGTCTGGAAGCCGCTGGCATTGTCGGTGTAGGTGCCGCTGATACGGGCGCCCGCGATGGTCACCGTCTTGACCCGGCCCGCCGCGACATCCTGCAGGAACTGCGAATAAGGCACATCGCTGGAGGCCCCTCGCGTCTGCGGCGTCTGGAACAGATTGAACAGGGCTATGAGCAGGACCGCTATGATCGCCCAGAGCGCGAGGTTGCGATAGTTCGGATTCATCAATTGTCCCGTTGGCGTCCGCAGGGCGGACACGCATCATGAGAGGAAACTTGCGCCTAACATAGGGAGAGCGTCCCCCCTTGCCAAGCAGAACAGCACGTCTGGGTTAAGCTTTCGCGCAACCATCAGCCGGCACTGTGGCCGCTGAAAGGCAAGGGCGGCACCGGGGCCGCGCCAATCAGCCCGGCCACGGCCCGCGCCGGCGCCAGGTCGAAGGACGGCAGGAAGCGGGCAAAGGGCGCAACGACCGGCCGCACTTCAACCGCCATTGGCGCCCGGCTATCCCCCGACAAATCGAGGCATTCACCGGCCTGCCACAACGCCGGCTCGGCGGCGAGCGCGGCGCGCATCAGGCTCGGCGGGGTTTTTCCATCGCCCTTCGCCAGCCGCTTCGCCGCTGCTGCGCCGAACGGGGCAATCAACAATGCGCTGCTGCTGTCGTTCAATGTGATGCGCCGGCGGCCATCCCAGACGGTGCCGTCCGTGATGGCAGCGGCGGAGGGCAAGCCGCGCGCCTCGCGGCGCAGGAAGATGCCGGAGCGCCGGGAATCCACAACCGTCCGCGACAATGTGGCGCAAAGAAATCCAGCCCTAAGCCGACCGAACAGAGCCTCGCTGCGGGCCTGATCCGGCAGGAAGGCAATCCCGCCGGTCGTGGCCAGCAGGATGCGCAACGCATAGACAGCCGCTCGCTCGTCGCCTGGTAAGAGCAGGCACGGGTCGAGGCGGATGAGGCCGATGGCTGGCTGGCTGGCGAAGCGATCGATCAAATCGGCTGCGCTGGCGCCAAGCTGCCTGCGCTCGAGGGCGGCCTGGCCCGCGAGCATCAACATGCCCTTCACATGCTCGACACCCTCGCCGGCAAGTGCGGCCCGCACACGCGGCCGCTCGAAAGCCGCGTCGACATTGGTCGGGTCGTCGACCCAGCCGACATTTTGACGGCGCAGGACGTCGCGCAGCGCCGCGCGCCGCAACCCGAGAAGCGGTCGAACGATCCACCTGCGCCAGTCATACAGGGTGGCCGGTGCCATGCCGGCAAGTCCCCGGCCTGCCATTTCGGCAAACTCTCGGCCATCATTCCGCGCCGATCCTTCTTCGCGCGCTTGCCGCATCAGCACCGTTTCCGCCTGGTCATCGGCGGTATGGCCGGTGAGGATCATGCCGACGCCTTCGGCTTGTGCCGCTTCGGACAACAGCCGGTAGCGCGCCTCGCGAGCGGCGGCGGGCAGGCCGGTCGATGGCTTGGGGCCCGACCATGTCAGGATGCGGTGTGAAATTCCGAGTCTGGCGCACAGCTTCGCCACTGCTTGCGCTTCCGCAGCCGAACCGGACCGCAAACCGTGGTCGATCGTCACCGCCAGCAGCTTGGTTGCCGGCGCCGTACGGTCGAGATGGTGTCTGAGAAGAAGGAGCAGGGCGGTCGAGTCGCTGCCGCCGGACACGGCCGCAACAGCGCCGCTGGTAAAATCGATATGCGAAAAAGGGTTAGACGAAAGGTCCGGCTCGGTGTCGAGCATAATGCATGTCGCCCAAAAGTGATCCCGGTTTCAGGACAACGACATGTAGGACAAGGATCAGCAGGCAGCCAGAGCCTTCTCTTGCTTGACGCGTTCCTTGAGCGCACTGGAAATATCAGGGTAGCGCTTGCCGACCTCGCTGAAGGTGGCACAGGCAACATCATGCTGCTTGAGGCCGACCAGCGACACGCCGAGCTTCAGCAACATGTCGGGAGCTTTCTTGGCCTTGGGGTAGTCCTTGCTGGCGGCAAGGAAAGTCTCGGCCGCATCGCGGTATTTCTGCTGGCCGAGCAATGACTCGCCCAGCCAGTAATGCGCGTCCGCCGCCTTCGCATCCCTGGGGAAGCGGGCGATGTGGTCGCGAAAACCCTGCTCGGCGGTGCCGTAGTCGCCCGAGAGGATGAACTGGTATGAGTTGCGGTAAAGCTCCTCCGGGTTGTTGGTGGCGGGCAACGCCGCGACTACCGTGTCGGACTTGCCGGCCTTGGGCGCCGCCCCGGCGACTGGCGCGGTGTCCTGCGCCGGCGCGGTCGATTGTGTGTTGCCGCCGGCATCGATGACATTGCCATTCTTGTCGACGGTGATGGTGCCGAAATTCTTTTCCGGCGCTCCCGTACCGGGAATGACCTTGCCGGGGTCGCCATCGGGAGATTCGACGATGACGTCCTCGACCGTCTTGCCGCCTGCCAACTGGTCGTTGGCGGGCGCGGCGCCGGCATCGGCCGGCGCCCGTATTGCCGGGGCCGCCGCCACGTCGTTGTCGGGGCCGGTGGTGGCGTCCGATTTCTTCTGCGCCGGCGGCTGCCCGCCTTGCGTGCCGCCACCTTCCAGCTGCTGGAAGCGGAATTCATTATCTTCCTGCTGCTTGCGAATCTGCTCCTGCATCTGCAGGACCTGGAAATTGAGTTCCTCGATCTTGCCGTTCATCTGCCGCAGTTGCTCTTCCAGGCTGGTGACAGCGGCAGGATCGGACTGCACCAGCTGAACCTGGTCCGGTTTCTTCTTTTGACCAAAAAACCCCGGCAATTCGATACTGGGAAGATGGAAGGTAAAGCCGCTGTCGGTTGATTGCCCTGTGCCACTAGCCAAGGCGGTGACGCCTGATAGGAGCAGCAGCGCAAGCGTGCCGCTCAGAACCGATCTCAAATGCATGTGCCTCTCGCAGTGATTTCGTTAGCTTGTTCGCGCCTTCCAATCAGAATGGGACCAGCCAAGCGCCCTCGGCTCATAGCAGGAGCCGAGACTTCGGCCAAATTTTGTTTCGAGCATCCGGATATGAAAAAGGCGGCCCCAGGGCCGCCTTTCGCGCAGGTATGTTGCATTTTTACCGCTAGACGGCCGCGCGTTCTTTGACGCGCCGGTCGGCTGCGTGATGCCTCAGGAGCCAGCACCGCTGAGCGTGGTGACCGCGCGGCGATTCTGCGACCAGCAGGAGATGTCGTCGCAAACCGCGACCGGACGTTCCTTGCCGTAGGAAATGGTCTTGAGACGGCTGGCCGAGACGCCCTTGGCAACGAGGAAGTCGCGGGTGGCGGCGGCGCGGCGGGCGCCGAGCGCCAGATTGTATTCGCGCGTTCCGCGTTCGTCGGCATGACCTTCGACGACGATGGCATACTGCTTGTACTGGTTCAGCCACTGCGCCTGGCGCGAGAGCGTCGTCTGCGCGTCGGCACGGATCGAGGTCGAGTCGGTGTCGAAGAAGATACGGTCGCCGATGTTGACGGTGAAGTCCTGCGCCGAGCCGGGCGTCGCCGCGCCGGCGCCGTTGAGGCCAAGATCGGCCGCGTTGTTCGGCGTCTTCTTCGAGGCGCAACCTGCGATGGCGAGCATCGCCACCAGCGCGATCATGACCGGGTTTCTGGTAAGTGCTGCGATACGGCCCATGCCGCCTCTCCTTCGTATTTCGAGTGATCTACTTTGAGTGATTTCGTTGATCACCCAGTAACCACGTTTGGGTTAACCGGCATTCAAGAAACACGGTTAAATTTTGGTTTAAGCTGCCCGTCCGCAGCCGTTTCGGCCTGAAGCCACAGTTCACGCGGACCCTAGCCGTAAATACGGCCAAAAGGCGGCCAAGGCATGGAAAAGGGGCCGAAACGGCCCCTTTTCAGCATGTGTGGCAATTCAGCCGAACCTATTCGAGCAGCGGCGACCAGGCCGGGTCCGAAGCGAAATTCGCCGTTGGGATCGATTGCTCGTTGCGTCCGGTCAGATCGACCGAAACCAGTTTGGGGCCACCGGCGAAATCGCGGAAGAACATCAGCACGCGGCCGTTCGGCGCCCAGGTCGGTCCCTCCTGCTGGAAGCCGGAGGACAGGATGCGCTCTCCCGAGCCGTCGGTCTTCATGACGCCGATCTGGAATTCGCCGCCGGTCTGCTTGGTGAAGGCAATCAGGTCGCCGCGCGGCGACCAGACCGGTGTCGAATAGACGCCGTCGCCAAAGGAGATGCGGGTCTGGCCCGAGCCGTCGGCGCCCATCGCGTAGATCTGCGCACGGCCGCCACGGTCGGAGGTGAACACCACCTTGCTACCATCGGGCGAATAGGACGGCGAGGTGTCGATGGCGGTCGAGTTGGTCAGCCTCGTTGTCGAGCGGCTGCGCAGATCCATAGCGAAGATGTTGGAATTGCCGTCGTCGCGCAGCAGGCTCATGATCACCTTCTGGCCGTCGGGCGAAAAGCGCGGCGCAAAGGTCATGCCGGGGAAATTGCCGACCAGTTCGCGCTGCCCCGTTTCGATCTGCAGCAGGTAGACCCGCGGCTGACCGCTTTCATAGGACATGTAGGTGATTTCCTGCCGGTTCGGCGAGAAACGCGGCGTCAGCACGATCGACCTGCCGTCCGAGAGATAGCGCACATTGGCGCCGTCCTGGTCCATGATGGCAAGGCGCTTCTTGCGCGCGTTCTTGGCGCCGGATTCGTCGATGAAGACGACGCGGGTGTCGAAATAGCCTTTTTCGCCGGTCAGCCGCTCATAGATGGCGTCGGCGATGATGTGGGCGACACGGCGCTGATTGGCGTCGTTGGCGAAGAACTGCTCGCCGGCCATCTGCTGGCCCGCAAAAGTATCCCACAACCGGTACTGGGCGCGGATGCGGCCGTCGGCTTCCTTGCTGACGCTGCCGGTGACCAGCGCCTGCGCGTTGATCACCTTCCAGTCGTCGAAGCGCGGTGCTGCATCGGGGTTGGTGATCTTCTCGATAAAGGCGCTTTTGTCGATCGGAGCGAACAGACCCGAACGCTTCAAATCGGCGGTGACGATCTGCGAAATCTGCGCCCCAAGCGCGTCGCCGCCCTGGAAATCCGTGATGGCGATCGGCAGCGGCTCGACATTGCCCTTGTTGACGTTGAGCTCGACGAGCGCCAGCGCCGGCAACGTGCCTGCCGCGGTCATGCCCATCGCCATTGCTGCGACCATCAGGAGCGGCTTGAGGATTGATTTCATGTCTTCTCGCTTCTCGTACTGATTTTCGGATACGCGGGCCGCCTTAGAGGCCCAGCATCTCCCTTGGATCGAAGGTGACGCGGACGTCGGCCCAGATGTCCTGCTTGCCGGCGGGAACTTGCAGGCCGGTGACATCGCATTTTTGCACCGCACGAACGGCACTTTCGTCGAACTGGCGATTTCCGCTCGACTTTTCGACCGCCGGGCGCCCGTCCAGCTTGCCGGAACCATCCAGGTTGAACCGCACCACGACGACGAAGTTCTCGGAACCTTCCAGGCCCGCGGGAAGGGTCCAGCAGCCGCCAAGCTGGCTTTCCAGGGCGCCCATTTCGGACCTGGAAAGCTTCTGGCCCTGATCCTTGTCGCCGCCGAGCGATGCCTGCTGGGTCGAGCGCTTGGCGCCGCCGCCGGATGGCTTCTGCTTGTCGAGCAGCGCGGAGATCTCGTCGGCGTTGAATTGCTTGTCATCGGACTTCGGCTTCGACGACGCTTCCTTGACCGGCTTGTCGGCGTTCTTGCGCTCCGGCGCCTTGGCGCTTTCGGCCTGCGCCGGCTGCGGCTTCGGCCGTGCCTCCGGCGCGGGCGCCGAGTCGGGCAGCTGCGTCGCCTCGGCGGGGGGCTCCTGCGCTATGGCTTCGGCGACGGCGTCGGGCTTGACCTCGGGCGTCGGATCGATGGCGGCGGTCTTGTCCTGCGGCGGCGGGGTTGGCGCCGGCTTGGCCGGTGTCGGCTTGGGGTCGGGCTGCTTGACCGGCTCGGGCTTGACCTCTTCCTTGGGCGTCGGCGCCGGCGCCACTTCCGTTGCCGGGGTGGGCTTGGGCTTCTCCTGCGGCTTCGGCACGTCCTCGGGCTTCGGCTTTTCGATCGGGGTCGGCGCGGGCGGCGGAGCCGAGGTCATGTCGACGGGCTTGGGCTTGGCTTCCGGCGTTATCGGCTTGTCCGTGTCGACGCTGTTCTCGCCCACCTTCTGCGCATCCGGAACGATGTCCGGGCGCTGCGTCGGCACGGGTGCCGGCTTTTCATGCATCACGGCCTTCTTGTCGCCCTGCAACGTCTGCGCGATGGCTTCCATCGGCACGATATCGACCGCGACCGACTCGACGTCGGACGACGGAAGCGCGGCCGGCGCCGTCAGCGTGAACAGGCCGAAGGTCAGCGCCGCCGTATGCAAGATCACCGATGTGGTGAGGCCGGTCTTCATCGCGCGTCTATTGGTCCTGTTCCTGCAGTGAAACCAGCCCGATGTTCTTGTAGCCAGCGGCCGAAATGCGGGCCATCACCTTCATCGCCGTGCCATAGTCGGTGGACTTGTCGCCGCGGATGAAGATGCGCTCCTCATAGCCGGTCTTCGAGATCGCCTGCAGCTTGGCTACCAGCTCCTCGATCGGGATCTCGGTTTCCTGGAGATAGATCTGGCCGGCGGCGTTGATCGAGACGGTGATCGGCTGCGTGTCGGCATTCATCGCCTTGGCCTGCGTATCCGGCAGGTCGATCGGCACGCCGACCGTCAGCATTGGTGCGGCGACCATGAAGATGATCAGCAGCACCAGCATCACGTCGACCATCGGCGTGACGTTGATCTCGGACATCAGTGCATGGTGACGGCCGCGCCGCCTGTGGCCGCGTCCGCCGCGTCCTCCCATGCCCATGGACATACCCATCTGCTACTCCTCAGGCCTTGGGGGCCACTTTTTCATCGATTTGGCGCGAGAGTATGGCGGAGAACTCGTCGGAGAACCCTTCCATGCGCACGGCTATCTTGCTCGCGTCGGACGACAGCTTGTTGTAGGCGATGACGGCCGGAATGGCGGCGAGCAGGCCGATGGCCGTCGCCAGCAACGCTTCGGCAATGCCGGGCGCAACCACCGCGAGACTGGTGTTCTTGGAGCCGGCGATCGCCTGGAACGAGGTCATGATGCCGATGACGGTGCCGAACAGGCCGATAAAGGGTGCCGCCGAGCCGGTGGTGGCAAGGAAACCGAGGCGCCCTTCCAGCTTTTCCATCTCGCGGGTCAGCGCCAGGTCCATTGCCTTGTCGATGCGGGTCTGCAGGCCGAGCGGCGACTTGGCGCCCTTCTCGAAACTCTTCTTCCACTCGCGCATGGCGGCGACGAAAATGGCGCCCATGCCGGTGGTCTTGCGGTCGGCGAGCGTGCGGTAAAGCTCCTCCAGCGACTGCCCCGACCAGAACACCTGTTCGAACCGGTTGAGCGCCAGCCGCATGCGGGCATAGGAAACCAGCTTGTCGACGATGATCGCCCAGGTCCAGACCGAGGCGCAGAGCAGGCCGATCATGACCAGCTTGACCACCCAACTGGCCGAAACGAACAGCGACCAAACCGACAATTGCGCGCCCGGATCGGCGAGTGCGATATTTTCCATCGTTACGTCCTTAAGATTTTCCGGGCGAAGCTGGCGGCTGGCCCCTGGCATCCCTTGTGGTCGGTTCGCACGAAGCTACCGGAACAACCCCAAACTGTGCCGTTATCGGCCTTTTCGGGGCAAATATTGGTGAAAGGAAGGCGTTCGATAACGCCAATCTTCGCCAATCTCTTCATGAACCGTTATGGTTAAGGATGGGTTAGTATATAAGGCGCGGCGCATTGCCACGCCCCGCGGCAAGGCCATCAATTCAATGGCTGCGCCTAGGGTGTGCTGAGATTCAGGTCAGGCCGAGCCGAAAACGGTAGATTCCGAGAACCGGAGCGGAGCGTACTTTTCGTACGCGAGCACCGGAAGCGCAGGAAGCTGCTGTTTGCAGGCCGGCATCACCTGAATATCAGCGCACCCTCGGCATGAACGCCGCCACCCATTCCTTGGGAAAACGCCTTGGGCGGCCATTCTCGCCGATGATCGCCGCCTCGACCTTGGCCTTGACCAGCACCTCGTCGCTGCGCTTGAGCTGCTGCGCCATGAAGATGCGCGCGCCGGAAATCTCCTCGGTGCGGGTGTCGACCGTCAGGATGTCGTCAATGCGGGCGGGGCCGCGAAAGTCGATCTCCATGCGGCGCACCACCCAGACTATTCTTTCGCCATGCTTGCCGTCGGCAAGCTCGGTGTGGTGCACGCCGGTCAGCCGGAGATAGTCGGAGCGGCCGCGTTCGAAGAATTCGAGATAGCGCGCATGGTAGACGACGCCGGAGAAATCCGTGTCGGCATAATAGACCCGCGCCATCAGCCGGTGGCCGAACGCCGTCAGCGCACCGGAAAGCCCAGCCAGCAGCGTCGCCGATTCACCATGATCGCCCATTGCGCTTCCTTTTTCAGCCCCGACGAGGCACCTGTTTCCCGCGTGGCACAGCATCGGATGGCACTGTTGACGGAGATGATCAAGACCTTGATGGCGGCGCTGCTTGTGCTCGCGGCCTTGGCGTGGCCCAGCCAGGCGGCGAGCTTTTCGATGAAGCGCGGCCTCAATCTCGACCAATGGGTCACATGGCCCGGCGAAGACCAATGGGGCGACGCCAAGGCCATCCTGCCCTATCCGGAGTGGCGCAAATTCCTTGGGGAGAACGATCTCAAGGCACTGAAGGATGCCGGCCTCGATTTCCTGCGCATGCCGGTCGACCCTTCGCCTTTCCTGTCCGACCAGACCGTGGCCTTGCGTGACGACCTCTATGCCAGCGTGCTGGACTCCGTGCGCATGATCAACCGCGCCGGACTGAAAGTCGTCGTCGACATGCACCTGATCCCGGCCGGCGGCAGCCGCAAGATCGGCATGGCGCAAGTGATGGAAGACCCGCGGACCTTCGACGCCTATCTCGAGATGGTGCGCAAGATGGCCCGCACGCTGGCCGGCGAAGATCCCAGACAAGTGGCTCTCGAGCCGATGAACGAACCGATCGTCGACTGCGACAGCGACGGCACCAGCCTGTGGCCGGACCGCCAGCGCAAACTGTTCGCGGCAGCGCGATCCTCGGCCACCAAGCTAACCTTGATCCTGACTGGTGCCTGCTATTCCGCTGCGAACTCGCTGGAAAAGATCGACCCGAAAACAATACCGGACGACAACGTCATCTGGACCTTCCATTCCTACGATCCGTTCCTGCTCACCCATCAGGGCGCAACCTGGGCCGGCGACTTCATCCCCTATGTGACTGGCCTGCCCTATCCGCTGAGCGCGGTGCCCAAGGCACAGCTCGACGTGACGCTCGACACCATCCGCGCCAGGATCAAGGCCGAGGCGCCATGGACGCGGCAGAGCGGCCTGCTTGCCTATCTCGACGAACAGGTCGCCAGCATGGACAGCCCCGACAAACTGCTCGGCTTGATGGATGCGCCGTTCAAAAAGGTCGAGGCATGGGCGAAGGCCAACCGCGTCAAGCCGGAAGACATCACGCTGGGCGAGTTCGGCATGATCCGCCAGGAATACGGCAATGCCTATGTGATGCCGGCCGAGTTCCGGGCCGCCTATGTCAAGGACATGATCGCGCGCGCCGAAGCGCATGGCTTCTCATGGTCGGTGTGGAGCTATGGCGGCGCCTTCGGCATCGTCGACGCCTTCAACGGCGACAAGGCCGAGCCGGATGTAATGGACGTGATCCGTGGGCTGCGTTGATCGCTCACGGACGGCGCGCCGGAAAATTACTCTTCCTGGAACAGGTTGATCTGCTGCTGCGCCAGATCCTTCGGCGCGTCGAGGCCGAGATGGCGCCAGGCATTGGCCGTCAGCATGCGGCCGCGCGGCGTGCGCTGGATGAAGCCCTGCTGGATCAGATAAGGCTCGATGATGTCTTCGATGGCGTCGCGCGGCTCTGACAGGCCGGCGGCGATCGTCTCGATGCCGACCGGCCCGCCGCCGAAATTGCGCGCGATCATGCTGAGGTACCGCCGGTCGAGCGCGTCGAGGCCGAGCGCATCGACCTCCAGCCGAGTGAGCGCCTCGTCGGCGATCTTGCGGTCGACATGGCCGTCGCCGGCCACCGAGGCGAAATCGCGCACACGGCGCAAGAGCCGGCCGGCGATGCGTGGCGTGCCGCGCGCACGCCGCGCGATCTCCAGCGCACCGTCGTCGCCAAGCGGCATTTGCAGGATGCGCGCGCCGCGCCGCACGATCTGCTCCAGCTCCTCGACCGTGTAGAAATTGAGCCGTACCGGAATGCCGAAACGGTCGCGCAGCGGATTGGTGAGCAGGCCGAGCCGCGTGGTGGCGGCGACGAGCGTGAAGCGGGCAAGGTCGATCTTGACCGAACGCGCCGCCGGTCCTTCGCCGATGATCAGGTCGAGCTGGAAATCCTCCATCGCCGGATAGAGGATCTCCTCCACCGCCGGGCTCAGCCGATGGATCTCGTCGATGAACAGCACGTCGCCTTCCTCGAGATTGGTCAGCAGCGCGGCAAGATCGCCGGCCTTGGCGATGACCGGGCCGGAGGTCGAGCGGAAATTGACGCCGAGCTCACGCGCCATGATCTGCGCCAGCGTCGTCTTGCCCAGACCGGGTGGCCCGACGAACAGTACGTGGTCGAGTGCCTCGTTGCGGCCTTTGGCGGCCTCGATGAACACTTTGAGATTGGCCCGCACCGCCGCCTGGCCGACAAAATCGTCGAGCGTCTGCGGCCGCAAGGTCTGCTCGGCATCCTCGCCGCGTTTTTCCGGCGCAATCAGGCGGGGCGACAGGCTCATGCGAGCAGTTCCATACTGGCAATGGACTTGGCGGCCCGCTGATCGAACGTGACTGTATGCGAGCAACCCAGATTTCGATTGTGCTCGGCGATCAGCGCATCGGCAAAATCTACCTGCGGCAAATTTGATCTTTCGAGCGCAATCACGATGGCATCGAAATCTTCGAACAACAGTGTCTTGACCTTCAACAGTCTCTGGATTGCCGCCTGCATCTGCTCTTTCGGTAGTCTGTAGCGCGAAATCAACGACCAGCTGAATTCCACCAGCACGATCAAGCTGACGAAGCCGGGAGCATCGTCGCTGAGGCCTTCGCCGAATGCGAGGGCTTTCGCCCGTTGCTCTGCATCGTCGTTCAGCACCATTCGAAGCAGAACGTTCGTATCAATGCCGATCGACGTCACTCGTCGCCCTCTCGTCCGCCTTGCGATCCGTCTCCGACAACATGCCTACCAACTGCATCCCGCACCGCGAGGTCGATTTCCTCCAGTGACGCCGGACCGCCGGGCGGATCGCCCAGAAATCCGGCGAGGTCCGCAAAGTCGAGATTGCGCGGTGTTCCAATCAGGTAGCCATCCATGACCGTCCAGGCGATCATGTCACCCGTTTTGAGTGACAGCGCATCCCGGACATCTTTTGGAATTGTAAGCTGACCCTTCGAGGTCAGACTGGCGTAAGCACCCATTTTCTTACTTTCTAAGAAATTTCCTACCAATCATATGATAGTTGGAATTTTCTTTTCCAACAACCATATCACTGCGCCAGTTCCTTCAGCCCGAAGCGGATCAGCTTCGGCGCATCGGCATCCTCGCCCGCCGTCTTCAGCGCCGCCGCCACAGCATTGGCGGCGGTGTCGCGCGAATAGCCAAGATTGACCAGCGCCGAGACCGCGTCGGTTATCGGCGCGGATGCCACGCCGTCGCCGAGCTCTTGTTTCAGGCCGATGGTGCCCGAGGCGGTGCCGGCATAGGCCGGCGCCTTGTTCTTCAATTCGGTGACGATGCGCTCGGCCACTTTCTTGCCGACGCCGGGCGCGCGCGAAACCATGGCGATGTCGCGCAGCGCAATGGCGTTGGCGAGATCCGCCGGCGCCAGCGTCGACAGGATGGCCAGCGCCACCTTGGCGCCGACGCCCGGCACATTGTTCATCAGCAACCGGAACCACTCGCGCTCGAGCTGCGACTGGAAGCCGTAGAGGCGCAGCATGTCCTCGCGCACATAGGTCTCGATGAACAGCACCACCGCTTCGCCGGGCGAAGGCAGCGCGGCCAGCGTGCGCGCCGAGCAATAGGCGGCATAGCCGACGCCATGGATATCGACGAGACAATGGTCCTCGTCGACCTCGTCGAGCGTGCCCTTGAGCTTGCCGATCATGCCAGACCTTTCATGGAAGATGGGCTCTCATGGGTGCGTCTCAGGAGAGATGATGTCGAGCTCCGGGAAGTAACTGCGGTAACGCGCGGCGTCGCGGGTCAAAAGACGATGTCCAGCGACGGTCGCGTGAGCGCCGATAAAGAAATCGGGCAAGGTTCTTTCCCTGATGCCACCGGCCCGGCGATAGCGGGAATGCGTGACGCCGGCAAGGAATGCCGCGTCCCAAGGTACAAGTTCGCGATCCATCTCAAGCATGTCGACTGCTTTTCGAAGCGCCGTTTCCGTCGCTATCAGTGGCGCGAGTTCGGACCAAATGATGGTGTTGACCACCAAGGCTCCATCACGGCGGCAGGAAGCAATCGCCGACGCCGACCATGTTGTCAGCGGTCCGGCCGGTCCCCAGACGTCGATCAGGACATTTGTGTCAATCAACGTCGAGATCTTCACGCGGCCCCCTCAACCACTCCATGTACTGATCGGTGGTCATGCCTCCCAGATCCAACGTCCCCTCCATCCGGTCGAGGACATCGCTGAACCTGCGCAATTTGTCTTCCTGGGAGAGGTTCTCGTTGACGGCAACCAGCCGAACGCCCTCGTCGGTGGCCACAAACTCCACCTCGGAGCCCGGGGCGATGCCCAGACGGTCCCTTATCGGCTTGGGGATTGTAACTTGCCCCTTGGTGGTCACGCGCATGGTAATACCTCTGCGGTATTACTTATCCCTGCAACGTGAACAAGTCAAGAACATAGCTAGCCGGCCAGCGCCATCCTGTAGGCCACGCTTTGCCGATGATGCGCGTGGCAGATGGCGATGGCCAGCGCGTCGGCGGCATGTTCGGTGTCGAAGACGGCTTTTGGCAACAGCACCTTCACCATCATGTGGATCTGCTTCTTGTCGCCATGACCAACGCCGATCACCGCCTTCTTGACGGCGTTGGGCGCATATTCGGCAACGACGAGACCGGCACGCGCCGGCACCAGCATGGCGATGCCACGTGCCTGGCCGAGCTTCAGCGTCGCCACGGCGTCCTTGTTGACGAAGGTCTGTTCGACCGCCGCCTCGTGCGGCATCGCGCTGTGCAGGATATCCGCCAGCCCGTCATGCAGCTGGCACAGCCGCGTTGCCAGCGCCGCCTTGTCGTCGGACTTCACAGTGCCTGAAGCAATAAAGCGCAGCGAATTGCCGAGGCTTTCGACGATGCCCCAGCCGGTGCGCCGAAGCCCCGGATCGATACCGATGATGCGAATCGCTTCCGCCATTTGCCGACTTTACCTCCGGCCCACAGCGATGCCAGCGAAATGTGAACAAACCGGAAACAGAAAGACAGACCGAGGTCTAACCCCGAGCGAAAGCCGTGTTGAGCAGGCTGATCTGGTCGGAAACCGGATTGAGGCGGCGCGCCATCGGTTGCATGTCGACCAAGGCGCCCGAGCCATAGATCTCCTCGTCCATGCGGCGCACCAGTGCTTGCAGGCGCAGCGAGCGGGTGACGAGGTCGAGGAAATCCTCGGGCAGCTCGGCCCAGCCGGTGGCTTCGTCATGGGCGGAAGCGGTGTCGAGGCGCACCTTGGACTTTTCCGACGCGACCTGGTCGCGGGTCATCTCGCCGGAATTGGCGGCGCGCTGCAAAAGCAGCCAGGACGCAACCTGCATCAGCCTGGTGGTCAGCCGCATCGATTCGGCCGCATAGAGCGTGGCGCCCAGCCGCGACAGTTTCTTTGCCTCGGCCCGGCCCTTGCCGTCGAGATATTCGGCGGCCTGTTCGACCAGGCCCATGCCTTCCTGGTAAAGCGGCTTGAAGGATTGCGAGAAAACCCGGCGCTCCGCCAGCTTGACGGTTTTCGCACTGCCCTTCGAAGGCTCGTTCATTGATACGCCCCTGCACTTGCAACCGGCCGATTCGGCTCCCTGCCGATACACCCGGAACCCTATCTGACTGAAGCTTGAAAATGCGCTTCGTCACTGGCGAAGGCAAGCACATGTTTAACAGAAGGTTAACGGCGAGCCGCCATTGGGCGGCCCCCGCCGAGATGCGGACAAAAAGGGAAATGAAGACAAAAAAAGAGCCGCGGATAAGGCGGCTCTCAGGAGTTTAACAGGGAGGCGTCAAACAAAGTGGCTCCAACCACTCGGTAAGAATCCAGATCACTGGATGAACATAGTAAACACCTGTAAAGCTTAATGAAGCCTTAACGGCGCGGATGTTTTTTGACCGAACGCCGCCATACTGTGCCGTAACAGCACAGCATCTCCTACGTCAGGCTAGCTCAGGCTGTCCTCCAGACGGCGGGCAAGGCGATGAAGGCAAACAACAGCATGGCTGCGTAGAAGCCCATCGAGGAGGCCGCCACCAGCGGTTCGATCGCGGCATTACCGGCAAGCAGGAAATAGAGGCCGATCAGCAGGCCGATACCGCTGATTGCGGTCAGCCAGAAATGAACGGTAGCGAGCGTCTTCTGCCCGATTGCCGGAAACAAATGGTAGAAGAAGGCGAAGACCGCCGACATCAGCCATCCGGCCACCATCGTGTGGGCGTGGGTCGGCATCTGTCCGTGATCCTGGCTGATCGCCATGTACAGGCCGAGCGCCATGCCGCACAGCGAATAGATGATGGCCAGCGTGAAGAAATTCCGTGCTATCCCTTGCATAATAATGGTCCCCCGAATTGCCTTTTCCCGTTTGCGGGAATGGGTTGATCGTCAGGCGATTGTTGTCGCCACCGGGCTCCCGGCATTGGCGCACTAGCATCGGCAGCGTATCCGGACGATGTCGCGCCAACCCCTCCCGACATCCGTATATTAGCAGAAAATCAGATAGTGCATTCACAATCTCGGCGACTTCGTAAGTTGAGGGCAGGCTGAAACAGAGCCGAATTTTTCGCGACATCGTACCGAAACAGGCACCACGCAAAACGCCCGCTCCTCTGACGGCCGGCGCAAATCAGCGCTGCCGCAAACCTGACCGGACACTGCAGGAGCAACCCATGGACTGGTACTCGATCGTCAAATTCCTCCACGTCACTACCGCCATTCTGTGGGTCGGAGGCGGCTTCGTGCTGTTCCTGCTGGGCATGCTTGCCGAGCGGGCGGGCAACATCGAGGAAAAACTGCAGGCAATGCGCGCCAGCGGTCAGCTGGGCGGCAGGTTCTTCGCGCCGATGTCGATGCTGACGCTGATTTTCGGCCTCATCATGTGCTGGTTCTGGGTCGGCTTCTCCGACCTATGGATCCTCATCGGCCTGGCCGGCTACGCCACGACCTTTTCGATCGGCATGTTGATCTTCAAGCCGACGGGCGAGCGCATGGGCGAGATGATCGCCAAGGAGGGCGTCACACCGGCTGTTCTTGCCATCGGTCAGCGCATGATGAGCGCGGCACGCTTCGACTATGCGGTGATGCTGGTGATCATCGCCGACATGGTGCTCAAGCCGACCGCGCATGATATCGGCATCCTCGCCGGCATGGTGCTGGTCGTCGTGGCCGGCGCCACACTGGCCTTTGGCGGCAACCGTCGCCTCGTGCCGAGCGCCGCGTGACCCCCGGATAAACAGGGCGGCTGCGCGGCCGCCTTTCTACATCAAGCCAGCGATGCCGTCCCAAAGCAGCTTCAGCGCCACGACCGCGACGGTTGCGTAGGTGAAGGGATAGAATGTTTCCGGGCGCATCCGTCGCACCAGCCACGCCCCGGCGATGGTCGACAGCGGCGCCAGCGGCATCAGCACCGCCGACGCCGTCAGGTTGGCGGTGTCGAACTGGCCGAGCGCGAAATAGGGCACGAGCTTCAGCGCATTGGTGGCGGCAAAGAAGATCGCCGCCGTGCCCGACAACACCTTCGGGTCGAGCCGGATCGGCAAGGCATAGACCTGGAAGGGCGGGCCGCCGACATGGGCGACGAAGCTGGTGAAGCCGGCGACCGTGCCCCAGACGGCGGCGGCGACACGGTTGGGCTTGGCCGCGTGGTTGGCGCCATGGCGAAACTGCAGATAGAGCCAGCGCAGGACGAAAATGATGGCGACGGCGCCGACGATCAGCCGCACCGCTTCTTCGGTGACCAGTGCCGCCGTCAGCCAGCCAAGGCCGATGCCGATGACGGCGCCCGGCATCATGTCGATCAGCATCTTGCGGTCATAGACCCCCCACCATGTCCACACCGAGACGATGTCCATCAAGCACAGGATCGGCAACAGGATGGCGGCTGCCTGCACCGGTGGCATGGTCAGCGCCATCAGCGGCACGCCGACGAAACCGACGGCGCCGCCGAAGCCGCCCTTGGACAGGCCGACCAGAATGACCGCCGGAAGGGCAGCCGCGTAGAACCACGGATCGAGAAGCAGGCCGGACATGGGAGGGGGACTGGTCTGGAGGGAAAGCGTATCGACGCTTGAATAGCCCAGAATCCCGAGCGGGGCGACAACAAATATCGGCAGGGCCGCCCCATCCCTTGGCTGTCGGCGCCTTTGCCTATCGGCGGGCCGAGACCAGCAGGAACATCGGCCGCTCTAGCTCCTCAGCCAGTTCGGGTTTGGCCGCAATCTGTGCGTCGGTCGGGCGGAATTCCTCGACATGGTCGATGGTGAAGCCGGACCGGATCAGAGCGTTGAGCGTGGTGCCGATCGTGCGGTGATGTTTCACCACACCCTTGGCCAGCCAGTCCGTCCGGCGCGGTCCTTCAACCAGGTACTGGTCGACAGGCCATGTCTTGCGGCCCTCGGCATCGATTGCCCAGCCGGGATTGGTCGGCGCCATGAAAATCGGATGCTCGGTCGAGAAGACGAAATGCCCGCCGGGCGCCAGCGCCTGATGCACGGTCCTGAACAGACGCATCACGTCCTCGACATAGTGCAAGGCGAGCGAACTGTAGACGAAATCGAAGCTGGCTTGCCGCAGGCTGAGCTGATCGAGGTCGGCCGTCTCATAGGTGATGCCGGCGTCCGGGCCGGCCGCTCTCGCCCGGGCAAGCATCTTTTCCGACAGGTCCAGGCCAAGCACATGCACCGCCCCGTGCTCGTGCGCCCAGCGGCAGAACCAGCCGAATCCGCAGCCGAGATCGGCGACTCTCGAGCCGCTGACATCGGGCAGCATCGCGCGCAGCGCCGGCCACTCGGCGGCGCCATCCAGACCTTCGACGGAACGGCCGAGCTGGCTGTAGCCTGCGAAGAAATCCTCCCGGTCGTATATATTCTGCGCCATGACGGTCTCGATTCGTTTGGCCGGCACCCTAACCAACCGGCCCGGCTTTCCACCCGGCTTCGATCGGCCCTCTGAAAACATGGCCGAGCCCAGCCTGGCTCAGGAAGCCTGCAAGGCCTTTACCCTGTCACGAGGCGCGGTTGCATCGAGCGGCGGCGGCCGCCGCCGGATCGGCTGCGCCTTGATGATGGCGGTGCTGGTCTCGGCCTTGTCGGCGATGCGGTCGAGAATCCCGTCGAGATCACCGATCGAGCGCACGAACAGCCGGGCGACGAAACAGTCATCGCCCGTCACCTTGTCGCATTCGCCGAATTCGGGGATTTCCTCGATCAGCTTCTGGACGATGTGCAGCTTGCCCGGCAGAGGCCGGATGCGCACGATCGCCTGCAAGGTATAGCCGAGCGCCAGCGGATCGATCTCGACGGTGAATGCGCGAATGACGCCGCGCTCCTCGAGCCGTCGCAGCCGCTCCGAAACGCTTGGCGACGACAGTCCGACCTGGGCGGCCAGCTCCTTCAGCGAGGTTCGCGAATCCTTGACCAGGATTTCAAGGAGATTTCGGTCGAGATCGTCCAGCATCTTTTTCGTTTCCAGATAGTTTGGAGTTTTTCCTAATATAATTAGGCTAATCGGCCATACACCCTTTCCAATCGGATGGAAAGGTTCGCGGCCGCATGAGATTATAGCGGCTCAACCGATATGGAGATTCGTTGTGAACGAAACGGTGCGCGGCACGGTCGAAATGTCAGCCGCAATGGCCATCCTGGGAACGATCGGATGGTTCGTCGTCCTGTCCGGCCAGCCGATCATGGATGTGGTGTTCTGGCGTTGCGCTTTCGGCGCGCTGACGCTGCTCATCATCTGCACCGCCCTGGGGCTGCTGCGCAACCGACTGTCGTTGCGCATCATCGGCATCGCCGCGCTCGGTGGCGTCGCCATCGTCGTCAACTGGCTTTTGCTGTTCAGCGCCTTCTCCCGCGCGTCGATCTCGATCGCCACCGCCGTCTACAACACGCAGCCCTTCATGCTGGTCGGCTTCGGCGCGCTCTTCTTCGCCGAGCGGCTGACCTTGACCAAGCTGACCTGGCTGGCCATCGCCTTCGCCGGCATGGTGCTGATCGTTGAGGCCGCTCCCGACGCCGGTGATGTCGGGACGGATTACTTTACCGGCATCGTCATGGCATTAGGCGCGGCTTTCTTCTGGGCCGTCGCCGCCATCGTCACCAAGAAGCTCAAGGGCACGCCGCCGCACCTGATCGCGCTGATCCAGGTCTGCGTCGGCGTGGTCATGCTGGCGCCGTTCGCCAATTTTTCCCAGCTTCCGGCCGATGCGTGGAGCTGGACCATGCTGGCGACGCTCGGCATCGTCCACACCGGCCTCATGTACATATTGATGTACGGCGCCATCCAGAAGCTGCCGACGCATCTGCAGGGGTCGCTGTCCTTCATCTACCCCGTCGTCGCCATCCTGGTCGATGTCGTCGCCTTCGGCCATCGGCTGCATCTGAGCCAGATCGTCGGCGCCACCGCCATCCTGATCGCCGCCGCCGGCATGAATCTCGGCTGGACGCTGTGGAAGGGCAAACCGCCCGTCGCAAGCCCGCACCCGATCAAGTAAAGCGGTCCGCCGGCGTCTGGCGGGCCAACATCGCGATCCCGGCTGCCCGCCTGTTCAAAGCGGGCACTTTGCTCTATGCCGCAATCCAACCATCTTCGCCCGGCATAGGCGAAACGCGGGACCCGAAGAACCATGAATGACGTAACGCCCCCCAACCGCTGTCGCATTGTGCTGATCGCGCCGCCCGGCGTGCCGGCGGCCCGAATCGCCGCGGCATTCGAAGGCGGCGACGTCGCTTCGCTGATCCTGCCCGAGAACGGCATGGATGAGGCCTCCTTCCAGGCTTTCGCCGAACAGATCGTGCCGGCGGCGCAAGCCGCCGGTGCGGCCGTTATTATCGCCGGCGACACCCGCATAGCCGGCCGCGTCCAGGCCGACGGCATCCATGTCGAGGTCTCCAAGGCCGAGCTGGCCGAGACGATCGAACACTTCCAGGCAAAGATGATGGTCGGCACCGGCGGCGCCAAGACGCGTGACGACGCGCTCGAGCTTGGCGAGACACGGCCCGACTACATCTTCTTCGGCCGCTTCGGCTACGACAACAAGCCCGAACCACACCCGCGCAACCTGTCGCTCGGCAGATGGTGGGCGGATATGATCCAAATCCCGTGCATCGTCATGGCCGGATCCGACATCGCCTCGGTCGAAGCCGTGGGCGCCACCGGTGCCGAATTCGTGGCGCTGTCGAGCGCCGTGTTCGCCGACGGCACCGATCCCAAGACAGCGGTCGCCAGCGCCAACGCGCTGCTCGACGAAACCGCGCCACGCTTCGAGGACTGACGTGCCCTCGGCGAGGCTTCCCCTCCAGGCCCTGCTTGCGATGCTGATGGTCCAGGCAGCGGCCGCGGAGACCATCCCGCTGCCGCAGCCCAAGCCGGAAATCGGCGTGCACACCGACAAGCCGATCGACAAGCCGCTGCCGCAGCCCGCCACCACGGCAGAACCGGCGCCGCTGCCGTCGGCCGACACGGTCAATCCCGACCGCTTCGGCGCAAAACCCGCCGACGCGGCCTATGGCGCCTTCCAGCGCGGTCTCTACAAGACAGCTTACAATTTGGCATTGGTCCGGGCGCAAAACGGCGATCCGGCGGCGCAGACCTTGGTGGCCGAGATCCTGTCGCGGGGGCTCGGTGTACCGGTCAATTCGGCGCAGGCGGCGAAATGGTACGCGCTGGCCGCCGAACAGGGTGTGCCGGAATCGCA
Organism: Mesorhizobium sp. M0227; assembly: GCF_040321855.1. Classification (NCBI taxonomy): domain Bacteria; kingdom Pseudomonadati; phylum Pseudomonadota; class Alphaproteobacteria; order Hyphomicrobiales; family Phyllobacteriaceae; genus Mesorhizobium; species Mesorhizobium sp. M0227. The sequence goes on along the minus strand of NZ_JAMYSJ010000003.1, from coordinate 137,551 downwards.
GTTCCAGTATGCGCTGATGCTGCTCGACGGCCGCTATGTCAAAAAGGATGGAAAAGAAGCCTACGCCCTGATGCAGGCCGCCGCCGAAGCCGGCAACCGGCTGGCGCAATTCAATTTCGCGCAGATGCTGGTCCAGCAGGACCCCGGCGATGCCGGCATGGCCAAGGCGGTCTCCTACTATGAGCGCGCCGCCGCGACCGGCCTCGCGGACGCGCAATATGCGATGTCGCAGATCTACGCCAATGGCGTCGGCGGCAAGCCACGCGACGACGCCCAGGCAAGGCGCCTGCTGGCGCAGGCAGCCAGGCAGAACTACGACACCGCGCAGATCGATCTCGCCGCCTGGATGATCGAAGGCCGCGGCGGTGCGCGCGACCTGAAATCCGCCTTCGGCTGGATGAAGCAGGCGGCGGAAGGCGGCAATGTCGCCGCCCAGAACCGCCTGGCCAAGCTCTATATGCAAGGCATCGGCACCGATCCGGACCTTGTGCTTGCCGGCGCCTGGTACGTCGTCGCCCGCCGTGCCGGCCTCATCGACCCCCAGATGGACGACTTCCTGCAGGGGCTGGACGACGACCAGACCAAGCAGGCGCTGCAGAAGGCCAACCGGCTGCCTTGACGGCGGTTCTCGCGGTCAAGGCAAGTGTAACCCCGGCTCCCTGGCCTGGTTCCAACCTGCCCGCTCCCTTGCCTCTTCTGGCGATTTGTGGTCTTGGGAGCCCGAAATCGCTTTCCCTGCGAACATCCCATACCAACGGCGTGGCCGTTGGCATCATTCCGGATCATCTCATCATGGCCAAGATCAATGGCAACGAAATCCGTCCCGGCTATGTCATCGAGCATGATGGCGGCCTTTGGGTGGCGGTCAGGACCAACACCGTCAAGCCCGGTAAGGGCGGCGCCTACAATCAGGTCGAACTGAAGAACCTCATCAACGGCACCAAGCTCAACGAGCGCTTCCGCTCGGCCGAGACCGTCGAACAGATCCGGCTCGACCTGAAGGATTTTTCCTTCCTCTACGCGCAGGAAGACGCACTGGTGTTCATGGACACCCAGAGCTACGAGCAGCTCGAATTGAACAAGGACTTCGTCGGCGATCGCGCCGCCTTCCTGCAGGACGGCATGATGGTGACGGTCCAGCTCTACGAAGAGCGGCCGATCGGCATTTCGCTGCCCGACTATGTGACGCTGACCATCACCGAGGCCGACCCGGTGGTGAAGGGTCAGACGGCGGCATCGTCCTACAAGCCGGCGATCCTGGAGAACGGCATCCGCGTCCTGGTGCCGCCCTTCATCGGCGCCGGCGAGCGCATCATCGTCGACACCAACGAAATCACTTACGTGCGCCGCGCCGACTGACGCATGTCGCCCAAAAGTGGCCCCGGTTCTGGGTCACCGACATGCATCGAGGCGGAGTTTAAAGCGCAGCACCGGGAAAAAGCACTATGGCACGCTCAGCCCTTCTCAACGTCATGGTCCAGGCCGCAATGAAGGCCGGCCGCTCGCTGTCGCGCGACTTCGGCGAGGTGCAGAACCTGCAGGTCTCGATGAAAGGCCCCGGCGACTATGTCAGCCAGGCCGACCGCAAGGCAGAGGACATCGTCTTTGCCGAACTGTCCAAGGCTCGGCCCGGCTATTCCTTCCTGATGGAAGAGCGCGGTGCGGTCGAAGGCGACGACGGCCAGCATCGCTGGATCGTCGACCCGCTCGACGGCACCACCAATTTCCTGCACGGCATTCCGCTCTTTGCCGTTTCGATCGCGCTGGAGCGCCAGGGCCAGATCGTCGCCGGCGTCATCTACAATCCGGCGATGGACGAACTCTACACCTGCGAACGCGGCGGCGGCGCCTTCATGAACGACCGCCGCTTGCGCGTCGCTGGCCGCATCAAGCTGGTCGACACCGTGATCGGCTGCGGCATGCCGCATCTCGGCCGCGGCCACCATGGCAATTTCCTCGTCGAACTGCGCAACGTCATGGCCGAGGTTTCCGGCGTCCGCCGCCTCGGCTCCGCCTCGCTCGATCTCGCCTATGTCGCCGCCGGCCGCATGGATGGCTTCTGGGAAACCGGCCTGTCGGCCTGGGACATCGCCGCCGGGCTGCTTTTGATCCGCGAGGCAGGCGGCTTCGTCTCCGACATGGACGGCGGCCAGGACATGCTCGACAACGGTTCGGTCGTCGCCGGCAACGAGGTCATCCAACGCGCTTTGCTTAAGGCCGTCAAGAAGCCGCTCTCGGCGCGCTGACAGGCACGCCGCGCTGATGCGCCGCAGTCGCAAAACCGCAACGAAAGCTTGAAATACTGCCCGGCATGCGCCCAAATTGGAGGGCGCGGTGCAGGAACCCGGCTTAGTGAGAGACAACGAACCCTACCCCGATATCCCGTTCATCGGACGCTGGCACTATTCGCGTGCCGAGATGATCGCAGACGGTGTCGTCCACGCGGTCGGCATCGTGCTGGCGATATCGGCCGGTTCCGCACTGCTGGCGCTGGCGGCGTTTCGTGTCGGACCGGGCGAATACATCGCCGCCGCCTTCTACGTGGTTTCGCTGCTCACCGTGCTCTCGGTGTCGATGACCTACAATCTGTGGCCGGTGTCGTCTCCGGCAAAATGGGTGTTGCGGCGTTTCGACCACGCCGCGATCTATCTGCTGATCGCCGCGACCTATACGCCTTTCCTGGCGCAGCTCGAAGGCTCGCCGCTGGCGCGCTGGATGATCGTGCTGGTCTGGACCGCGGCAGTGCTGGGCATTGCCATCAAGGTGTTCTTTCCCGGCCGTCTCGACCGGCTGGCGATCGGCTTCTATCTCGCCATCGGCTGGAGCGGCATCATCCTGGTCAAGCCGCTTGTCCAGACGCTACCGACGACATCGATAGCGCTGATCGTCGCCGGCGGCATCGTCTATTCCTGCGGCGTCATCTTCTTCGCCTGGAAGGGGCTGCGCTTCCACAATGCGCTGTGGCACGGTTTCGTCGTCACCGGCGCCGGCCTGCATCTGGCCGCCATGGTCGACTGTCTGGTCATCAATCGTCTCTGACGCAAACTGTCGACGCGGCAATATTGCCAAGCGCCATTCAATTTGGTCACAATTCCGTTTAGAGTCGCGGTCTACGTGATCGGCGGCGGCATCGGAAACGGGGCACGGATGGCTTTTCTCAGATCCTTCGGCATGGGCAGACGTTCTGATGTCCTGATCTACGACCCGCATAAACTATCGAGCCCGCAGGTCTTTTTGCTGACCATGGTGATCTTCCTGGTCATCGTCGCCTTCATCGCCGCCATTCTGACCCGACAAATCTCGACCGCCTTTGGCAGCAATCCCGGCCTCAATGGCCTGATCGTCGGCGTGCTGGTGGTCGGCATCCTTTTGGCCTTCGCCCAGGTCGGGCGACTGTTTCGCGAAGTGCGCTGGGTCAACTCCTTCCGTGCCGGCTCTGAGACGACCGAACCGGTGCTGCTGGCGCCGATGAAGGCGATGATCGGCCGTTCCTCGGCGATGGCCTTCTCGACCAGTTCGATGCGCACCATGCTCGATTCCATCGCCACCCGCCTCGACGAAAGCCGCGACACCTCGCGCTATCTCGTCGGCCTGCTGGTGTTCCTCGGCCTGCTCGGCACCTTCTGGGGCCTGTTGAACACCATCGGCTCGATCCGCGAGACCATCGAATCGCTCGATCCCGGCACCGGTGACGCCGCCGCGGTGCTCGATTCCCTGAAGCAGGGGCTTTCCGCGCCGCTGGCCGGCATGGGCACGGCCTTCTCGTCCTCGCTGTTCGGCCTCTCCGGCTCGCTGGTGCTCGGCTTCCTCGACCTGCAGGCCGGCCGCGCCCAGACGCGCTTCTACACCGAACTGGAAAACTGGCTGTCCTCGGTGACCGACCTGTCGTCGGACATCGTCGTCGCCGACCCGGCCAAGACCGAATCCTCCGACGAGATCCGGGTGCTGTCGGAACGGCTGCGCAGCATGCAGGAGAATGGCGGCGGCTCCAACCCGCGCGTCGCCACCGCCATGGCCAATCTCGCCGACGGCATTTCCGGCCTGGTCAAGAACATGCGCTCGGAACAGCAGATCATGCGCGACTGGGTCGAAGCCCAGTCCGACGAGCAGAAGGCGATGCGCAACACACTGGAAAAGATCGCCGATGCCCTGAAGAAGCCCGGAGTGCACTGAAGTGGCACTCGCCAGGGGCCGGCGCACCGATCGCCGCATCGACTACTGGCCGGGCTTCGTCGACGCGCTGTCGACGTTGTTGCTGGCAATCATGTTCCTGCTCACGGTCTTCGTGCTGGCGCAGTTCCTGCTGGGACGCGAAATCTCCGGCAAGGATACGGCACTCTCGCGCCTCAACTCCCAGATCAACGAACTGACGCAGTTGCTGGCGCTGGAGCGCTCGACGGCGCAGGACAAGGATGACTCGCTGGCCAATCTGCAGGCATCGCTGTCGGCGGCGGAAGCGGAAAGGAGCCGGCTCCAGCAGTTGCTGGCGCAAGGTGCGGGCGCCGACGACGCCGCCAACCAGCGCGCCGCGGCGCTCGGCGGCGAACTCGACAGCCAGCGCCAGATCAGCCAGCAGGCACTGAGCCAGGTCGAGATCCTCAACCAGCAGATCGCGGCACTGCGCAAGCAGATCGGCGCGCTCGAGGATGCGCTCAACGTCTCCGAAATCCGCGACCGCGATTCAAACACCAAGATCGCCGACCTCGGCCGTCGCCTCAACGTCGCACTGGCACAGCGCGTGCAGGAGTTGAACCGCTACCGCTCCGACTTCTTCGGCCGCTTACGCGAAATCCTCGCCGACCGCGAGAACATCCGCATCGTCGGCGACCGCTTCGTCTTCCAGTCGGAAGTGCTGTTCCCGACCGGCTCCGAGGTGATCAACGATGCCGGCAAGGTCGAGATGAAAAAACTCGCCGACGCCATCATCGAGCTGCAGAAGGAAATCCCGCCCGAGATCAACTGGGTGCTGCGCGTCGACGGTCATACCGACAACAAGCCGCTCTCCGGCGCCGGCCGTTACCGCGACAATTGGGAGCTGTCGACGGCCCGTTCGACCTCGGTGGTGAAATTCCTGATCGAGAACGGCGTGCCGGCCAACCGCCTCGTCGCCGCCGGTTTCGGTGAGTTCCAGCCGCTCGATCCCGCCGACACCGAAGAGGCGCGCAACAAGAACCGCCGTATTGAACTGAAGCTCACCGAACGTTGATCCATGATCACGCGAACTCACGCGAACTTGTTCGTCGGCTCAACTCTAGGGCGCATATCGAGGCCGGCAAGGCCTGAAAAGATTATCTTTTTTTAATTACACATTGTCGCGGGGCGGTCCTAGCTTGCCGCCCGGGCCGAGAACCGCCGGCGATGAATCCCCCTCATCGCGACGCGACGGAACCGGACGACCCAAGGCCGGAAGGCAGGCGGACAACCGCCGCTTTCCTCTACAAGAGGAGACGCGTGATGCGCTCTTTCAAGACCTCGCTTAGAACTGCTACACTCACGGCGTTCCTCATCGCCGTTCCGCTTGCCGGTGCCTATGCCGCGGGCCATCACAAGGGCGCTCTCGACGCGACCGATCCGACCGACATGACTGGCCCGCGTGTCGAGGCGCTTATCGCACAGGTGCAGGGCGTCCGGCAGGGCATCGTGGACGCAAGACAGGCCAACAACATCACCCCGGCCGTGGCGGAACGCCTGGAAATGCGCACGGCCCACATCAGTCAGGCGGCAGAGAAAGTCGCCGCGTCCTATCATGGCAGGATACCGGCCGCGCAATACCATGACCTGTTGCGTCGTATCGACAATGTCGACCAGCGGTTGATGATCGATACCGGCAGTGGTTTCCTGATCGGCGACGGCGCCGACGGCGGCAATTACCCGAACGGCTAAACGGTCCAAGAGGAAGGGACCGCCTGACGCCTTCGGGGGCCTCCCGCGGGCGTCCTTTTTACCAGCCGAGCCACACCGCGATCAGGGCAGCCGCCGCCGGCACGGTCTGGATGAACAGGATCTTGCGCCCGACCGTTGCCGCGCCATAGAGGCCGGCAATGGCCACGCAAGCCAGAAAGAAGACTTTGACCTGGAAACCGGCCGCACCAAGGTATAACCCCCAGATGAGCCCGGCGGCGAGGAACCCGTTGTAGAGTCCCTGATTGGCGGCGAGCACTTTCGAGGCACTGGCGAATTCCCGGGTCAGGTTGAAAGCCTTGTGTCCGCGCGGCGTGTCCCACAGCACCATCTCCAGATAGACGATGTAGGCATGGATCAAGGCCACCAGCCCGACCAGGATGTTGCCGATCATTTTTTCCCCCCTTGATGTGTTGCCGGCAGCATTTCATGCGCGGCCTCGCCTGCGCAAGGTGCATCTGCTGGACGGCGTCTGAGGGTTGCCAACGCCTTTGCGTTGGTATCTTTTCGCGCCGTCCCCAATCACGGAAGCCGCCATGTCCTTTCAGAAACTCGATAATCTCGGCCACAAGCTCGAAGCACTCGAGCATGCGCTGGCCATCCTCGGTGCCGACGAGGCCACCCACATGGCCGTCGGCGGCGGCGAGAAGCGTGCCGAGGCGATGTCGGCACTGGCCGGCATGTATCACACCAGGGCAACGGCGCCGGAGATAGCAGACTGGATCGCCGCGGCAGAGCAGGAAGCGTTGGGTGAAGAGCAGCGCACCGCGGTCTCGGAACTGCGGCGCCAATATACCAACCTGACCTGCCTGCCGGTCGAATTCGTCGAACGCCAGACGACCGCGCGCATGCGTTGCGAGCAGCTGTGGCGCGGCCTGCGCGGCAAGAACGACTGGGCAGGCTTCCAGCCGGCGCTGGAGGGCGTCGTGGCGCTGGTGCGCGAGGAGGCGGCGCTGCGTGCCGATGTGCTCGACCTAGCCCCCTATGACGCGCTGATGGAGCAATACGACCCCGGCAACCGCACCGCCGACATCACGCCAGTCTTCACCGACCTGAAGGCTTTCCTGAAAAGCTTCGTGCCGGAGGCGCTGGCGGTCCAGGACGCGCGGCTGCGCAAGCGCCCGCTGAAGCCGCTCTCAGGCACCTATGCGATCGACCGGCAGCGCGAGCTCGGCCTTGCCATGATGGCGGCGGTCGGCTTCGACCTGACACACGGGTCGCTGTCGGTGTCGCACCATCCTTTCTGCGGCGGCGTGCCGAGCGACGTGCGCATCACCACCCGCTACAAGACGTCCGACTTCCTGTCGGCGCTGATGGGCGTGCTTCACGAGACCGGCCATGCGCTCTACGAACAGAACCTGCCCAAGGCATGGTCGCACTGGCCGCTCGGCAAGGCGCGCGGCATGGCCGTGCATGAAAGCCAGAGCCTGTTCGTCGAAAAACAGCTCGGCCGCAACCCGGCCTTCTGGAACTGGGCGCTGCCGGTGGTTGAAAAGCATCTCGGTGAGGCCTGGTCGCTCGACGATATCCTGCCGCATGTGCATCGCGTCGAGCGCGGCCTGATCCGTGTCGATGCCGACGAGGTGACCTACCCCCTGCATGTCATCCTGCGCTACGAACTGGAGCAGGAGCTCGTCGCGGGCCGGCTGGAGGTCGCCGACCTGCCCGAAGCCTGGGACGCCAAGATGCGCGATTACCTCGGTCTTTCCACCATCGACAATCCCGCCGACGGGCCGATGCAGGACGTGCATTGGCCAGGGGCCGCCTTCGGCTATTTCCCCTCCTATACGCTGGGCGCGATGATGGCGGCGCAGCAATGGGCGGCGCTGACGCGGGATCATCCTGCCGCCGATGACGATCTCGCCAAAGGCAATTTCAAGGCGATCAACGAGTGGCGCCGCGAAAAAATCTGGTCGCAGGGATCACGCTGGTCGACGCCGGATCTGCTCGAACGCGCTACCGGCGAAAAGCTCAACGCCACCTATTTCGTGAACCATCTGAAGCAGCGATACGGAGCCGTATAGTGGCTGCCGGCACAGCGGCAGATGTTTCTGCCTACTCCGCCGCGCCTCTGAAGGCGCTGGCGCCGGTTTCGAACTGCAGCTTGGCCAGACGCGCATAGATGCCGCCCTTGGCGACAAGGCTCTGATGCGTGCCTTCCTCGACGATCGAGCCGCCATCCATGACCAGGATCCTGTCGGCCTTCAGCACCGTTGCCAGGCGGTGGGCGATGACGATCGTGGTGCGGCCCTGCATCAGGCGTTCCAACGCGGTCTGCACCAGCGTCTCGCTTTCGGCGTCGAGTGCCGAGGTGGCCTCATCGAGCAGTAGGATCGGCGCGTCGCGCAGGATGGCGCGGGCGATCGCCACCCGCTGGCGCTGGCCGCCTGACAGCGTCACGCCGCGCTCACCGACCTGGCTGTCATAGCCTTTTTCCAGCTTGAGGATGAATTCATCGGCAAGTGCATCCTTCGCCGCCGTCTCGATTTCGGCCTTGCTGGCTCCCGGCCGGCCGAAACCGATATTGTCACGCGCGCTTGCCGCGAAAATGGTGACGTCCTGCGGCACGATCGCGATGCGATGGCGGACCGAAACGGGATCGGCCTCGCGCACGTCGACACCGTCGATCAGGATCTTGCCTGTTTCGGGATCGTAGAAGCGCAGGATCAGTGAAAACACCGTGCTCTTGCCGGCCCCTGACGGCCCGACGATCGCCACCGTCTCGCCCGGCATGACCTGAAAGCTCAAGCCGTGCACGGCGGCGCGGTCGGGCCTTGCCGGGTAGGAGAAGGAGACATTGTCGAAGACGATCGCGCCCTTGGCGACGGCCGGCAGCGGTTTCGGATCGGCGGGAGCCTGGATCGCCGGCTTCTCGGCCAGGATCTCGGTCAGCCGTTCGGCGGCACCCGCCGCTTGCGCGAGCTCACCCCACACTTCCGACAGCGCCCCCAGCGCGCCGGCGGCGAACACCGAATAGAGCAGGAACTGGCCGAGCGTACCCGGCGATATCGAGCCTTCGAGCACGTCGCGCGAGCCGAACCACAGCACCGCCACAACGGACGAGAAGATGGTGAAAATGGCGAAGAAGGTAAGGAAGGAGCGCGCGAAGATCGAGGAGCGTGCCGCCTCGAAAGCAGCTTCCACCGCGGCCGAGAAATGCCCGGTGACCAGCTTCTCATTGGTGAAGGCCTGCAGCGTGCGCACCGCGCCGATCTGTTCGCTGGCATAGGCCGTGGCATCGGCCAGCGTATCCTGCGCCTGGCGTGACTTGCGCCGCACCGAGCGGCCGAAGGCGACCAGCGGCAGCACGATGACGGGTATAGCCGCAATGACGAGGCCTGACAGTTTCGGGCTGGTGATGACCATCATCCCCACCGCGCCAAGACCGAGGATTACGTTGCGCAGCGCCACCGAGGCCGTCGCTCCGACCGCCGACTTGACCTGCGTCGTGTCGGCGGCAAGCCGCGACACGATCTCGCCCGACTGGGCGGTGTCGAAAAAGGCAGGCGACAGCGTCGTCACATGGGCAAACACATCGCGCCGGATATCGGCGACGACGCGCTCGCCCAGCGTGATGACGAAATAGTAGCGGCCGGCCGATGCTGCCGCCAGCACGGCGGCCATCGCCACCAGAGCGGCGAAATATTCGGCGATGAAGGTGGTGCTGGCCGACGAGAAGCCATGATCGATCATGCGTCGCACCGCCAGCGGCAGCGCCAGCGTGGTTGCCGCCGCGATGACCAGCGAGATAATGGCGCCGACGACCAGTGTGCGATAGTGCGTGATGTACGGGAACAGGCGCCGGAGCGGCTTGAGCGAACGCCGGCGCTCGTCTGCGCTGGTGATTTGCGCCATCCCGATGTTTCCTCCAGCCGCCCTTGGGGTCTACGCCTCAATATGCGCTTGCCGCGGCCTTGTGATTCAATTCCGGCTGATGTATAGGCTCGCCGACCGTTTTAGAAGCCGTGGCTCCTCAATAGCTGCGGCTTCGAGTTTTAAAAAGAGGCGCATCGACGCAGGCTTATGCCCGTCGGCAGCGCCGTCAAGCCAGGAACCGAGCCATGAAGAGCGCTATTCATCCCGACTACCACACCATCAAGGTCGTCATGACCGATGGCACCGAATACACGACCCGTTCGACCTGGGGCAAGGAAGGCGATACGATGAACCTCGATATCGACCCGACCACCCACCCGGCCTGGACCGGCGGCCAGCAGACCCTGCTCGACCGCGGCGGCCGCCTGTCGAAGTTCAAGAAGCGTTTCGAAGGTTTCGGCATCTAACTCAACGAGCTTTCACAGATCGAAAACCCGTCCTTGTGGCGGGTTTTTTGTTGCGGCGCGGCGCTACTCGGCCAGCAATTCCCTTAGCGCCATGCGCTTGTAGGCGGCGATCAGCCTGTCGCCCTCCTGGCGCTCAACCGAGATCGCCAGCCGCATGGCGGCCTCGCCCATCTGCCAGACCAGAAACGCCGTGGTTTCCAGTGTCGCCGGATCGACCGCCGGCCGCAGCCGTTTCAGCACCGCGGTGAGGAATTCGGCGTTGGCGCGGCTGTCGGCGAGTTCGAGTTGGCGCAGCGCCTTGTCGGCCTGCGTGCCCGACCAGATGTCGCGCATCACCGGCTCGGTCAGGAACAGCCGGTAATAGATGTCGACTAACTCTGAAAACGCGGACTGCAGGCCTTCGGCGTCGCTGACGCCGGCGAGTGCCGCCGAGATGCAGGCTTGGCTTTCGGCGGTGTAGCGCTCGGCCAGCGCCCAGATGATCGCCCGCTTGTCCGGAAAGAACTGGTAGAGCGAGCCGATCGACACACCGGCCCGTTCCGCCACTTCTCCCATGCGCATGGCATCGCTGCCTTGCTCGGCGATCAGCGCCGAGGCAGCCGCCAGCATGCGCTCGACCCGCTCGCGGCTGCGCTGCTGGCTCGGCGCCCGGCGCGGTGAAGCAACCTGCTCCTGCGGGGAAACGGGGGCTGCCGTGTCTTCCAATGACTGACTCCAAATGCATCAAAATCGCTTGACTCACAAAATACGAGGGTTTATCACGTTTTGCAAACGTGAGGATTATTCATGTTTTGGCGCGAAGGAAAACATAACGGGCATATGGAGCAAATGACATGATCGCGAAACTTCTTCCCACCCTCATCTTCATTGCCGCACTCGGCTCAGGCGTCGTCGGCGGCGTCTTCTTTGCTTTCTCCAGCTTCGTCATGCCGGGCCTCGCCCGCATGCCGGCCGCAAGCGGCATTGCCGCGATGAATTCGATCAATGTCACAGCTGTGACCCCGCTGTTCATGACAGCGCTGTTCGGCACGGCGCTCGTCTGCATCGTTGTCGCCATCGGTGCGGTGATTGGCTGGAGCCAGCCGGGTTCGCTCTGGCTGATTGCCGGCAGCCTGCTCTATCTCATCGGCATCGTGGTGGTGACGATGATCTTCAACGTCCCGCTGAATGATGCGCTCGCCGCCGTCGATCCAGCCAGCAGCAATGGCGCAGCCCTGTGGCCACGCTACCTCAATGAATGGGTGATGTGGAACCATGTCCGCGCCATCAGCGGCATGGCCGCGCTGGCATCCTTCTGGTTCGCCACGCGTTGACGACGATGGAGCGACCGATGAAGGATCAATACGCAAATATGGCCTTCGGCATGGCAATCGGAGTTGGTGTCGGTGCCGCGATCGGCACCGCTCTGGATGACCTTCCGATGGGCGTCGCCGTGGGTATTGCGATTGGCGCCGCCTTCGGTGCGTGGCCACGCAAGTGACGGCAGCGCCGGCGACCTCTACGCCTTTGTCTTCCGATCGGAATGACCGAGGTCGCGATCCGGGTCGATGACGTCGCGGACCAGTTGCTTCAGTTTGGCCGCGTCCGGAAAACCGCCGTCGCGCTTGCGGTCCCAGACCAGCACGTCATTGCAGCTGATGGTGAAGATGCCCCCAGTGCCGGGCACCAATGTCACCTCGCCGAGATCGGTGCCGAAGGTCGACAGCAGTTCCTGAGCCATCCAGCCGGCGCGCAGCAGCCAATGGCACTGCGTGCAGTAGGTGATGCGGATGGCGGGGAGTATCTGCTCGCTCATGCCGGGCTTCCGCTCATGCCGCGCTGAGCTTGGCCATGGTCTCGTCGTCGACTTCAAAGTTGGCGTAGACGCTCTGCACGTCGTCGTCGTCCTCGAGCGTGGCAACCAGCTTCATCAGCGACTGTGCCCGGTCCTCGTCGACCGGAACATTGTTTTGCGGCTTCCAGATCAGCTTCACCGATTCCGCCTCGCCGAGTGCGCCTTCCAGCGCCTTCGAGACCTCGCCGAGATTTTCGAAGGCGCAATAGATCGTGTGGCCTTCCTCATCCGACTCGACATCATCGGCGCCGGCTTCGATTGCCGCGTCCATGACCTTGTCGGCACTGCCTGCGGAGGCCGGATAGTAGATTTCGCCGGCACGGTCCCACATGAACGACACCGAGCCGGTTTCACCGAGCGCTCCGCCGGCCTTGGTAAAGGCGGCGCGCACATTCGACGCCGAACGGTTACGGTTGTCGGTCAGCGCTTCGACGATGACCGCGACGCCGCCCGGGCCATAGCCCTCATACCGCACGGCTTCGTAGTTCTCGGCGTCGCCCATCGAGGCCTTGTTGACGGCACGCTGGATGTTGTCCTTCGGCATCGACACCGCCTTGGCGTTCTGGATCGCAAGGCGCAAGCGCGGGTTCATCGATGGATCGGGCGTCCCGCTCTTGGCGGCGACGGTGATTTCGCGCGCCAGCTTGGAAAACATTTTCGACCGCACCGCATCCTGGCGGCCCTTGCGGTGCATGATGTTCTTGAACTGTGAATGGCCAGCCATGGCACCCCTGTCGTCTTCTCGGCTAGAGCATCCCGAAGCGAAGTGATCTGACCTCGTCTGCCGCAATGCCCGAATTCAAAATTTCAGAGCGTCCCAGGTGCAACTCGTGGAAGCACGGCGTTCTCTGTCGGAATGGCCGGCTTATAGATAAATCGGCTCAATTCGTCCAGCCGCACCGCGCAAGACATGGCACTGCATGGCATGCTGCGACCGCTCACGCCTCGAGATCCGACTTCAGCCGGTCGATGATGCTGAGCGCATGACCGGCATACTGGCTGATCCAGCGATCATGGATCTGCTTGATCGGCAGCGCGTTGAGATGGTTCCAGCGCTCGCGGCCGTCGCGCCGCGCAACGATCAGGTCGGCCTCCTCCAATACGTTGAGATGCAGCATGACGGTGCAGCGATCGATGTCGGGAAAGGCCTCGCACAGCATGCCGGTCGTCTTCGGCGTGTCCTTCAGCTGATCCAGTATTTCACGCCGGCGCGGATGCGCCAGCGCCTTGAAAACATTGTCGTCTTGCGATCGGCTTGACATGTTATGTTTCTATAACATATTGTTGGGCCGATCAAGGGAAGGAGTTGTGGATATGTCACTTGGATTCAGCGTTTCCGGACGCATCGGCAAGCCGGTCGCCGACGTCTTCGACGCGGTCGTCAATCCGAAGAAACTGAGCGGCTATTTCACCACGATCGGCGGCGCCAGCGCCCCGCGGAAAGCTGGCGCCAGCGTCGTCTGGTGGGGCAAGGTGCCGGTCGAGGTCGACGAAGTGGTCAAGGACAGCCGCATCGTGCTGCGCTGGGATGCCACCGACGACGGCAAACCCGCCTACAAGACCCGCATCGAGATGAATTTCGAGCCGCTGGACGATGGCGGCACCTTCGTCACCATCGCCGAGAGCGGTTGGCAGGAAGGCGCGGTCGGCCTGAAGAAGTCCTACCTCAATTGCGAGGGCTGGTCGCAGATGCTGGCCTGCATGAAGGCCTATGTCGAGTACGGCATCAATTTGCGCGACGGCTACTACCGCAGCGAGATGAAGGGCGAACCCGCCAACGAGACCAATATCTGAGCGGCCCCCATATCTGAGCGCCAGGGAGCAAGACGGAGGTCAACGATGAAGAAAGTAACGCCATTCCTGATGTTCGAGGGCAAGGCCGAAGAGGCAATGACCCTCTATTGCGAGACCATTCCCGGCAGCAGCGTCCTTGACGTCACACGCTACGGCCCCGGCGAAGACGGCCCGGACGGCACGGTCAAGCTTGCGCGCGTGTCGATCGCCGGCCTGGAAGTCATGATCTTCAATACCCCCGTCAACCACGCTTTCACCTTCACGCCGTCGGTCTCGCTGTATGTGGACTGTTCCGCCGAGGACGAACTGGACCGGATTGTCGAGACACTGGCCAAGGACGGTGGATTTCTGATGCCGCCGACAATTACGGCTTCAGCTTCCGTTTCGCATGGCTCAACGACAGGTTCGGGGTCTCCTGGCAGGTCAATCTCGCATAACCAGCCTGGGCAAGGGCGACCAACAACAGCTGAACACGACAAGGGAGCCAGCAATGACCGCGACAATCACCGGCGGCATCAACATCGCCATGAAGGTGCCGCCGCACCAGTATGAGGCGACGATCGCCTTCTACCGCGACGTCGTCGGCCTGAAGCCCTTTACAGACAAGGCACCGGCCATCGGCTTCGAGCTTGGCCCCAACCGCTTGTGGATCGATAAGGCGCCGATGATGAGCCACGCCGAAGTGTGGCTGGAGCTGTTCACCAAGGATTTCCCCATGGCTGCGGATCATTTAGCCAAGGCTGGCGTTGTGCGTTGCGATGCCATCGAGCCACTGGGCGAGGGCTTCCGCGGCGGCTGGATCACCAACCCCGCCAACATCATCCACATGCTGCGCGAACCGGACGCCTGGTGAACGCCAAGCCTCGAAAGGAGCATCCGATGGACATCCGCGAAAAGCCAACCGCCGCGGCCGGCATGCTGATCCGGCGGCCTGTCGCCGATGTATTCGAGGCCATCGTCGATCCGGCCACAACCACGAAATTCTGGTTCACCCATGGCAGCGGCCGGCTGGACAGCGGCAAGCAAGTCCTCTGGGAGTGGCGCATGTACGGTGTCTCGACGACCATCGACGTCAGCGAGATCGTCGCGAATGAAAAGATCGTCATGCAATGGAGCGATCCGCCAACCACCGTGGTCTGGAGCTTCACCGAAATGCCAGGCGGTACGACCTTTCTCGAGGTTCGCAACTTCGGCTTTGCCGGCAATGGCGACGAGCAGGTAAAAGAAGCCATCGGCTCAACCGGCGGCTTCACGCTCGTGCTGGCCGGCGCCAAGGTCTGGCTTGAGCAGGGCCTGACGCTCGGCCTGATCGGCGACCGCCACCCGAAGGGCGTGCCGGCTAACTAAATCGGATCAACCTCGCCGCTTTTCCTGTTCGGTCACATGATGGCGAAGTACGCGATTGATTTCGGTTTGATAGCCACCGCCTCCGACATGTTCCTTAAACCAGGATAGCACATCGGCATCGAGCCTAATGGTGACCGGCTGCTTGAGTGGTCGGTAAAGATGTCCACGGCGAGCATGAATCCAGTTCTCGGCCGGAGCTTCTGGAATGTCCGAGGTATCAATCTCGCTGTCGGGCAAATCGGCCAGCTTGGCAAGTTGATTGCGCAGATCCTGGCTAAGGTCCTTCCTGTTCATAGCGCTTCCTTTCATGCGTTGTCGCTTTCCGAGCACCAACGATCCGAACCCGTTCTTCATCTTCGCGACCGGGGTAGGTATGCACAACCAGCAATACCGCGACAGCCTCAATCATCCCGATCGCGTGCCATCGTTGCTCACCATCTTCAAACCGGTCAGGCACGATGAGATGGAGCGGATCATCGAACACCTTTCGTGCAAGATCAAAGGCGATGCCGTGCTTGGCAAGATTGCGCCTCGCTTTTTCAGGATCCCATTCAAACTGCAAAGTAGCACCATCGACTACAGTATTGTATGTACAAATCCGTAAAAGTCAATCCAAACGCGGCATGCGCCCAAGCCCAAGCTCAGTGCCCGCCACCCGATTTCGCCTTCCTACGTCGCCGCGCCAGCATGTTGAGTCCCTCGACCAATGCCGAAAAGCCCATCGCCGCATAGATGTAGCCCTTGGGCACATGGTAGCCCATGCCGTCTGCGATCAGTGTCATGCCGATCATCAGAAGGAAGCCCAGCGCCAGCATGACAATGCTCGGGTTCTTGGCGATGAAGTTGGCCAGCGGCCCGGCCGCCAGCATCATCACGCTCACCGCCACGATCACGGCGATGTACATGATGGCGATCTCGTCGGTCATGCCGACGGCGGTGATGATCGAATCGATCGAGAAGACCAGGTCGAGCAGCAGGATCTGGAAGATCGCGCCGGCAAGGCTGATCTGCAGCGTCTCGCCCATCATCGTATCCTTGTGGTCGTCGGGATCGACCGTGTGATGGATCTCCTTGGTCGCCTTCCAGACCAGGAACAGGCCGCCGGCAATCAGGATCAGGTCGCGCCAGGAAAAACCGTGGCCGAAGGCCGTGAACACCGGCGTGGTCAGCTGGACGATGATCGAAATGGTGGCCAGCAGCACCAGCCGCATGATCAGCGCCGCCGAGATGCCGAGCCGGCGGGCACGGGCCCGTTGTGCTTCCGGCAGCTTGTTGGTCAGGATCGAGATGAAGATCAGGTTGTCGATGCCGAGCACGACCTCGAGCACAATCAGCGTCAGCAGCGCGACCCAGGCGGTCGGGTCGGACACGAATTGGAAATGCGGCGCCAGGAATTCGATGAGCTGCATGGAGGTCGTCCCCTCTTTTAACGATCTAGAGCAGTGTCGCCGGCAGTTAGGTACTAAGCGTGCCTATATCAATGTCAGGACCAGAAGGACGGTGCGGTTTCTTCCAGCCGTGGCCCGCGACGAAACGGCGCGATCCGCTCGGTCAGCCCTGTGCGGTCGGAAATATCGACGCCAACGCCGCACAAGGTCGCCGGTCCGGTCGCCGCCTCGAAGCGGCCTTTCGGCACCTTCGACAGGAACCGGTTGAGCGGCTCCTCCTTGTCCATGCCGAGCGAGGAATCGTAGTCCCCGCACATGCCGGCGTCGGACATATAACCGGTGCCGCCGTTGAGGACCTGGTGATCGCCGGTCGGCTGGTGGGTGTGGGTGCCGACGACGAGGCTGGCGCGGCCGTCGACGAAATGCGCGAAGCACATCTTTTCCGAGGTCGCCTCGGCGTGGAAGTCGATAATCACGGCATCCGCCTGCTCGCCGAGCGGACAGGCGGCAAGCTCGCGTTCGCCGGCCTGGAACGGATCGTCGAGCTCGGGATGCATGAACACCCGGCCCATGATGTTGGCGACCAGCACGCGCGCGCCGCTCCTGGCGATATAGACACCGGAGCCGCGCCCGGGCGTGCCCTTGGGAAAGTTGGAGGGACGCAGGAAGCGCTCTTCGCGCGGCGCGAAGGCGAGCGCGTCGCGTTGGTCCCAGACATGGTTGCCGGTGGTGACGACATCAGCACCAGCGGCGATCGTCTCGCGAAAGATATCTTCGGTGATGCCGAAGCCGCCCGCGGCGTTCTCGCCATTGACGATGACGAAATCGAGTTTGAAGTCGGAGATCAGGCCGGGCAGTTGTTCCCACACCGCCGTCCGTCCTGTCTTTCCAACCATGTCACCGAGGAAGAGAAGTCTCATATGATCCCGCACCGAAGGTCAGCGAAAGCTGCATGACGCCAGTGAAGATCATGCGTCCCTTGTACTTATCTACAATTTTGGCGCGAAGCGGCGCAACCCGCTCTCGGTCAGTATTTCCGGAATGACGACGTCATGTTCCTCATCCGGCACCATTGCCACCTCCTGGCAGTCGAAGGCGATGCCGACCAGCCGCGGCGGCTGTCCCTTGTCGATCAGCTTGGCGATGGCGCGGTCGTAATAGCCGGCACCATAGCCGATGCGATGGCCGCGCGCATCGAAAGCGGCGAGCGGCACCAGCATCACAGAGGGGTCGAGCACCTCGGCTTCCTCGTGAGGGCCGACCGTGCCGAAACCCATCTCGACCATCGGCGCGCCGCGCACCAGTTCGCGAAAGACAATGGTGGTCTTGTCGAGAATGGCCGGCAGGCAAAGCCGCGCGCCCTTTTCACGCAAGGCAAACATCAACGGCCGAACGTCGACTTCAGAACGCATCGGCCAGAAGCCGGAAACGATCTGGCCTGGCTCGACATGGAGATGATCGCGTGCCGTCTCTGCCATTTCAAGCGCGACCTCCACCCGCCAGAACTCATCGAGCGCATCGCGGCGTCCGAGGGCCTCACGGCGAAGTTGCTTTTTCAGGTCTTTGAGAGAGGTCATGCAGCCAGGGTAGAAAAGGTCAGATCTGGATGGAGTTTTGGGAGCGACGTTTTCCACCGCAATCATCCACCGAAATGCGGGACGCGTGGCAATAAGTGACGATCCACACAACCGGTGGAGAGAGCGATCCCGGGAACCTACAAAGTAGGTGGGCGCCGTGTGAGAAAACCCACGGGTCTTCCCAGGGACAGCTCCCTAAGGATCGTTAAGGCCCCGGGGAAAATGTTCTCCTGCCGGGAAGCACAGACCGTCCCGCCCAATATAGGCTGCCGGCCGGCTAAGCGCCAGTGAGACGGGCATATGTTTCCATCAGGGTTCAAGCCCATTCGTCGCGGCCGGCGCACCCTTGCACAGGGTGAGCCGCGTCCTTACGGTTGCCATGATCAACCGAGGAGCAAGAATGCGTTTCGAAGGCACGGCGGCCTATGTCGCCGACAAGGATCTGATGGTGGCCGTCAACGCGGCGATCGCGCTGGAGCGGCCCTTGCTGGTCAAGGGCGAGCCAGGCACCGGCAAGACGGAGCTGGCCCGCCAGGTGGCGTCAGCACTTGGCCTCGACCTCATCGAATGGCACGTCAAGTCGACCACCAGGGCGCAGCAGGGCCTTTACGAATATGACGCCGTCTCGCGCCTGCGCGACAGCCAGCTTGGCGACGAGCGCTTCAACGACATCAGGAACTACATCAAGCGCGGCAAGCTCTGGGAGGCGTTCGCCGCCGGCAGGAAGGTCGTGCTTTTGATCGACGAGATCGACAAGGCCGACATCGAATTCCCCAACGACCTCCTGCAGGAACTCGATCGGATGGAGTTCTTCGTCTACGAGACCGGCGAAACCATCCGCGCCGCCGTCAGGCCGATCGTCATCATCACCTCCAACAACGAGAAGGAGTTGCCGGACGCGTTCCTGCGCCGCTGCTTCTTCCACTACATCCGCTTTCCCGACGTCGACACGCTGCATAGAATCGTCGATGTCCACTATCCCGGCATCAAGCAGAACCTGGTGCGCGCGGCGCTGACCCAGTTCTACGAAATCCGCGACGTGCCCGGCTTGAAGAAGAAGCCGTCGACCTCCGAGGCGCTCGACTGGATAAGGCTGCTGGTCGCCGACGACATCGCGCCGGAAGATCTGCGCGCCGATCCGAAGAACGCCCTGCCCAAGTTGCATGGCGCATTGCTGAAGAACGAGCAGGACGTGCATTTGTTCGAGCGGCTGGCGTTCATGGCACGAAGGCAGCAATAGGTAGCAGCAGCGCTTTCGCTTCTGTGGACCGTTGCCAGCAGCCGAACAGGCAGGCAGCCTCGGCCAAACCTTCAGAGGAGATGACATGGCTGAGATTATCGTCCGCCCGCTCGCGCAGTCCGACCGCGCCGATTGGCGGCGGCTGTGGACCGACTACCTCACCTTCTATGAGACGAAGCTGCCGGAAGAGGTCTACGCCATCACCTGGAAGCGGCTGTTCACCGAAGGTGAGTTCGAGCCGAAAGGCTTCATCGCCACGCTGGACAGCAAGGCGGTTGGCCTCACCCACTATCTCTACCACCGCTCAGGCTGGTCGGAAAAAAACAACTGCTATCTGCAGGATCTGTTCGCCGACCCTGACGTGCGCGGCAAGGGCATTGGTGCTGCGCTGATCGAGGCAGTGAAACAGGAAGCCGAAAAAGTCGGCGTCAAGAACGTCTACTGGATGACACACGAGACCAACACCACCGCGCGCAAGCTCTACGACCATGTGGCGCGGCGCACGGGCTTCATTGAGTATGATCTGCTGTAGATAGACAATGTTCATCCCCTTCTTCCTCGAACTGAAGGCCGCGCGTGTTCCCGTTTCGCTCAGGGAATATCTGTCGCTGATGGAGGGACTGGAAGCCGGGTTGGTCGACTACGACGTCGAAGGCTTTTATTACCTCGCCCGTGCGGCGCTGGTGAAGGACGAGCGCCACATCGACCGCTTCGACCAAGTGTTCGCGCATGTCTTCAAGGGCATCGAAACACTGGGCGGGCCGGATGCCGTCGATGTCGCTGACATTCCCGAGGAATGGTTGCGCCGCCTCGCCGAAAAGCACCTGACCGACGAAGAGAAAAAGCTGGTCGAGGCGCTGGGCGGTTTCGAGAAACTGATGGAGACCTTGAAACAGCGGCTTGAAGAGCAAAAAGGCCGCCATCAGGGCGGCTCGAAATGGATCGGCACCGGCGGCACCTCGCCCTTCGGTGCCTATGGCTACAATCCCGAAGGTGTGCGTATCGGCCAGCATGAAAGCCGCAACCGCCGCGCGGTGAAGGTGTGGGACAGACGTGAGTTCAGGAATTTCGATGATGCCGTCGAACTCGGCACCCGCAACATCAAGATCGCGCTGAAGCGTTTGCGTCGCTGGGTGCGCGAAGGCGCCGAGGAGGAATTCGACCTGCCCGGCACCATCCACGCCACCGCCGAACATGGCTATCTCGACGTGCAGACGCGGCCCGAACGGCGCAACGCGGTGAAGCTTTTGATGTTCTTCGATGTCGGCGGCTCGATGGACGACCACATCAAGAGCGTCGAGGAGCTGTTCTCGGCCGCCCGCGCCGAATTCCGCCAGCTCGAATATTTTTACTTCCACAACTGCCTCTATGAGGGTGTGTGGAAGGATAATCGCCGCAGGCATGCCGAGGTGATTCCGACCTTCGACCTCCTCCACAAATATGGCCCGGACTACAAGGTGATCGTCGTCGGTGACGCCTCGATGAGCCCTTACGAGATCGCTCATCCCGGCGGTTCGGTCGAGCA
The DNA here is from genome assembly GCF_040321855.1 of Mesorhizobium sp. M0227. Lineage (NCBI taxonomy): Bacteria > Pseudomonadati > Pseudomonadota > Alphaproteobacteria > Hyphomicrobiales > Phyllobacteriaceae > Mesorhizobium > Mesorhizobium sp. M0227. Next base: position 116,662 of record NZ_JAMYSJ010000003.1, on the reverse strand, counting down.
CTGGAATCCGGAGGCAGGCAGTGTCTGGCTCGGCCGTCTGCTGCAGCAATGGCCGAACGCGGTATGGCTGAACCCCGAAGACCCCAAGAACTGGGGCTACACCCATTCGATTGCGATGATCCGCGACATCTTCGGCGGCCGCATGTTCCCGCTGACTTTGGCCGGGCTTGAGGGCGCGACCAGGCAGCTTTCAAGAAAACACTGAAAGACTGACAGGAGATCCGATGACCTGCTTTCTCTGCCTGCAATGCGGCGTCCAGTTCGCGGCGACAGAGACGCCTCCAAAACATTGCCCGATCTGCGAGGACGAGCGCCAATATGTGCGCTGGGAAGGGCAGGCGTGGATCACGCCGGAGGAACTTGCTGAAGGGCATCGGCTTGTGATGAAGGATGATGCCGGCGTTCTCGCCTTCGGCATCGAGCCGCGCTTCGCCATCGGCCAGCGGGCGCTGCTGGCACAGACGCCACACGGCAACGTGCTGTGGGACTGCGTTTCGATGGTCAGCGACGAGGCGGTGGCCGAGATCAACCGCCGCGGCGGCCTGGCGGCGATCGCCATCTCGCACTGCCATTATTATTCGGTGATGGTCTGTTGGGGCGAGGCGTTTGGCGGTGTGCCGATTTATCTCCATGCCGATGACCGCCAATGGATCATGCAACCGCACAAGGCGATCGTCAGCTGGGAAGGCGAGACGCTGGCCATAAACCCTTCGCTGACGCTCATCCGCTGCGGTGGCCACTTTGCCGGCGGTCAGGTGCTGCACTGGAAACGCGATGGCGGCGACGTCTTGCTGGCCGGCGATATCCTGCAGGTGACGCCGACGCGCCGCCATGTCAGCTTCATGTACAGCTATCCGAACTACATTCCGCTCAATGCAGCGGCCGTGCGCCGCATCGCGGCGGCGCTGGAGCCATTCGCGTTCGACCATATCTACGGCGCGTGGTGGAACCAGAACATCATCGGGGGCGCAAAAGCGGCGTTGGCTGCTTCGGTCGATCGCTATCTGGCGGCGATCGCATGAGAACCCAATCGAAAATGCGGGAAAATGCCGTAACAAATGCCTATCTTGGTGCGAATATGAGGTTGCAATCCGCGCATGACCCCGAACCTCCGGTTCGGAAAGGAAAACCAAAGTGCTACAGCGTCCCTTGCGCGTCCGATGGACGCGCGGCGCTGTAGGAGCGAGCCGGCAAGGCTGAGGAGATCACATGGACACCCACACCTACCCTGTAACCCGCACCGACGCCGAATGGCGCGCCCGGCTGACGCCGGAGCAGTATGCCGTCATGCGCGGTCACGGCACCGAGCGGCCGGGAAGCTGCGCTTTGCTCTACGAGAAGCGCGCCGGCACCTTTTCCTGCGCCGGCTGCGACCAGCCTTTGTTCGAATCCAAGCTGAAGTTCGAGAGCGGCACCGGCTGGCCGAGCTTCAACGACCCGGTGCCGGGCTCGGTCGAAAACACCGTCGACCGCAGCTACGGCATGGTTCGCACCGAATGCCATTGCGCCCGCTGCGGCAGCCATCTCGGCCATGTCTTCGAGGACGGCCCGCCGCCGACCGGCCTGCGCTATTGCATCAACGGCGTGGCGCTGAAATTCGAGCCCTCGGCTTGAGCCATCCGGGTTCGACACTATAGGGCGGCATCTGTCGCCCTTTTCGTTTAAATATCCGTCGCCCCCCTCTGGGCAGACGATCAGACCACGATCATCGCCACCAGCCACAGCGTGGCGCCAAGCGTCATCATCCAGGCCTTGGCCCCGGGAATCTTTTCGGTGGTCCGCCACACCGCCAAGGTCAGGAACAGGCTGTAGGGCACCGACGCGAAATGCACTGCCAGCACAAGCCCGAGCGGCAACTTCAATCCGAGCAAGACGAGCGCCAGCACCGATGCGGCGATGCTGACCGCGGTGCCGACGAGGACAAGGTCGCGCCAGAACAGCCGATCGAGCGGCACCTGGCCTTGCCAGCGTGAGCGGAAAAAGGAGCCGATACCTTCTGGCAACACCGGATGTCTATCCCTGCCCCAGGACTTCGGTTACCGCACGCTCGAAGCGCGAACATTCGGTCACCAGCCAGTCGGCCATGGCTGGCCAGTTGTCCTCGGCATAGCAGTTCACCCGCCACATCGAATTGATGCCGAGGCCCTCGCAACTCTGTTCCGGCCTGAGCTTCAGCCTGTCTTCGATTTCACGCTGAAACGGCTTCAGCCGCGACCAGGCTTGCGTGGCGCCGAACTTCTCGTTGCGACCGAAGAAGACGCCGACCTGGCTCTGCGCCGGCGCGACATACATGGAAAGGACCAAGGCGAAGTCGGGCAGCCCGCGCTGCCAGAACCAGGGTCCGCGCCGCGCCATCAGAGCCCTTTCTTCCGGATGCCGCACAGCGAACAGCGTCCAGAAGCCGCGCTGGCGGAATTCAGAGGCGCGGCGGGCGCCGAAGTCGAATTCGCTCATGGCTCGATGCTCGCTCCGGCATCATGCTCGGCCCGAGCCTGTTTCGAAATTCGCTCTGGCGAGTCATATGGTGGTGGTTTCGAGAACCGGAGCGGAGCGTACTTAAAGTACGCGAGCACCGGAAGCGCAGAAAACGCCACCAGATGACCGCCGGAGTAGAATTTCCAGATAGTCTCTACACCATGCCGAGTGCGGCCTTATACAGATCGAGGATGGTTTCCTCTTCCTGCCGCTCGGCCTGGTCCTTCTTGCGCAGCCGGATGATCGTGCGCATCGCCTTGGTGTCGAACCCAGTGCCCTTGGCCTCGGCGAACACTTCCTTGATATCGTCGGAAATGGTTTTCTTCTCTTCCTCGAGCCGCTCTATGCGCTCGATGAAGGCACGCAGCTGGCCGGCGGCAACAGTCTGGCTGGTATCGGTGATATCGTCGGCCATATTTTTCTCCAAAAGCATCGGCTCCGCGACTCGCGGACGACTGCGGCAAAATTTGAGCCGGTTCGATGCCCGACCGGCGGCGACGGGTCAAGCCGTTATCGACCAAGCCACGCGGGCTGCCGCCAGAAGCCGACAACCAGTCCGTTTTGCGAACTCTAATTGAAAGCGATCAGCAGATCCTTGGCATCGATCTGGTCGCCTGCCTTGACCAGCACCTCGGCGACCGTACCGTCGCGCTCGGCATGCAGCGCCGTCTCCATCTTCATCGCTTCGATGGAAAGCAGCACGTCACCGGCCTTCACAGCCTGGCCGGCAGCCACCGAAAGCGCCGAGACGACGCCCGGCATCGGTGCGCCGACATGCGCCTCGTTGCCGGGTTCGGCCTTGCGGCGGGCCTTGGCGGCGGACGCGCCATGCGCCCGGTCGGGCACCTTGACACGACGCGGCTGGCCGTTGAGCTCGAAGAACACGGTGACCATGCCCTTTTCGTCGACATCGCCGATGGCAAGGCATCGGACCACCAGCGTCTTGCCTTTCTCGATGTCGACGAAGATCTCGTCTTCCGGCTTCATGCCGTAGAAATAGGTCGGCGTCGGCAGGACGCTGACCGGCCCATAGGTTTCCTGCGCTCCGGCGAAATCCGTAAACACCTTTGGATACATCAGCCACGAGGCGAATTCGAACTCCGACAGCTTGCGCTCGAGCTTCTCCTCGATTTCCTTGCGGTTGGCCTTTAGGTCGGCTGGCTTGAGCAGTGAGCCGGGCCGCACCGTGATCGGCTTGTCGCCCTTCAGCGCCTTCCCCTGCAGCGCCGCCGGCCACCCGCCTGGCGACTGGCCAAGGTCGCCGCGCAGCATCGAGACGACCGAATCCGGGAATGCGATATCCTTGTCCGGGTTTTCGACATCGGCAACGGTGAGATCCTGGCTGACCATCATCAATGCCATGTCGCCGACGACCTTGGAGGACGGCGTCACCTTGACGATGTCGCCGAACATCAGATTGACGTCGTGATAGGTCTGCGCCACCTCGTGCCAGCGCGTCTCCAGTCCGAGCGAGCGCGCCTGTTCCTTCAAATTGGTGAACTGCCCGCCCGGCATCTCGTGCAGATAGACTTCCGAAGCCGGCCCCTTGAGGTCGCTTTCAAAGGCGGCGTACTGGTTGCGCACCGCTTCCCAGTAGAACGAGATTTTCCTGATCCATTGCGGGTCGAGACCGGGGTCGCGTTCGGTGCCCTTCAGCGCCTCGACGAGCGAGCCAAGGCATGGCTGCGAGGTGTTGCCGGAGAAAGCATCCATCGCCGCGTCTATGGCGTCGACGCCGCTTTCCACCGCCGCCAGCACCGTCGCCGCCGACAGGCCCGACGTGTCGTGGGTGTGGAAATGGATCGGCAGGTCGGTCGCCTCGCGCAGCGCCTTGAACAGCACGCGTGCCGCCGCCGGCTTCAGCAGTCCGGCCATGTCCTTGACGGCAATGATGTGGGCGCCGGCCGCCTGCAATTCCCTGGCCAGGCCGACATAGTATTTGAGGTCGTATTTCGCCCGCGCCGGATCGAGGATGTCGCCGGTGTAGCAGATCGCCGCTTCGATCAGCTTACCCTCGGCGCCGACCGCATCCATGGCGACGCGCATATTGTCGACCCAGTTCAGGCAATCGAAGACCCGGAACAGGTCGATGCCACCGCTTGCTGCCTGCTTGACGAAATGCTGCACGACATTGTCGGGATAGTTGGTGTAGCCGACGCCATTGGCGCCGCGCAGTAGCATCTGCAACAGCAGATTGGGCGCCGCCTCGCGCACCAGCGACAGCCGCTCCCACGGATCCTCGGTGAGGAAGCGCATGGCGACGTCGAAGGTGGCGCCGCCCCAGCATTCCAGCGATAGAAGCTGCGGCAAGGCGCGCGCATACGTACCGGCGATGCCGGCAATGTCATGCGTACGCATGCGCGTCGCGAGCAGCGATTGATGGCCGTCGCGCATCGTCGTGTCGGTGACCAACACCTCTTTCTGGTCGCGCATCCAGGCGGCGAACTTCTCCGGCCCGAGCACATCCAGCTTCTGCTTGCTGCCGCCGGGCACATTGCCGTTGAGGTAAGGCACCACGGGCGCCGCGGCATCGGCCTTCGGCTGCGGCCGGCCGCGCGTCTCGGGATGGCCGTTGACGCTGACGTCGGCGAGATAGTTGATGAGCTTGGTGGCGCGATCCTGGCGCTTGACCTGCTGGAACAGTTCCGGCGTCGTGTCGATGAACTTGGTCGTGTAGGAATTATCGGCGAAGCTCGGATGGTTGATGATCGCTTCGAGGAAGGTCAGATTGGTGGCGACGCCGCGGATGCGGAACTCGCGCAGCGCCCGGTTCATGCGGGCGATCGTCTCGGCCGGCGTCGGCGCCCACGCCGTCACCTTCTCCAGCAGCGGATCGTAGAAGCGGGTGATGACAGCGCCCGAATAGGCGGTGCCGCCATCGAGGCGGATGCCGAAGCCTGTTGCGCCGCGATAGGCGGTGATGCGTCCGTAGTCGGGGATGAAATTGTGCTCGGGGTCTTCCGTGGTGATGCGGCACTGCAGCGCGTGGCCGTTCAGCCTTATGTCCTTCTGCGCCGGCACGCCTGATTCCGGTGTGCCGATGGCAAAGCCGTCGAGGATATGGATCTGCGCCTTGACGATATCGATGCCGGTCACCTGCTCGGTGACGGTGTGCTCGACCTGGATGCGCGGGTTGACCTCGATGAAATAGAATTTGCCGGTGTCGGCGTCCTGCAGGAACTCGACCGTGCCGGCGCCGATATAACTGGTCTCGCGGGCGATCTTCAGCGCATGGCCGCAAAGCTCCTCGCGCTGCGACATTTCGAGGTAGGGCGCCGGCGCCCGCTCGACGACCTTCTGGTTGCGGCGCTGGATCGAACAGTCGCGCTCGAACAGGTGCACCGCATTGCCATGGGTGTCGCCCAGCACCTGCACCTCGACATGGCGCGCGCGCTCGATCAGCTTTTCGAGATAGACCTCGTCCTTGCCGAAGGCGGCCTTCGCCTCGCGCTTGCCTTCCGTGACTTCACGGGCAAGGTCGGCTTCGGCGCGGATGGCGCGCATGCCGCGGCCGCCGCCGCCCCATGATGCCTTCAGCATCACCGGATAGCCGATTTCCTTTGCCAGTTTCTTGACCTCGTCCATGTCGTCCGGCAACGGATCTGTGGCGGGGATCACCGGCACGCCGAGTTCGATGGCGAGGTTGCGCGCGGCGACCTTGTTGCCGAGCCGCCGCATCGTGTCCGGCTTCGGCCCGATGAAGGTGATGCCGGCCTCGGCACAGGCGTCGGCGAATTCGGGGCTTTCCGACAAAAGGCCGTAGCCCGGATGAATGGCATCGGCGCCCGAAAGCCTGGTGACGCGGATCACCTCCTCGATCGACAGATAGCTTTCGATCGGTCCCATGTCCCGGGTCAGATGCGGCCCACGCCCAACCTGGTAGCTCTCGTCGGCCTTGAAACGGTGCAGGGAGTATTTGTCCTCCTCGGCCCAGATCGCCACGGTTTTGAGGCCGAGTTCGTTGGCCGCGCGAAAGACGCGAATGGCGATTTCGGACCGGTTGGCGACGAGGATCTTCGTGATGGCCAAGGACTGGGCTCCAGCAACGGAAGGAAGAGAAATCGGCGCAATGATTAGCGTGAAAATGCTGCAGTGCAAACAAATTTGACGCACATTTAAACCGATTGAAATGGAATCATTGCGCCAGAGGCCTTCGCATTCATCCAAACAGCCAGAAAAAGCGCCGGCTCTGCCGTGACGCGCGATCATTCCCGGCTAAGGGACCCGGCTCCATCGGCCGCCCCTGATGACAAAAAGAAAATGCCCGGCGCGAGGCGCCGGGCATCCGTAAACGGTCTGGAGACTGACGAGTCTTACATCTTCTGGATGTAGGTGTACTTGCCGTCGTCGCCCTTCTTCCATTCGTACATCACGTAGCCGGGCAGCGTGGGGTCGCCCTTGGCGTCATAGGACAGATCGCCGAGCACGGTCTTGAACGGGCCGTTTTCATGCAGCGCCTTGGCAACTGCCTGCGGATCGTTCGACTTGGCAGCGGTCGCTGCCTCGGCGATAGCCTGCACGGCGGCGTAGGAGTAGAGCGTGTAGGCTTCAGGTTCGAAACCCTGCGCGCGGAACTTCTCGACGAGTTCCTTGTTGGCGGGGATCAGGCGCGGATCCGGGCCGAACGTGTTGAGCGTGCCCGCAACCGCGTCACCCGCGATCGAAGCCAGTTCGTTCGACACGATGCCGTCGCCGGAGACCAGCGTCGCCTTGAGGCCCTGGTCGGCCGCCTGGCGGATGATCAGGCCGGCTTCGGTGTGCAGGCCGCCCCAATAGATGATCGAAACGCCGGCTTCCTTCATCTTGGCGATCAGCGCCGAGAAGTCCTTGTCGCCGACATTGATGCCTTCATACATGACTTCCGTCAGGCCCTTGGCATTCATTGCCTTCTTGGTTTCGTCGGCAAGGCCCTGGCCGTAGGTGGTCTTGTCGTGCACGACGGCGATCTTGGCGTCCTTGAAGTTCGCGGCGAGATAAGCGCCGGCAATGCTGCCCTGCTGGTCATCGCGTCCGCAGGTGCGGAACACGTTCCACAGACCGCGCTCGGTAAACTGCGGGTTGGTAGCGGCCGGCGTCACTTCGACGATGCCGTTTTCCGCATAGACTTCCGATGCCGGGATCGAGACGCCCGAGTTGAAGTGGCCGACCACGAACTTGACACCGTCGCCGACGAACTTGTTGGCGACCGAGATACCCTGCTTCGGATCGGAAACGTCGTCGCCGACCTCAAGCTTGATCTGCTCGCCATTGATGCCGCCCTTGGCATTGATGTCGGCGACAGCAGCTTCCGCGCCCTTCTGAAGCTGCGCGCCGAAGGCGGCGTTCGGACCGGTGATCGGACCTGCGACGCCGAACATGACGTCAGCCCACGCGTTGCCGCCGAACGCGACCAGCGCGGTCAGGGCGACGGCGGACAAAAGTGACTTTTTCATTTAAAACGCTCCCATTAACGGAGTGGGCGTGGATGAAGCTTTCATGCGATGCCCACCCTTATCGCAGAAAGCATAGTTTGCCGATTTTCAGGCACTTGTCACGCCGATTCAATTTCGAGGCGGCGTTAATGATGAACGTCAACCTTTCGGTTTCCAGCTCAAGAGTGAAGCTCTTTCGTAGAGCCAATTATACTGTGTCACCATCTGGTTGGTGCGCGTGTATTGATAGCCGACGAAGCCGAGGATCATCAGCACGATGGTGTCGACGACATAATAGTGCAGCGAGAACATGGTGCCGCCGAACAGCGCGTGATGGATGAAGCGGATCGCGATGCCGAGGCCCAGCATATAGGCGAACAGCTGGATGAAGCTGCGCCACGTCTGAGCACTGGCCTTGCCCGTCATCCACGCCGCCCAGCCGCCGAGCAGACAGGTGACGAAGAAGAACTGCCAGATCGAGGGTTCCTCGTAAAGAATGCCCTGCATGGTGAAGTCTCCTTAGCATGATCCCGAAAAGTTGCGGACTTTCCGGACAAGATCATGCGACAAACAAACAATCTGGAGCGGAATGGCGAATGCACGCATTCCGCTCCGAACTCAGTGGTGTCCGCCTTCGAGATAGGCGGCGCGCACTTCCGGATTGGCGAGCAGCTCCTTGCCGGTGCCGCTCATCGTCACATTGCCGTTGACCATGACGTAGCCGCGCGTGGCGAGCTTGAGCGCGCCGAAGGCGTTCTGCTCGACCAGGAACACGGTCAGCCCCTGGGTGCGGTTCAGTTCGCGGATGGCGTCGAAGATCTGCTTGACGATCAGCGGCGCGAGACCCAGCGACGGCTCGTCGAGCAAAAGCAGCTTCGGTCGTGCCATCAGCGCGCGTCCGATCGACAGCATCTGCTGCTCACCGCCCGACAGCGTGCCGCCGCGCTGGGTGATGCGCTCTTTCAAACGCGGGAACAGCGTGAACACCTTCTCGACGTCCTCGTCATAATGCTTGAGGTTGTCGAGGCTGGCGCCCATCTGCAGGTTTTCCATCACCGTCATGCGCGGAAAGATCCGCCGGCCCTCGGGCGACTGGGCAATGCGCATGCGCGCGATCTCGTGCGTCGGCATCTGGGTTATGTCGGTGCCGGCAAAGGTGATGGTGCCGGCGCGAGCCCGCGGCGCGCCGAAAATGGTCATCATCAGCGTCGACTTGCCGGCGCCATTGGCACCGATCAGCGCCACGATCTCACCTTCCTTCACAGTGACATCGACGCCGTTCAAGGCTCGGATGTTGCCGTAGTAAGTCTGCACGCCCTTGATATCGAGCAGCGTTGTCGCGGCCATCACTTGCCCCCTCCACGCTTGCCCGCCGCGGTCTTGCTCGCGGTCTTTCCGGAGGCTGCCTTTGCAGTCTTTGCGGAAGCATGGCTTGTCGCCACCTTGCCCGCGTCGACGCGGCGCGAGAATTCCGTGTCCTTGCCCTGGCCGAGCAGCCTGGCCTGTTTGACCCATTCCTCGCGCGCGATACGTCCGTCAAAGGCGAGATAGGCTTCGGCGGCCTCGACGTCGGCCTTTTTCCAGGCGCCGATCTGGTCGAAGTGGAAGATGCCGTGATCGTTGAGCTTCTTCTCGTTGACCGTACCGATGCCCTTGATGCGGGTCAAATTGTCGGCCTTGCCGCCGCGAGGCGCAGCCAGCCGGTTGGAGATCTCTCCAGCCTTCGCCGGGGCCTTGGCTGTAGGCTTGGCCGATGCGGTCGACTTCGCCGCCGTGCCGGTTGCCGCCTTTGACGCCGCTTTCGGAGCAGGCTTTGCCTTCGCCGCCGGCACGGCTGCCAGCGAGGCTGCCTTGTTTGCCGCGGCGAGCGACCTGGCGTCGACCTGACCGGCCTTTGACGCTCCCTTGGCCACCGTAACCCGCTCGCCCGAACTATGGCCGACAGTGTCGGTCACCGGCCCGGCGAGATAGGACGACGATGTTCCCGGACCATGCGCGGCATCCGGCCCTGTATCGAGCTGTTCGATGACATCTTCGTCGCCGACTTCGGTGAGGACCGCCTCGACTTCCTCGTCGTCGACGCCGAGATAGGCGGCGATGACGCGCGGATCTGTGCGTACCGACTGCGGACTGCCGTCGGAAATCTTGCGGCCGTACTCCAGCACCACGACATGGTCGGATATCTGCATGACCACCGACATGTCATGCTCGATCAACAGGATCGAGGTGCCGGATGTGTTCTTGATGTCGATCAGCAGCTCGTTGAGCGCCGCCGATTCCTTCGGATTGAGGCCGGCCGCCGGTTCATCGAGGCACAGAAGCTCGGGTCCCGTGCACATGGCGCGAGCGATTTCGAGACGGCGCTGCGCGCCATAGGGCAGGTCGCCGGCCGGGTCGTCGGCACGGTCGACAAGATCGGCCTTTTCCAGCCAATGCTTGGCGAGCTCCACCGATTCGGCCGAGGCCTTGCGATAGCCGCTGAAGCCGAACAGGCCAAGCACCGTGTAGCCCGATGCCTTCATCAGTTTGTTGTGCTGGGCGACCAGCAGGTTCTCCAGCAGGGTCATGCCGGAGAACAGGCGGATGTTCTGGAAGGTGCGCGCCACCTTGGCGCGCGCCGGGATTTCATGGTTGGGCAGCCGCTCGAGCAGGAAGGTCGAACCATCGTTCCGGTTGAGCGTGATCATGCCTTCCGAGGGCTTGTAGAAGCCGGTGATGCAGTTGAACACCGTGGTCTTGCCGGCGCCATTGGGGCCGATCAGCGCGGTGATCTCGCCGCGCTTGGCGGCGAAAGACAGATCGCCGATGGCCACCAGACCACCGAACTTCATCGACAGATGATCGACCTGCAGGATAGCGTCGTTCGTGCCCGAAGTGGCTTTCTGAACAGGGTTCGCATTCATCAGCCGTGTCCCTCCTTGGTGAAGGAGCTTGAGACAGCCTTTCGCTCCTTGAGGAAGGCGGTTGGTTCACGACTGCCGACGAAGCCGCGCGGCTTCCACAGCATGACGATGACCATGGCCATGCCGAACAGAAGCATGCGGTAGAGTTCCGGTGTGAAGTCCGGTCCGAAGACCTGCTTGAGGAAGTCGAGTTCGCGCAACGCCTCGGTACCGCCGATCATCACCATTGCGGCGACCGCGATGCCGACCAGCGAGCCCATGCCACCGAGAACGACGATGGCCAGGATGATGGCCGATTCCAGGAAGACGAAGGATTCCGGGCTGACGAAGCCCTGCCGTGCGGCGAAGAACGCGCCGGCGAAGCCGCCGAACATCGCACCCGTGGCAAAGGCTGTAAGCTTCGTAGTGGTGGTGTTGATGCCGAGCGAACGGCAGGCGATCTCGTCCTCCCGCAACGCTTCCCAGGCACGGCCGACCGGCATGCGCCGCAGCCGGATGGTAACGAAGGCTGTCAGCAGCGCCAGCGCCAGGATCAGGTAATAGAGGAAGATCTTGTAGTAGGCGCTCGATGTCGCGAGATGCAGCACCTTGGCGATGTAATTGGGGTCCGACACGTTGAAGGTCATCAGGCCGAAGAAGGTGACCTTCGGAATGCCGGAAATACCGGCCGAACCGTTGGTGACCTCACGCCAGTTGATCAGGACCAGGCGGATGATCTCACCGAAAGCCAAGGTGACGATCGCCAGATAGTCGCCACGCAGGCGCAGCACCGGAAAACCGAGCAGCACGCCCCAGAAGGCGGCCATGGCGCCGGCGGCCGGCAAAAGGATCCAGAACGACAGGCCGTATTGCGTGCCGAGCAGCGCATAGGCATAGGCGCCGACCGCGTAGAAAGCGACATAACCGAGGTCGAGCAGGCCGGCGAGGCCGACGACAATGTTCAGGCCCCAGGCCAGCATCACATAGATCAGGATCTGGATGCCGAAATTGTCGACCCATTTCAGCGAACCTTGCAGACCGCCGACGAACGACCAGGACATCAGCGACAGGATCGCCACTACCAGGATCGGATAGAGGATCAGCGCGGCAATGCCGAGTTTGGTGAAGTTAGCATGGATGAAGCCCCGGAAATAATAGATCACGCAGGCCAGCACATAGATGACTGCCAGGGCGCGCAGGAACTGCAGATAGCCCGCCGGCTCGGCTCCCACCCATCCGACGAGAGAGCTGTTGACCGCAAACAACACCACCGCCGCGACCAAGGCCACGATGAAGGCCGGCAACTGGAAGAAGCGTGACGCCACGCTGGCCGGCAGCAGGCCGGTGGCGACGTCGGTGATCTTCTGGTTGGCGAGGAAGGGCTGGCCATAAGCGACATAGAGGAAGCGCCCGACAGCCGTGGCGATCACCACGGCGGCAAGCAGGCCCCAGCGTGTCGTCAGGACCAGTTCATTGGAAATGTTCTGGCCGGTCTTCAGGCCGATGAACAGCACGAACAGGCCGAACGATATGGCAGCGGCATAAAGTGCCTCGCGCAACGCGCGCTGCATGGGGGTGGCGACGGTGTCGCGCTCCGGAGATACGGTGACGGCCATAGTCTCAGACCTTTTCGACTTCTGGCCGGCCCAATATGCCGGAAGGCAGGAAGATCAGCACGATGGCCAGGATCGAGAACGCCGCGACGTCCTTGTAGTCGATCGAGAAATAGGCCGACCACATGCTCTCGATGAAGCCGATCATCAGCCCGCCGACCACCGCCCCAGGCAGCGAACCAATGCCGCCCAGCACCGCCGCCGTGAAGGCCTTCACGCCCGGCGTGAAGCCATCCGAGAAGGCAATGACGCCGTAATACATCAGGAACAAAGTGCCGGCGACTGCGGCGAGGGCCGCACCCATGATGAAGGTGATCGAGATGGTACGGTCGACATCGATGCCGAGCAGCGCCGCCATCTTGCGGTCCTGCTCACAGGCCCGTTGCGCTCGCCCGAGCGAGGTCTTGTTGACCAGATACCAGAACAGCGCCAGCAGCAGCGCCGTGACGACGACGATGATGATCTGCTTCAGCGACACGCTGATGCCGTTGATGTTGTAAACCTGGCTGACCATCGGCGGGATCGGCTTGTTGCGTGGACCCTGCGTCACCTGGACGAAGTTCGACAGCGCGATCGACATGCCGATGGCAGTGATCAGCGGGGCCAGTCGGAACGAACCGCGCAACGGCCGGTAGGCGACCTTTTCGATCGTCCAGTTATAGAGGCTGGTGAGCAGCATCGCCACGATCATCATGATCAGCAGCGCCAGCACAACCGGCACCGAATAGAACAGCGCGCCAAGGGCGAGGAAGACGATCAGTGCCGTGAAGGCACCCACCATGAAGATGTCGCCATGGGCGAAATTGATCATGCCGATGATGCCGTAGACCATCGTGTAGCCGATCGCGATCAGCCCATAGATCGATCCCAGCGTCAGCCCGTTGATAAGCTGCTGGACAAAATACTGCATGTGTACATGGCTCCCCTGGAATGTCGCCCATGCAGACGCATTCCTTTTCGTATTTCCCCTAGTCGTAAAGTTTCGAGCCCGGATTGCAACGTCATTTTTCAATCGTCATGCGTGTTTTCGAAGCACGCTGTCCGATTGCCCGTTTTCCATCATCCAGCCCCTGGACTATCGCGGACCCTACCATTGGCATAACGCAATGTCTTTGACGATTCGACCGCATCATGCGCTCCGTTTCGAAGAAATCGCCGTCAAAATTAGGTGATGAAAGGAATCCTTGCGTTTTTGGCACGATCCATTTTTCAAGCCGTTGCTTTCCGCAAGGTCAGGATCCCCATCACTTGACAACAAATCCGTGAGCGAACGGGTCGCGGTCGTCGATGAAGATGGTGTTCAGTCCGGTCATCCGCGCCCAGCCGCCGATCGAGGGAATGATGGCCGGCTTGCCGGCCACGCTGACATCCTTTTCGACCTTGCCCTTGAACAGCGAACCGATGATCGATTCATGGACGAAGCTGTCGCCGGCCTTGAGTTTGCCCTTGGCATGAAGCTGCGCCATGCGCGCCGAGGTGCCGGTGCCGCAGGGCGAGCGGTCGATCGCCTTGTCGCCGTAGAACACGGCATTGCGGGCATCCGCGCCATCCACCGTCGGCGCACCGGTCCACAGCATGTGCGACAGCCGGTTGATGCCAGGGCTCTCGGGATGGACGAAGGAATATTTCTCGTTGAGCCGCTGGCGCACCACCGGGCTCCAGGCGATGAAGTCGCCCGCCGAATAATCGGCCATGTCGCGATAGTTCTTCTGTGGTTCGACGATGGCGTAGAAGTTGCCGCCATAGGCGACATCGACGGTGATTTCGCCGAGCCCAGGGCATTCGACCGTCAGCCCCTCGGCATGGAGGAAGGACGGCACATTGGTGATGCGCACCTCCTCGACATAGTCGCCGACCTGTTTGTATTCGGCGATGACAAGGCCGGCCGGCGTGTCGAGCCGAAGCACGCCCGGCGTCTTCGGCTTGATCAGTCCGTGCTCGATGGCCATCGTCACCGTACCGATGGTGCCATGACCGCACATCGGCAGGCAGCCGGAGGTTTCAATGAACAGGATGGCGATGTCGCAATCCTCGCGCGTCGGCGGATAGAGAATCGAACCGGACATCACGTCGTGGCCGCGCGGCTCGAACATCAGCCCGGTGCGTATCCAGTCATACTCGGCCAGAAAATGCGCACGCCGCTCCATCATCGTCGCGCCCTGCAGCAGCGGGCCGCCGCCAGCGACCAGCCGCACCGGATTGCCGCAGGTGTGGCCGTCTATGCAGAAGAAGGATTTCTTGGCCATGACGCTCCTCGAAAATCAAAACCCGAAAATATCAAAATCGTTGCGGACTGAAGGGGGCCAGATCGATCGGTGGAGTCTGCCCCAGGACAAGATCCCTGATCAACCGTCCGGTGGCCGCCGCCTGGGTCAGGCCGAGATGGCCATGGCCGAAGGCATAGACCACCGACCGCTTTCCCGGCGCGCCGCCGATGACTGGCACTGAATCCGGCAGCGAGGGGCGGAACCCCATCCATTCGCGCCCACCCGAGGGATCGAGCCCCGGCAAGAATTTCTGTGCCTTCCGCAGCAGCGCTTTCGACCTGGCATAATTGGGCGGCCGCTCGATGCCGCCGAGTTCAACGGCGCCACCGACACGCAGGCCCGTTTCGAGCGGCGTGACGACGAAACCATGGCCGGAGAAGATCAGCATCCGCTTCACGTCGAAGGCACTCGTCGGCAACGTGGTGTTGTAGCCGCGCTCGGTCTCCAGCGGAATGCGATCGCCGAGCTGCCGCGCCAGCAGATGCGACCATGCGCCGGCGGCGACGACGAGGTGTCGCGCCTGCCTTGTGGTGCCGTCTGCCAACGTCAGCGTCGCACCATCCTGATCCACCGCGACTTGGCTGATTCGGGCCAGCTCAAAGCGGGCGCCCTTGGCCTGCGCATAGGCCCACACCGCCTTGCCCAGCAGTTTCGGGTCGGCGACCGTCTTCCATCCCGGCACGAACGTGCCTTTGATGAAGCGCGGCGACAGCCCCGGCTGCAAGGCGGCCAGTTCCTCGCCCTCGACATGGCGGAAACCGATGCCGAAACGCTCACGCGCCGCCCAGCCAGGCAGCCCGGCCTGAAATTCGGCTTCGCTTTCATAGAGCTCCAGTGAACCGTCCTCGCGCAGCATCGACCGCGTACCGGAGCGATCGAGCAAGCCCATCCACTCCGCCTCGGCGAGCTTCATCATGCCCGCCTGAGCGGCAAGGCTCGCCTCGTATTTCCCGGGCGCCCCGGCGCGCCAGAAGCGGATTAGCCAGGGCAGAAGCCTCGGCAGATGGGCGGGCGGAATGCTGAGCGGGCCAAGCGGATCGGCCAGCCATTTCGGCAGCTGCCGGATCATGCCCTTGTGGGCCAGCGGCAGCACGTCGGAGAAGGCGAAGGCGGCGGCATTGCCGGAGCTCGTCTCCTCGCAAATGCCGGTGCGGTCGAAGACGGTGGCCCTGCGTCCGGCCTCGGCGAGAGACGCAGCGGCACAGATGCCGATGATGCCGCCACCGATGATGGCGATGTCGATTGGAACATCGCTATTCATCTTTGTACGTCACCCCTGCATGCATGTCCCAGTCTCCGCCCCGCTCGCTTCATACCAGCTCAGAACTGCGGCAGTGTCGGCCGCACGGCGAGCGCATCCTTGACGATCTTCTCGACAGCCTTGCGGCGCTCTCCAGACAGCGGCTGGCGCGGCATGCGAACGCGGTCATTTGTGTTGATCGCGAACACTTCGGCAAGCTTGATGTTTTGGACCAGGTAAGTCGAGACATCGAGATCGAGCAGCGGCCGGAACCAGCGGTAGATGGCGAGCGCCTCCTCGCGGCGGCCCTGCTTCATCAGCTGGAATATGGCGACGGTCTCGCGCGGGAAGGCTGTGACCAGTCCCGCGACCCAGCCGATGGCGCCGACCGACAGCGCCTCGAAGGCCAGATTGTCGACGCCGGTGAACAGGTCGTAGCGGGTGCCCAGGCGATTGATGATCTCGGTCGAACGACGGATGTCGTCGGAGGATTCCTTGATCGCGACAAAGCGCTTGTCCGACGCCAGCTCCTCCATCTGGTCGACGGTGACGTCGACACGGTAGGCGAGCCGGTTCGAGTAGATCATGACCGGCAGGTCGCCCGCCTCGGCGACCGCACGAAGCGCTGCAACCGTCTCTTCCGCATTGGTGTGGTAGATCGGGCTCGGCACGACCATGAGGCCGTTGGCGCCTTCCCGGCTCGCGCGCTTGGCGATGCTGGCCGCCTCGCGTGTGCCGGCCTCGTTGACGGTCAGCAGCACCGGCTTCTTGCCGGCGACCTTCTGTGCGGTCTTCAGCACCTCGATCTTCTCGTCGGGCGACAGCATCGGCCCCTCGCCGAGCGATCCGCAGACGATGATGCCGTCGCAGCCGGCCTCCATCTGCAGGCTGAAGCAGCGCTCCATCTCGGCATGATCGAGACGATCATCCGCGGTGAATTTGGTCGTGACGGCAGGAAAAACTCCGGTCCACATGATCATCTCTCCATCTGATATATCAGTGGTATATCTATTAACAAACCCGCTGTCAATGCGGATTCCGTTATGATATATTGAAGATATATCAGGAGAGCGCATTTGATATCCACGGCAGCAAGCACCGCGACGGAGCCAGCCGCGACCAGGGCCTACCATGTGCTCGAGCACATGATCGTCACGCTCGAACTGGCCCCGGCAAGCTTCGTCACCGAGGGCGCTCTGATCGACAGGCTCGGGCTTGGCAGGACACCAGTGCGCGAGGCGATCCAGCGGTTGGCCTGGGAAGGGCTGCTTGACATCAGGCCGCGCGCCGGGATCGCCATCGCCCCGCTCCATGCCGGCGACTGGCTGCGCGTCCTCGATGCACGTCGCGGCGTCGAGGTGGTGCTCGCCCGCTCGGCCGCCCGCTTCGTCACCCGCGAAGCCGCCGACTTGTTTCACGAAGCAGCGCTCGCCATGCAGAAAGCGGTGATCTCGGGCAATGTGCTTGCCTTCATCCAGGCCGACAAGGCACTCGACGAAGCGCTGGCGCTGGCTGCCGACAATCCCTTCGCCGCCCGTTTGGCCGCCCCCTTGCAGACCCACAGCCGCCGCTTCTGGTTCCGCTACAAGGCCGAAACCGGTCTTGCCGAATCCGCCGAGCACCATGTAGCGCTGATCCGCTCGATCCTTGCGGGCGACGAAGAGGCCGCGGCCAAGGACGCCAAACGCCTGATGGCGCTGTTGCGCGGCCACGCCGAGACGGCCGCCACGCGCTGAACGTCCTTTTATATCCGGTGCGCTCTCGTCGTTGGCGCTTCCTCGAAGCTCGGGTTAAGTCCCGGGCAAGGCAGCCGCCGCCATCAACGGACCGTCCCAGCCTTCGCCTGCCGTGATGACGCAGCTCTGACCATGCGTGTCGGTGGCAAGAATTGTCCAGGTGCCCTGGTCGGAGACGAATATCTCAAGAATCAGGCTCGGGTTGACCAGGCCCCGCGCCGCTTCGCTTTCGTGGAATTTTTCCCCGAGCGCTTTGATCATATCCGCACGGGCCGCGCATTGCTCTGCCATCGCCGGGGCGGCCGGAAACGCGGAAACCGCCGCGAAAAATAGCGTTGCGACAAGACGGGTCATCTGACACCTCCTTGCGCCAGACGATGTCCCCGAAGCTGTCGCCAGCGCCGTTGCTTGATCTGCCGTACCTCCTTGCGGCAGGACTGCAAACCAAGACGGCAGATGCTACTTGGTTCCATCACATTAGCGTTCAACGGATAGGGTCGCCACCGATTGCAAAAAAACGCCCGGGCGCGAGCGCCCGAGCGTTGAATCCAAACCAATTTGTTGTCCGGCTCAGTTCATCGTCGGGATGACGAATTCGGCACCGTCCTTGATGCCGGACGGCCAGCGCGAGGTCACCGTCTTGGTCTTGGTGTAGAAGCGGAACGCGTCCGGGCCGTGCTGGTTGAGATCGCCGAAGGAAGATGCCTTCCAGCCGCCGAAGGTGTAGTAGGCGATCGGCACCGGGATCGGCACGTTGATGCCGACCATGCCGACCTGGACACGGCTTGCAAAGTCGCGCGCGGCATCGCCGTCACGGGTGAAGATGGCGACGCCATTGCCCATCTCGTGATCGTTGGCGAGCTTGATCGCGCTCTCATAGGTCGGCGCGCGCACAACAGAGAGCACCGGCCCAAAGATCTCTTCCTTGTAGATGCGCATATCGGCGGTCACGTTGTCGAACAGGCAGCCACCCATATAGTAGCCGTCTTCATAACCCTGCATCGAGAAGCCGCGGCCGTCGACGACCAGCTTGGCGCCTTCCTTGACGCCGGTGTCAACATAGCCCTTAACGCGTTCCAATGCCTGCGCCGTCACCAGCGGGCCGAAATCGGCGGAAGAGTCCGTCGAAGGACCGACCTTCAGGCTTTCAACGCGCGGGATCAGTTTTTCCATCAGCCGGTTGGCGGTATCGTTGCCGACCGGGACGGCGACCGAGATCGCCATGCACCGCTCGCCGGCCGAGCCGTAGCCGGCGCCGATCAACGCATCGACGGTCTGGTCCATGTCGGCATCGGGCATGATGATCATGTGGTTCTTGGCGCCGCCGAAGCACTGCACGCGCTTGCCGGCGGCCGTGCCGCGCGAATAGATGTAATGGGCGATCGGCGTCGAGCCGACAAAGCCGATGGCCTTGATGTCGGGATCGTCGAGGATGGCGTCGACCACGTCCTTGTCGCCGTTGACGACGTTGAGGATGCCTGCCGGCAGGCCGGCTTCGAGGAACAGTTCGGCAATGCGCATCGGCACGCCGGGATCGCGCTCCGAAGGCTTCAGGATGAAGGCGTTGCCGCAGGCGATGGCCGGCGCGATCTTCCACAGCGGGATCATTGCCGGGAAGTTGAACGGCGTGATGCCGGCGACGACGCCGAGCGGCTGGCGCATCGAATAGACGTCGATGCCGGGGCCGGCGCCGTCGGTGAATTCGCCCTTCATCATATGCGGCGCGCCGATGCAGACTTCGACCACTTCGAGGCCGCGCTGGATGTCGCCCTTGGCGTCGGCGATCGTCTTGCCATGCTCACGCGCCAGGATGTCGGCCAGTTCGTCATAGTCGCGGGCGACCAGTTCGAGAAACTTCATCAGCACGCGCACGCGGCGCTGCGGGTTGGTCGCGGCCCATTTCGGCTGCGCTGCCTTGGCATTCTCGACCGCCGCGCGCAGTTCCGCCTGCGAGGCCAGCGCCACCGTGCCGCGCACGGAGCCGTCCATCGGCTGCATGACATCCTGCTTGCGGCCGCTGGTCCCGGCGACATGCTTGCCGCCGATGAAATGACCATAGTCGATCATGATTTCTCTCCCTTGTTTGTGATGCTGCATTGTCCGCCTTTGGCCGGCGGATGGCAACGCGAGTGAGAACGCAACCGTTGTGCGGAAAGTAGATAACGAGAGGCACCTGTGCATCAATTGCCGCAAATGATAGGGTGCGCCCGTCTTTACAGGATTTCTCAAGGTTGAGCTTCGTCACACCCCCCTCTGTCCTGCCGGACATCTCCCCCGCAAGGGGGGAGATCGGATGCAGCGGTCGCTTTCGCAAATCTTCAGCTCCGCAAAAGAGGCTCTGTCAGCGGAGCTGCCAATCTCCCCCCTTGCGGGGGAGATGTCCGGCAGGACAGAGGGGGGTGGGCGGGAACGCGACGCTCGTCATTAGATCGGACCATGCCCATGAACTGGGATGACGTCCGCATCTTCCTCGCCGTGGCGCGTGCCGGCCAGATCCTTGGCGCCGCCAAGCGGCTGGAGCTCAACCACGCCACCGTCTCGCGCCGCATCGCCGCACTCGAGGAGGCGCTGCGGACAAAGCTGTTTCGTCGGCTGACGACCGGCAGCGAGTTGACCCCGGCCGGCGAGCGCTTTCTCGACATTGCCGAGCGCATGGAAGGCGACATGATCGCCGCACGTTCGACCGTTGCCGGCGAAGGCGACGATGTCTCCGGCACGGTGCGCATCGGCGCGCCGGACGGGTTTGGTGTCGCCTTCCTGGCCAAGCGCCTTGGCGCGCTGACCGCCCTGCACCGCGAGCTGACGATCCAGTTGGTGCCGGTGCCGCGCTCCTTCTCTCTGTCGCGGCGCGAGGCCGACATCGCCATCACCGTCGAGCGGCCGACGGAGGGTCGGCTGGTGGCGGGAAAGCTGGTCGACTACTCTCTCGGCCTGTTTGCCTCCCGCGCCTATGCTGACGTGCATGGTTTGCCCCAAACCGCCGCCGAGCTTGGCCAGCACACATTGATCGGCTATGTGCCGGACCTCATCGTCAGTCCCTCGCTCGACTACGCGGCCGAATTCAGCGCCGACTGGCGCACCAGCTTCGCCATCTCCTCGGCGCTCGGCCAGGCCGAAGCGGTGCGCTCGGGCGCCGGCATCGGCATCCTGCACACATTCGTCGCCCGCTCGATGCCGGAACTTGTGTCCGTCGATGCTGTCGCGCCCATCCGCCGTGCCTACTGGCTGGTCTATCACGAATCGGTCAGGCCGCTGCGCCGCGTCCAGATCGTTGCCAGCTTCATCACCAAGGCAGTGGAGCGGGAGCGAAACCTGTTTGTCTGATGCATGTCGCCCAAAAGTGATCTCGGTTTTGGGAGAACGACATGCATAAACAAAGACGCTAAAGCGCATCGCATGAATCCGATCAAACGCGATGCGCTTTAGCCGTGCCGCCTTTTCCTTGCCACAAAACCGGCCAGTGTGGCATCAGGCGTGCGGTCGCCGGCTGTGGGCGGACGCCGCGCGCAGGGACATCTTTCAGAAAGCTGGCGCGAATAGACATGCGAGCCGTTCTTGCCATCCTGCCGCTGCTTTTCGTTTCCGCATGCGCCAATCCGTGGACGAAGGCCCCGGCGGCCGAACTGCCCAAACCGATCCGCTACGCCATGGCGCGGCCTTCGCCTTTCATCTTCGGCAATTATTGCGGCCCCGGAACCCGCACCGGCGACCTCTCGGCCCGGCCGGTCAACCGCCTCGATGCTGCCTGCCAGACGCATGACGCCTGTTACATCGCCCGCCACAACCATTGCGACTGCGACGGCACCCTCGTCGCCTCGGCGAAAGCGATCCGCGACGACAAGACAGCGCCGCGTAAAATGCGCGGCGAGGCCGAACTGCTGATCGCCACCTTCACCATTCCCGTCTGCAAGGTCTTCCCGCAGGGCTTCATGCCGCCGCGCGATCCGGCGCAATTGAGCGCCCTGAAGACCGGAGCGGCCGGGTGAAGGGTCACGCATCCATCGCCATCGCTCTGTTCGGGCTGGCTGTCCTTGCCGGCTGTGCCGTCGCTGGCCGCAATGCCTGCGATCTCCTGCAAGGTCAGAGCGCTTGCGCGCGACCCGCGCTCTCCGCCGAGACAGCTGGGCCGCGGATCGCCGCCGCACAGTTTTTCGGTGACGCCGGCACCAGCGACTACGAAAAGCGGTTCCTGGCGCTGCTCGCCCGCCATCAGCTTGGCGCCATGGACCGCGCCAACGGCACCGGCCCTTTCGGCCATGACCGCCATGAGATCCGCAACAGCGATTTCCAGGAGACCTACCGGACACTGCAACAACTGGCCCGGCCGGTGGCCGAAACGCATCTGCCGCCGGCCGGCGCCAATAGCGGCGAGGGCCGTTTCGACGGACGCTGGCGGGTGTCGCGGCAGACGCTCTACATCGATGCGGCAGCGCGGCCCTCAGTGCCCAGGATCTTCGATTTCTCCGGCCTGCAGGCGCGCAGCGTCGAGATCGTGCTGCGCCAGGCTGGAAAGCAACCGGCCGACATCGAGGGCACCTGCGACGGCTCGCTGGCGATCCGTGCCGGCGGCGGTTCACGCACAATCGCCACGGGCACCGCATTCCGCTTTCGCCTGTCCGGCGAGGACGACACGGTCAGCCTGTTCCCGAGTGACGGCCTGAACCGCTGCACGGCAAGGATCCGCTCCAGCCTTGCCCCGGCCGGCGCGCCGCTCACCATCCAGCGCGAAGAGACCGCCGATCCGGCTCTCGCCGCCTTCGACAGCCGCTACGAGCGTTGCCCGACGCCAGACCCAACCGGCCTCGATCCGCTCAGCCGCGCCTTCTATGCCAGCCGCTGGCTCTCGCAGACCTGTGCCTTGCCGATCGGAAAGCCGCGCCTGCTGCGCAAATCGCGCGACGGCTTCAACGCCAAGGTCGAGGCGCTGATGGGAGCACCACTGTCCGACAGCGCCATCGACAAGGGCGACCCGGAACTGCCGCTCGATTTCTCCAGGGCGCCAAGGCTGAAGCTGATCTATCTGTCGTCGCTGGAGTTCAAGGCCGACTTCTCCGGTCGCATCATCGAGCGGTTGATCCGCCATCATGCAGCACTAGGCACCAAGGTCCGCATCATCGTCACCGACGTTCTGGAGCGCGACAAGGACGACGCCCTGCTGCACCGGCTGGCCGCCGAATTCCCCAATGTCGAATTGCAAGAATATCGCTGGCGGGCGGACCATGGCGCGCCGATCGACGAGCAGACCTCACAACTGCACAAGGTCCATCACGTCAAGATGCTGGCAACGCTTGCCGACGATCCCGGGCGCTCACGCGCCATCATCGGTGGCCGCAACATCCATGACGGCTTCCTGTTCCACCAGCCGATCGATCTGTCGCGCTATCCAGACCTTGAGCAATACGACAAGACCGACGGGTTTTCGCTGAACTACTATTCGAACTGGAGCGACTTCGACATCGAGTTCGCCGATCCGGCCACGGTCGAAACGCTGGCTGCGCATCTTTCGACAATGTGGCTGCGCGACGCCGACACCAATCTGGCGCGCCCCTTCTCCATTCCGGTCCGGTCCGACGGCGCCCGCCCGTCAGGCACGGCACGACACTTCATTTCGGTGCCTTACGAGGATGGTCATGCGCTGGAGGACTATTTCGTCGAGCTGGTCGACGCCGCCCGGCACCATATCCAGATCGTCAACCCCTACCTCAACCTGACGCCCAAGCTTGCCCAGGCTGTTGACCGGGCGCTCGCCCGCGGCGTCAGGATCGACATTGTCGGCCGCATCGATCTCAAGGGCGATATCGGCGGCAAGTTTCTCACCGCGCTCAACAAGCTGTTCGTCGAGAAATATGGCGACCGCATCAACATCCGCGAGTTCAAGTCGCCTGACGTGGTGCTGCATTCCAAGATCATGATGATCGACGAAAGGCTGGTCGCCATCTCGTCGGTCAATCTCAACAACCGCAGCTTCTTTCACGACTCGGAGAACGGCATGATGGTGCTCGATCCGGCCTTCTACACCAGGATGAAGCCGATCTATGACGACTATGTCGCCCACTCGAACCCGGTCGCCACCAATGTGACGATACCGTGGGCCTACCGGCTGCTGTTCGACGAGGACTGGGTCCGACAGGCGTTCTGACCTTCTACCGCAAATAGCGCTCCTGCGCGAGGTCGCGGACGTCGATGTCGGGCACCCGGCTGGAGATGATGTCGGCCAGCACCTTGCCCGAGCCGCAAGCCATGGTCCAGCCGAGCGTGCCGTGGCCGGTGTTGAGATAGAGATTGGAGAGCTCGGTGCGGCCGATCAGCGGCGGACCGTCCGGCGTCATCGGCCGCAGCCCGCACCAGAACGTCGCGTCCCGCATCGCGCCGGCGCCCGGAAAGAGATCGCCGACCGAGTGTTCCAGCGTGCGCCGCCGCGATTCGTGCAGCCTGAGGTCGAAGCCGGAAATCTCGGCCGTACCGCCAACCCGGATGCGGTCGCCGAGCCGGGTGATCGCCACCTTGTAGGTCTCGTCCATCACCGTCGACACCGGCGCCGCGGCAGCGTCCTTGATCGGCACGGTGATCGAATAACCCTTTACCGGATAGACCGGGATCGGCCGCTTCACCCGGCGCATGAAACCTGCCGAATAACTGCCCAGCGCCATCACATAGGCGTCGGCGGCCTTCCAGCCCTTGCTGGTGCTGAGATTGGCAATGCGGTTACGGCTGCGGATGACCCGCCAGATCGTCACGTCGTATTCGAACTTGACGCCGCGCGCCACGCAAAGCTCGGCCAGCCTGTCGGTGAACATCTTGCAGTCGCCGGTCTCGTCGTGCGGCAGCCTGAGGCCGCCGACGAACTTTTCGCGCACCCCGGCAAGGCCAGGCTCAGCCGCGATGCAGCCGTCCTGGTCGAGGATCTCGTTAGGCACGCCGTACTTCTTCAGCACCTCGACATCGCCGCCGGTGCCGTCGAGCTGCTTTTGCGTACGGAACAGCTGCAGCGTGCCCTGGGTACGCTCGTCATAGGCGATGCCGGTCGCTTCGCGCAGCGCCTTCAGCGTGTCGCGGCTGTATTCGGCGAGCGGCACCATGCGCGCCTTGTTGATCGCATAGCGCTCGGCCGTGCAGTTGCGCAGCATCTTGATCAGCCATGTCCACATATGCGGGTCGAAGGCCGGCCGCACCACCAGCGGGCCATGCTTCATCAGCAGCCATTTGATCGCCTTCAGCGGAATGCCGGGTCCGGCCCAGGGCGAGGCGTAGCCGGGCGAAATCTCGCCGGCATTGGCGAAGCTGGTTTCCAGCGCCGGGCCTTTCTGGCGGTCGAGAACCGTCACCTCGTGGCCGGCCTCGGCAAGGAAGTACGCCGTGGTCACTCCGATGACGCCGCCGCCCAGCACCATGATCTTCATCGTTCACTCCTTGCGGCGCGCAGCACGTCCTTGGGGACGCCTGGACGCGGCCGCATTTCCGATTTGCGCACGATCCCCGGCGAAAATCGATGCTGACTTTCGGGATCGTGCAGTGTTGCCTGTTCACGCCGCCGTGGGACCGGGGTCGTCATCCCCTGTCTGCCGCATTCCGGCCCTTTCGCCAAGGGGCCGCCAATCGGCTGCGGCGCTGTAGACGAGGGTGAGCCCATGCGGCCGTCGCGCCTCGACTTGGGATCTCTCCCTGACGGCACGCCGCGCGGCCTCCGGCTGGTAGAGCACGGTTGCGACCAGGACCGACTCCCGCCTGCCGTCGGCCTGTTCGATCCATGCAGTCCGGCCCTCGGCCATGCCGAGCATGCAAAGCCCCCGCCTTGTCATGATCGACAGGCTGGAGCCGACCGGACCGCGCACCTCGTTCTGCACCAGGGTCCGGGTCTGGGCAGGGCCGGCATCGACACGAAACACCAGCCTGCTGTTCAGCGTCACGATATCGGATCCGACCGAATCGATCGCGACGACCTCGGCTTTGGAAAGCTTGTCTTCAAGCATTGGAACAATCGGATCCGCGAAAGCCCGCCGACGCTCCAACATGATCTCGAGGACGGCGAAGTCCTTTGTCGTCAGCCGGAAATTCGCGCCTGTCATCGCCGTCTCCATGATCAGGACCCTTCCCGCCCGCAGGCCGGCGCATCGACCACTTCGATGGTCGCCGACAGTTTCCGGCCGCCACGACTGCTCCAGCGCACTGTCTGCCCGATGGTGGCGCCGATGAGCGCCGTCCCCAACGGCGTCAGCACCGAGATCCTGTTTTCACTGATGTCGGCATCGCCGGGATAGACCAGTGTGATGCGCTCCCCGCCATCGTTGCGGATTGTCACCGTCGAACCCATCCGCACCACGTTGGCCGGCATGGAAGCCGCTGCCGTGACGATGGCGCGGTCCATTTCCGAAAGCAGTTCTTCGGCCGTCTCGGGCACGCGGTCGAGCGACGCCCGCGCCAGGCCGGTCAGCCTGTGGTGGTCGGCATCGCTGACCAGAGGCCGGCTCGGTGGACGCAATCCTGTTGCATGTTGCATGGCAAACCTCGATGACTTGGCGCATCGAACAGACGCGCGCCTGCCGCCGCACGAACGGTGGCTTGATGAAAAGCCGGCAGCCGCGAAGCTGTCTGGCTCGGGAATGATGATCAGGTAGAAATGCCCCGGTTCGGACGAACGCCAAAAGGCGACCGCGCCGGGGCTACGATCCCGCGATCGGGCAGACCCTGAACAAGGTTCTGATATAAGCTGGGTTGCTCATGCAAGGAGCCTTGCCGACAGGCGTCCGCTTGTCAAGCGTGGCCAAACCGCTCAACCGCCGACATAGCGCCGATGGAAGCGCGAGCCGAGGCTGGTCAGAATCTCGTAGCCGATGGTGCCGGCATGGCCGGCAGCGTCGTCGACACTTTGCGAGGGACCGAGCAGTTCGACGAGATCACCCTCGCGCAGCCTGCCGGCCGGCAGGGCGGAAATGTCGAGAACGATCGAATCCATCGACACCCGCCCGAGGAAAGGCAGCCGCACGCCCTCGAACCAGGCGGCGGACGCGGCGCGGCGTTGCCAGCCATCCGCGTAGCCGAACGAAATCGTCGCCAGCCTGAGCGGGCCTTGCGCATGATAGGTGTGGCCATAGCCGACGCCCGCGCCCTTTTCGACGCTGCGCGTCTGTGCCACCTTTGCCTGAAGCCGCACCACCGGCAGCATCGGATTGGGCTTGGCCGGCGTCGGATTGATGCCGTAGAGGGCGGCACCGGGGCGGGCGAGATCGTAGTAAAAGCGCTCCCCAAGAAAGATGCCGGAGGAATTGGTCAGCGATGCCGGCGCCTCCGGCAGCATCTTGCGCAGCCGCTCGAATGCCAGCCGCTGCCGCTCATTGGCCGGGTGCTCCGGCTCGTCGGCGCAGGCCAGATGACTCATCACGAACCGGATGTCGATGCCGTCGAAGGCCTGCGGATCGGCGGCAACGCGCTCCACATCCCGGGGCGCCATGCCGAGCCGCGACATGCCGCTGTCGACCTGGATCGCGGCCGGCAGTTTTCGGCCGGCGCGGCGAGCCGCCACACGCCAGGCCACCAGTTGCTCGGGGCTGTTAATGACAGCGCAAACGTCCGCTGCCACGGCGTCCGTCTCGGCACTGGACGGAATGCCGTTCAACACGAAAATGGCAGGGCCCGGACCAAGCGAGCGGCGCAGGGCCACGCCTTCGCCCAGAAGCGCAACGAAGAAGACATCGCAGCCTTCGCGCAGCAGCGCCGCCGCGACCTGGCCGGCGCCAACGCCGTAGCCGTCCGCCTTGAGCACACCGGCGCAGGCAACATCGCCCAACCGCGCTTTCAGCCGCCGGTAGTTTTCACGGATTGCACCGAGATCGATGGTGAGGATGGCCCCAGCCGCCACTTCGCTTGTGGCGGTGACCTCTTCTGGCGGCGGCTTTTGGGGGGCGTCGTTCATGGCGACCCTTCGCGTGGTAGTGGATACATCAATAGGACCGCCGGGCCGGCGCGGCAACCGCGGTTGTTGTATAGCGGCTATTGCACCAGATGCCGGAACGCCGCCACCACATCCTCATAGACATGGCGCTTGAACGGCACGATCAGGTCGGGCAAATCCTGCATAGGCCGCCATGCCCATTCGTCGAACTCTGCGGTGTGGCCGCCCGGCGGCGGGTTGATCTGGATCTCGCTGGTGTCGCCGTGGAAGCGAAAGGCGAACCATTTCTGCGTCTGGCCGCGATACCGGCCCTTGAAGGCGATGCCGACGAGATGGTCCGGCAAATCATAGTTGATCCAGTCCGGCGCCTCGGCCAGCAGCGAGACGCCTCGCATGCCGGTCTCCTCATGGAGTTCGCGCTCGGCCGCCTGCAGCGGCTCCTCGCCCTTGTCGATACCGCCTTGCGGCATCTGCCAGAGCTGCGTCGTGCCGGCAAATTCGCTGTCCGGTTCGGCAATCCGGTGCCCGACCCAGACCAGGCCCTGGGCATTGAGGATCATCAGCCCGACACAGGGACGGTAAGGCAGCGTTTCGCGGTCGATCTTTTTAGCCATGCGTGATGGGGTCCAGCCGTTTTGAGAATTCGCTCCGGTGAGGCAGGTGGCGAGCGGTTTCGAGAACCGGAGCGGAGCGTACTTAAAGTACGTGAGCACCGGAAGCGCAGAAAACGTCGCCAGATGCCCGCCGGAGTAGAATTATCAAGACGGCTGTTAGCCTTTTTGGGGGTCAATGGCCACCGCTGAAATCGGCACGATCTCGATGCCGCGCTTCTTGGCTTCGACCACCCAGGACGACACGGTATCGACCGTCAGGTCGAAGGCCGAACCGATGCCGACGGCAGTGCCTTTGGCCCGCGCGGTCGCCTCCAGGCTGTCGAGCTTCTTCAGGATTTCGCCGCGATCCTGCACGGCATCGATCGCCATGTCGCCGGAGACGAAGGGCACGCCATCCCTGAGCGCCAGGTCCGGCGCCAGGCTGCGAGCCGACGAGCCGTCATCGATATAGGCGAGGCCGCGTTTGCCGAGCTCGGCGATGAACGGCTCCATCGCCGCCGCGTCGGCGGAAAAGCGGGCGCCCATATAGTTCATGACGCCGGTGTAGTTGGTCGTCCGCGACAGCGCCCAGTGCAGGCTCTTCAGGTTCTCATCCGCGCTCGCCGCCACCGTCAGCGTGTTGCGTCCCGGATTGACCTTGGGATAGTCGAACGGTTCGAGCGGCACCTGCATGACGATCTCGTGGCCGCTCTGCCTGGCTGCCTGCATCCAGCGGCCGATGCTGTTGCCTTGCGGCGCGAAAGCCAGCGTCACTTCCGCCGGCAGCTTGGCGATGGCCGCCTGGGTGCCGGTCTGCGAAACCGAAAGCCCGCCGATGACGATCGCCACCCGTGCGCCGCGCCCGCCCGACCAGGGCCGCGCATAGACGTCGAACGGCCGCCTGCCATCGGCGGCGCGCACCGGCAAAGGCCCGGTCTCGCTGGCTTCGATCAGCGCCTTGTCTGGAATGTGCGCGATCTTCAGGTTCTGGCCGATGGTCGACGGATCGCGAATGACGATCGCTGCCTTGGGCGGCCCATCGCCCTCCTCCGTCTGCACATGGATGATCTGCGGCCCGCCTGATTTGACCGGCGCCTCCGGCTTCGGTGCCGCCGGGGCCAATGCAGGCGGCGCGGCGGCAGGCTCGGCGGCCGCGGTCACTTTCGGTGTTGAAACGGCAACCTCTTGCGGCTTTCGAAACGGCTTTTCCCTGAGCGCGATCGCGCCGGAGACGCCTGCCACCGCCAGCACGGCCACGGTCGCCATGATCGCACCGCCGCTGAGCTTGCCGGCGGCGCGCGGCGGCCGGACTGCCTGTCCGAGCGGGCGTTCGATGTCCTTGCCGATGTCAGCCAAGCCTAATCCCCGGGCGCATGGCTCCGAAGGCGAAGCCGCTTCGAAAGGACATGCGCGAATTCATCAATCCCGGCGCACCCCGCGCCATGTCTCGGGAGCATTGCCTCACCCCCCGAATCAAACTGCCGGAACCTTTCGGTCCCGGCAGCATCGCATTGCTTCCATCAGGCTCAAACAGAAAGATGGAGTGGCGCGTGGCCGCTCCAGATCCTTACTGGTTGAGAACCGCCTTTTGCGGATTGGGCGGGAAGGCCGGATCGGTCTTCTGGCCGCGCAGCAGCTGCTCGGCATAGATGAGCTGCAGATCGTCTTTCGGATCCGGCGGCACATAGGCTGCCGAGCCCGAACCGGTCGTGCTCTCATCGGCGCCCTTGATATGGCCCTTGAGGTCGGATTCGCCGCGCGTCAGGTCCCTGCCCTGCAGTTCCGGCGGCAGCGGCTGGTCGACCTTGATGTCGGGCGTGATGCCCTTGCCCTGGATCGACTTGCCGGACGGCGTGTAATAGAGCGCCGTCGTCAGCCTGAGCGCACCATTCTCGCCGAGCGGAATGATGGTCTGCACCGAACCCTTGCCGAAGGACTGCGTGCCGACCACCGTGACGCGGCGCAGGTCCTGCAGCGCGCCGGCGACGATTTCCGATGCACTGGCCGAACCGCCATTGACCAGGACGATCATCGGCTTGCCGTTGATGTCGTCGACCTGCTTGGGCTTGGCGTCGAAGCGGGTGACGTCCTTGGGGTCGCGGCCACGCGTCGAAACGATCTCGCCGCGGTTGAGGAAGGCATCGGACACGCTCACCGCCTGATCGAGCAGGCCACCCGGATTGAGGCGGAGATCCAGAACGTAGCCCTTCAGCTTGTCGTCGGGAATCTGCTTCTTGATGGTGTCGATGGCGTTCTCGAGGTCGTCATAGGTCTTTTCGGTGAAGGAGGTGATCTTCATGTAGCCGATGTCGTTCTCGACCCGGAACTTGACCGCCTTGACCTTGATGATGTCGCGCACGACCGTCAGTTCGATCGGCTTGTCGGCGCCCTGGCGCAGGATGGTCAGCTTGATCGGCGTGTTGACCAGGCCGCGCATCTTGTCGACCGCATCGTTGAGGGTCAGGCCGCGAACCTCTTCGCCATCGATCTTGGCGATGTAGTCGCCGGCCAGCACGCCTGCCTTGGCGGCCGGTGTGTCGTCGATCGGCGTGATCACCTTGACCAGATCGTTCTCCATGGTGACTTCGATGCCGAGGCCGCCAAACTCGCCCTTGGTCTGGACGCGCATATCCTGCGCCTGCTCGGCATTCATGTAGGAGGAGTGCGGGTCAAGCGAGGCCAGCATGCCGTTGATGGCGTTCTCGACCAGCGACTTGTCGTCGGGCGGTGTCACATACTGTGCCCGCACCCGCTCGAAGATATCGCCGAAGATCGCCAGTTGCTTGTAGGTCTCCGACCCTGCAGCGTTCGCCGCCGAGCCGGGTGCGCCATAGACCAGGCTCATGGCGGACGCGCCCATCAGCGCACCGGCAAACAGAAGCGACAGTTTCCGCATTATTCACGTCCTTCCAGAAAAACGGTCCGCCCACCATGGGGCCGGATCGACGGGTTTTCCATCCTTGCGGAACTCGACATAGAGTTCCGGCGTGGCATTTCCATTCTTCGAAACCGAGGTGCTCGCCACCCGGGCCTCTCCCATCGCACCGATCGGCTCTCCTGCAAGCACTGATTGACCGGTCGCGACGCTGATTCTGCTCATCCCCGCCAAAACGACATGATAGCCGTCGCCTGCGTTCAGGATCAAGAGTTGACCATAAGAGCGAAACGGCCCCGCATAAAGCACATTTCCATCCGCCGGCGCGGTGACGATGGCTCCCGATTGTGTCGCAACCATGTCGCCAAGCATCACTGCGCCGTTACCGCCATCGGCGCCGTATCGCCGTTTGATGCGGCCGGTCACCGGCAGCGCGATCTGTCCTTGCAAGGCTGAAAAGGGTGCCGCGGCGGCAAGTTGGTTGCCTTCCGGCACCGGCAGCGACGCCAATTCCGCCGGCGCAGATGCGTTGTCGCCATCCGCCGTCTTCTGCTCGGCGGCCTTGGCCGCATCGGCGGCCTTGCGGCTCTTGTCGGCCTGCGCTTCGAGCGAGGCGATCAACTCTTTCAGGCTGCCGGCCTTGGCCGCCAGCGCTTCGGATCGCTGCTTTTCCGCGGCCATTTGCGTTTGCGTGTCGGCTTCGAGCTTCTGCTTGGCCTCCAGCAGCATGCCGAGCCGCTTCTTTTCCGCCGTCTGGTCGCCGACCGCCGCCGTCAACCGCGCCCGTTCGGCCTCGATCGACGCCGTAATCCTGGTTTGTTCCTTGAGATCGCCAAGCAGGCTATCGGTCTGCTGGCGCAGTTCGGGCACCACCGCGCCGAGCAGGATGGCGCTGCGCACCGACGACAGCGCGTCCTCGGGCTTGACCAGGATCGCCGGCGGCGGGTTGAGGCCCATGCGCTGCAGCGCGCCCAGCACTTCGGCCAGAACGTCGCGCCGCGCCATCAGCGAGGCGCGGATCTTCTGCTCTTGGCCCTTCAGCCCTTCCAGCCTGGCGCCGATGTCCTCGATGTCCTGGCCGAGCTTCTGTTCGGTCATCGCCGACTGGATCAATGCGGCGGTGATCGAGGCGTGATCCTTCTTGATCGTCGCGATGTCGGCGGAGAGCTTGGCCAATCGTTCGGACGACAGCGTGATCTCCTTCGAGACCCGTTCGTATTCGGCCCGGCTCTGATCCGGATCGGGAGCCATGTCGAGCGTGTTTTCGGCCCGCCCAGCATGCAGCGACAGCACAAGCGCCGCCGCCGCGATGCCGCAGCGTGCGCGCCAGGAGCCCGTTCTTGATTTTCTGTCTCCAGACATTGAAGCCCGACTCTATGCGTGGCTTCGTTAACGAACAATCAACCATGTTCGAAACCGCCCACTCGATGCAATCTTGCCTCGGCATTGGGGCGGAAATCCGGGTGTGTCGCACCAATTCACCGGTTTACGAGCGATGGTAGGGATGTCCCGAAAGGATGGTGGCCACACGATAAAGCTGCTCTCCCAGCATCACGCGCACCAGTTGATGCGGCCATGTCAGCAATCCGAACGACATCACCAGTTCGGCCTGGTCGCGCAGCGACTGATCGTGGCCGTCGGCGCCGCCGATGGCGATGACCAACGCCTTGCGGCCACCGTCACGCAACAGGCCGAGGCGCCCGGCGAAATCTTCCGAGGAAAAGCTTTTGCCGCGTTCGTCAAGGAGGATCAAAGCGGTTCCGGGCTGCAACTGCGTCTGCAGTTTCTGGCCTTCCTCACGCCGCCGCTCGTTGGCGGTCTGGCCGCGCCCCTCGGCAATCTCGGCAATGCCGCCAAATTCAAGCCCCACTACCGGGCCGCTCTTGGCGAAACGCTCGAAATAGCGGTCGGCCAGCAGCTTTTCGGGGCCGGCTTTCATCCGGCCCACGGCATGAACTGATATCTTCATCCTCGCCTTGTAAGCCGCGCGAACGACTTAGTGGAGCGTTTCTTCCTCGAGGTCCGGCGCCTGCCACATCTTTTCGAGATTGTAGAATTCGCGGACTTCGGGGCGGAAGACATGGACGATGATGTCGCCAGAATCGATCAGGACCCAGTCGGCGCCGGATAGCCCCTCGACGCGCGCGGTGCCGAGACCGGCATCCTTGATCGCTTTGAGAAGATGATCGGCGACAGCCGCGACATGACGGTGCGATCGGCCCGAAGCGACGACCATGTAGTCGCCGAGGCTCGATTTCCCCTGGATGTCGATGGAGACAATGTTTTCGGCCTTGGAGTCTTCCAGACTGGCAAGGACTGTCTTGATGGCGCGGGACACGGCGTCGTCTACGCTGATCCTGGCCGGCGAAGGCATGATATCGGCCTTCTTCCGCAGTGCTGTTCTCAGTGTATTTCCTTTCGCAGCAAGAACAACCAAATCACCCCTTGAAGCAGGTGACACCACTTAGATAGGCAGAGTTCCCTGACAGTTTCAAGACGGGACCCTGCCTCGCACGAACGTATTG
The DNA here is from genome assembly GCF_040321855.1 of Mesorhizobium sp. M0227. Taxonomy (NCBI): domain Bacteria; kingdom Pseudomonadati; phylum Pseudomonadota; class Alphaproteobacteria; order Hyphomicrobiales; family Phyllobacteriaceae; genus Mesorhizobium; species Mesorhizobium sp. M0227. The sequence continues at coordinate 83,156 of NZ_JAMYSJ010000003.1, read as the reverse complement.
TCGCTCTTGTGGTTCCGCCGCACGCCGGAAAAGATCGGAACCCCCACCGCCCGCATGGGTTATCGGCTCACCGACCAACCGGATTTCCCCCATGCCGATCGACCCGCAAAACGCTTTTCTCAGCGTCCAGGCTGGCCTCGCCCAACTGAGCACGCTGATTGTTTCGTACTCCTTCTCGGCCATCGGTGCCGTCATCCTCTTGATTGTCGGCTACATCGTCGCCGGTCTTGCCGAACGTTCGATCTTCGCTGGTCTCGGCCATATCCATGGTTTCGACGCGACGTTGCGGCATTTCTTCTCGAAGATCGTCCGCTACGCCATCCTGATCCTCGTCACCATCATGGTGCTCGGCCAGTTCGGCGTGCAGACGGCCTCGATCATTGCCGCGATCGGTGCCATTGGCCTCGCCATCGGCCTGGCGTTGCAGGGCACGCTGCAAAACATCGCCGCCGGCATCATGCTTCTGGCGCTGCGGCCGTTCCGCATCGGCGAATCCGTCGAGGTCGGTTCGATCGCCGGTACGATCGAGGAGATCGGCCTGTTCGCGACCAAGCTCAGGACCGCCGACGGGGTCTACATATTGGCGCCGAACTCGACGCTGTGGAACCAGCCGGTGCGCAACTTTTCGCGCAACGGCGTACGCCGCAGCGACATCATACTCAGCATCGGCTCCTGGAACGACATCGACAGGGCGCAGAAAGCCTTGCTTGCCATTGCCGCGGCCGAACGGCGAGTGAAACGTGAGCCGGCACCGATCGCTTTCGTCTCGACATTGGGCGACAGCACTGTTTCGATTGCCCTGCGCTATTGGACATCGTCGGCGGACTTCTTCGCCACCCAGACCGATCTCACCAAGCGCGCCAAACAGGAGTTCGATAGCGAAGGCATATCGATCCCGCTGCCGCCGCCGGAAGCGCCCCAACCGGAAGCCCGTCGACAATAGTCGGTTGGCTCAGTGCCGGCCCTCATCGTCCGGTGCGAAGGCAAGTTCGACCGGCAACGGCGCCTGCGCCGTCATCGGTGCGAAGCTGCCGGTTTCACCGACCGGGACCGCACGCGTCGTGAACACGCGCAAAAGCACGAACAGGCAGAAGGCTGCGGCGATGAGAACAGCCACATAGATGAAAGCCTGCGTTCCGAAGACGGCTGAAAGCGCCGTCACGATGCCGGGCACGACGAAACCCGACAGCGACCAGGCAAACAAAAGCGAACTGGACAGCGCCACCATGTCGTCCTTGCCGGCGCGGTCGGCGGCATGTGCGCTGGCCAGCGAATAGATCGATTCCGAGGCGCCGTCCCACACGATATAGATCACAACCAACGCGGCCAACGCGCCGCCATCGAACCCGAGCGCAAACAGGCCGGCAACCATGGCGAGCGCGGATGCGGCGATCAGCACATAGCGGCGGTCGGTTCGGTCGGAAATCCAGCCAAGCGGGATCTGCAGGATCAGCGTGCCGAGAGGCATCGCCGAAAGCAGCAGCGCCACATCGGCCTGGCTGTAGCCCTTGGCCGTGGCGTGGATCGGCGCGAAGCCCGCAATCGACATCGACAGGCCGCCGACCGCAAGCATGCCGGCGACGCCGACCGGTGAAACCCGCCAGGCACGGCGCAGCGCCACCGAGGCCGCCTGCGGTGCCGGCGGCTGGGCAAGTTTGGTCATCCCGACAGGGAGGATCGATAGCGCGGTGAAGACGATGCCGATCAGCGGCGCATCCGCTGTCCTGATATCGACCAGCGCCAGCGTCGCGTAGCCGACGCCGAGCCCGGCGACATAGGCAACGTAGAAGAAAGCCATCACCCGGCCGCGGATGGCGTTGGCAACGGCATCGTTGAGCCAGCTCTGCGCGACGATGAACAGGCCGCAGATGGCAAAGCCGTAGAGCGCGCGGGCGGCTATCCACAGCAGCGGATGGACCCCGGCGCCGACCGCGGCGTTGGCCAGCGCGATCAGCGCCGACAACACCATGAAGGCACGGGCATGGCCGACCCTTCGCACCAGCGGTCCGGTCAGGATGCAGCCCGCCAGCCCGCCGGCCGAAAGTCCGGTGATGATCAGCCCGGCCCAGGTCGGATCGAAACCCTCGGCGCCGAGCCGAACCGGGATATAGGCAAACATCAGCCCGTTGCCGACGGCAATCAGTGCCATCGACACGATGACGCTGGCAATCGCGATCAGCGGCGTGGGCTCGGCGCCCTGCTCGGCTTCGCTGCGGGTTTTCCTGGGAATCGACATGCCTGCTCAGGATTGCCCATGAAACGGGCAAAGGGAGCGATAAAAGCGACATGGCCGGGCGGTCGGGCTCACCCCTTCGCCAGCTTGCGGATCGCGCTCGATGACAGCGACGAGCGCGGGCCGTGGATGAAGGTCCAGGCCGGTGCCTTCATGCGGGCAAGCCGCGGCGCATCGCCCTCGTCGATGCGGGCATAGTCGAAGGTCTTGGCGACGACCGAGGACAGGAACGACAGCGTCGCGCCCGGGCGGTCGATGACGGCGATCGGGAAGGTCATGACAATCTCGCGCCAGCGTTGCCAGCGATGGAAATCCCGCAAACTATCGGCACCCATGATCCAGACGAAGTCGACGCCGGGATTGCGCGCCTTAACCAGCGCCAGCGTGTCGGCGGTATAGCGGACGTGATGGGCGGCTTCGAAAGCGGTGACCTTGATCTTCGGGTTCTTGGCGATCTGCTCCGACAGCTGCAGCCGCTCGCCCAGCGGCGCCAATTCCCTGGTGTTCTTCAGCGGATTGCCCGGCGTCACCATCCACCACAGCTGGTCGAGCGACAGGCGTCGCAGCGCAATCTCGGCGACCAGCGCGTGGCCGGCATGCGGCGGATTGAACGAGCCGCCGAACAGGCCGACGGCGAGGCCTTTTTCGGCGTGCGGCATTTTGAGATAGTGGGAGGGAACGGGGGGGTGGGAAGGGGATAGCATCGCGCTAGGCACCCCCCTCTGCCCTGCCGGCCATCTCCCCCGCAAGGGGGGAGATCAGCAGTTTCGGCGAAGGCGTAAATCTTGCCGCGTTGGAGATCGGCGAAACCCGAAATGACATCCGATCTCCCCCCTTGCGGGGGAGATGTCCGGCAGGACAGAGGGGGGTGGCTGGGTGCAAGCTTCAGGCCCTTCGGGCGAAATACGTCAAGGCCTCACCTGTCCGGACCCGCGCACGCGGTATTTGAACGACGTCAGTTGCTCGACGCCGACCGGTCCGCGCGCGTGCATCTTGCCGGTGGCGATGCCGATCTCGGCGCCCATGCCGAATTCGCCGCCGTCGGCGAACTGCGTCGAGGCGTTGTGCAGCAGGATCGCCGAATCGATCTCGTTGAAGAATTTTTCGACGGTTTGCGCATCCTCGGCGACGATCGCTTCGGTGTGATGTGAGGAGAAATTCTCGATGTGGTCGATCGCACCACCGATACCGTCGACCAGTTTTACCGCGATGATGGCATCGAGATATTCGGTGATCCAGTCGGCGTCGGTAGCCGGTTTGGCGTCGAAAAACACTTTCAGCACCTCGGCATCGGCATGGATTTCGCAACCGGCGGCGCGCAGTGCGTCGAGGATCGGCACCAGATGGGTGGAGGCGACCGCCTGGTCGACCAGCAGCGTCTCTGCGGCACCGCAGACGCCGGTGCGCCGCATCTTGGCGTTGACGGCGATCCGCACCGCCATTTGGAGCTCGGCCGAACGGTCGATGTAGAGATGGCAGATGCCTTCGAGATGCGCGAAGACTGGCACCCGTGCCTCGGCCTGCACCCGCCCGACGAGGCTTTTGCCACCGCGCGGAATGATGACGTCGAGCATACCGCCCAAGCCTTTCAGCATCTCGCCGACGGCGGCGCGGTCGGTGATCGGCACCAGTTGGATGGCGTCCTCCGGCAGGCCGGCTTCCTTCAGCCCTTCGACCAGGCAGGCGTGGATGGCGGCCGAGGAATTGAGCGAATCCGAGCCGCCGCGCAGGATTACCGGATTGCCGGCCTTGAGGCACAGCGCGCCGGCATCGGCGGTGACGTTCGGGCGGCTCTCATAGATGACGCCGACGACGCCGAGCGGCGTGCGCACGCGCTCGATATGCAGACCGTTCGGCCGATCCCATTGTGCGATCACGTCGCCAACCGGGTCGCGCAATTCGGCGATCTCCCTGATGCCGTCGGCCATGGCGCGAATGCGCGCCGGATCGAGCTTCAGCCGGTCCATGAAGGAGGCGGAAAGCCCGGATTCCTGGCCGTTCGAGACATCGATGGCGTTGGCGTCGAGAATGTCTTGCTGCCTGGCGACGATCGCCTCGGCCATGGCGGCAAGTGCAGCATTCTTGGCGGCGGTGGTGGCAATGGCCAACGGTCGGGCGGCAGCGCGGGCGCGGCGGCCGATATCGGCCATCAGCGCCACTGTGTCTTCTCCGGATTTTTCATGCTGCTTCAGCATGCTCATCCTCCGCTTATGGCGCCACCGGCCAGTACTTGGTCGCTAGCCCCTACTTGGGCACCAGAATGACTCACCACAAGGTCGTCGCGGTGGATCATCGCCGAACGCGCCTCGTAGCCGAGCACGGTTTCGATCTCGGCCGTCTTCAGGCCCGCGATCCTTACGGCATCGGCTGCATCGTAGGCAACCAGCCCGCGCGCGATCTCGCGGCCGTCGGGCGACAGGATCGCCACCGTGTCGCCGCGCGAGAAATTGCCGCTGACCAGCTTGACGCCGGCCGGCAGCAGCGACTTGCCCGACAGCAGCGCGCCGATGGCGCCGGCATCGACTGTCAGCCGGCCGGCCGGTTCGAGTTGGCCGGCGATCCAGGTCTTGTAACCCTTGACCGGATTGGAACTCGGCCGGAAGAAGGTGGCGCGTTCGCCGCGTTCGATCGCCATCAGCGGCGACAGCCGCGTGCCCGACGTGATGATCATCGCGGTGCCGGCGGCGGTGGCGATCTTGCCGGCATCGAGCTTCGTGCGCATGCCGCCGCGCGACAGTTCGGAAGCGGCCGCACCCGCCATCGCCTCGATATCGGGCGTGATCCGGTCGACCACCGGAATGAATTTGGCATGGGGGTCACGCGCCGGCGGCGCCGTATAGAGCCCGTCGATGTCTGAGAGCAGCACCAGGAGGTCGGCGCCCATCATGGTGGCGACGCGAGCCGCCAGCCGGTCATTGTCGCCGTAGCGGATTTCGGAAGTCGCCACCGTGTCGTTCTCGTTGATGACCGGCACTGCCTTCATCTTCAAGAGTGTCGAGATCGTCGCCCGCGCATTGAGATAACGGCGGCGCTCCTCGGTGTCGCCGAGCGTCAGCAGGATCTGGCCCGATTTCAGGCTGCCCTTGCCGAGCGCGTCCGACCAGGCGCCGGCCAATGCGATCTGTCCCACGGCTGCCGCCGCCTGGCTCTCCTCCAGTTTCAGGGCTCGCTTGCCGAGGCCAAGGATGGTGCGGCCAAGCGCGATGGCGCCGGAGGAGACGACGAGGATTTCAGCGCCGCCCTGCGCAAGCACCGCAATATCGTCGGCAAGCGAGGCCAGCCAGTCTCGCTTGAGGCCCGTCGCGCGGTCGACGAGCAGCGCCGAGCCGATCTTGACGGTGATGCGCCGATATTTTTTCAGCGACTGCATGGCCTACTTGTCCCAGCGCGTCTCGACCGGGGTAGCCGTCCGCGCACGCGCCTCGCCCACCACCGACATCAGCGCCCGCAGCACCGCCTCGACGCCTTCGCCGGTGACCGCCGACAACAGCATCGGTGCTCGGCCGGCGGCGCGCTTCAGCGAGGCGACTTTCTTCTTGCGCGCATCGGCGTCGAGCGTGTCGACCTGGGAAAGTGCCACGATCTCGACCTTGTCGGTCAGGCCGTTGCCATAGGCCTCAAGTTCCGCGCGCACGGTCTTGTAGGCTTTGCCCGGATTTTCCTCCTGCGCCGAAACCAGATGCAGCAGCACGCGCGTGCGCTCGACATGGCCAAGAAAGCGATCGCCAATGCCGACGCCCTCATGCGCGCCTTCGATGAGACCCGGAATGTCGGCGATGACGAACTCGCGCGCGTCGATCCGGGCGACGCCGAGGCCGGGATGCAGCGTCGTGAACGGATAGTCGGCGATCTTCGGCTTGGCCGCGGTGACCGCCGCCAGGAATGTCGACTTGCCGGCATTGGGCAGCCCGACCAGCCCGGCATCGGCGATCAGCTTCAGCCGCAGCCAGATGTTGAGCTCCTGCCCCGGCAGGCCGGGATTGGCGCGGCGCGGCGCCTGGTTGGTCGAGGTCTTGAAATGTTGGTTGCCGAAACCGCCATTTCCGCCCTTGGCCAGCAGAAAGCGCTGGCCGACCACGGTCAGATCGCAGATCAGCGTCTCGTTGTCCTCTTCGAACACCTGCGTTCCCGCCGGCACCTTCAGCGTGACATCGGCGCCCTTGGCACCGGTCATGTTGCGGCCCATGCCGTGGACGCCGGTCTTGGCCTTGAAATGCTGCTGGTAGCGGTAGTCTATGAGCGTGTTCAACCCGTCGACCGCCTCCAGCCAGACATCGCCGCCACGGCCGCCATCACCGCCATCCGGCCCGCCGAACTCGATGAACTTTTCGCGCCGGAACGACACCGAACCGGCGCCACCGTCGCCGGAGCGGATGTAGACCTTGGCTTGATCGAGAAATTTCATGGGATTGTACAGTTTCTACTAGTGGCCTTGCGGCATTGCTCTAAACCTTGGCCCTTGCTCTAAACCAAGGCGCGGCGAAGGGCGAGGCCGTTTTGTGACAATGGCCGCGTGGGATCGGCCGGAGAGATGCCGGAATGAAGCTTGTAACTTACAACATCCAGTACGGCATCGGCCTCGACGGGCAATACGATGTCGGGCGCATCGCTGATGCCGTGCGCGGCGCCGACGTGATCGCTTTGCAGGAGGTGACCCGCAACAATCCCAGGAATAGCGGCCGCGACATGGTCGCCGAGATCGGCGAGGCGCTGCCCGACTACTTCGCCGTCTATGGCAGCAATTTCGAGGCCAATATCGGTTCGCACATCGACAATGGCCGCGCCATCACGAAAACCTTCCAGCTCGGCAACATGGTGCTGTCGAAAACGCCTATTCATCTGTCGCGCAACCTGCTTTTGCCGCGCAGCCGCAGCTTCGAGATGATGAACTTCCAGCGTGGCGCGCTGGAAGCGCTGATCGAGACGCCGCTTGGTTTCATCCGCTTCTATTCCATCCATCTCGATCACCGCAGCCCCGTCGAACGCGCCAGCCAGATCCAGTTCTTGCGCCAACGCATGCTGAACTACGCGCTCGAAGGCGGCGCGCTGTCCGGCGTCGCCGAGATCGGCCTGCCGGAACTGCCGCATCCCGAAGCCTTTGTCGGCATGGGCGATTTCAACATGCTGGCCGGTTCACCCGAATATGTCGAACTCGCCGGCCGGCCGGACCATGAATTCGGCATGCCGCTGACCGCCGACTTTGCCGTCGATGCCGCCTTGCGCCTGAACGCCACCGGCGACGATCTCATCAGCTGGGTCGACCCGAAACAACCCACCGACCCCAGCCGCCACAAGCGCATCGACTATATCTTCACAAGCGCTTCGCTTGCCAGATCCCTGCAGCGCCTGTGGGTCGACCGGAAAGCTGACGGTTCGGACCACCTGCCGGTGTGGGTCGAACTGGGCTGATGGCCTTTCATCCGGCAGTGTTTTCACGTTTGACGATCGCCATCATGATCGTATCGCGGTATTCCCCGTCGATATGGACGGCGTCGCGCTGCACGCCCTCCCTGACAAACCCGACCTTGTCGTAAAGAGAGATGGCGCGAGCATTGTCGGAATGCACGGAAAGCTCGACGCGGATAAAGCCGGTCTTGCGCGCCTGTGCCAAGGTCGCATTGATGAGCCGCAGTCCCAGGCCACGCTCCCGATAGGAAGGAATGATCCCCATTCCGAGGGAGCCGCGATGCGCATGGATGAGCCGATCGTGGCGTGAGATGTCGCACCAGCCGACGACCTCGCCACGAACAACGGCCACGAACCCCGGATCGCCTCTCCCGATACGGTCCATTGCGAAACTTCTGACTTGATCCAGCGGTGGCGCCTCTAGGAAGGACAGGTACTTTCGCTCACGCGCGACGACATCGAGCGCGCGATGAAAGCTTTCGATATCCCCGGGCGTCATCGGCGCGATCGCGACCGTTTCAATATCGCTGCTGTCGACCATTGGCTTGACCGTCGTCACACATCAAAAATGTACCCAGTTCCGCAGGCTGGTCCAGGTCTTGCGATCGAGCCGGTAGCGCTCGACGGGAACCTGGCCGGCAACGATCGAGTTCAGCATGCCCTGGCCGGCATACTGGAACCCGCATTTGTGGATCACCCGCCTGGAGGCCGGGTTGATGACCCGCGTCGAGGCCTGCAGAACCTGGATCGACGTCCTCTGGAAGGCGAGATCGACCAGCGCATGGGCTGCTTCCGTCGCATAGCCCTTCTTCCAGTAAGGCTCGCCGATCCAGTAGCCGAGTTCCAGCCCGCGTTCGGTGGTGTTGAGACCGGCACAGCCGACGAACGTGTCGGTTCCGGCCAGCGTCAGGGCATAGGCGATGCCGGCCCGGCGCGACCTGGTCATGGCGAGGAAGGAGCGCGCCTCGGCCTCGCCATAGGGGTGCGGCATGCGTGCCAGCATTTCGGCGACATGACGGTTGTCGGCAAGTTCGACCAGTTGCGCGACATCGCCTTCATGGGGCGCCCGCATCACCAGCCGCTCGGTGACCAGCACCGGGCAGTCTATCGCGTAACTTCCGTCTTCTGAGTCTTCCGCTTCGGCAACCATTTGAAAGTCCTCCAGGCACAAGAAAAAGGGGAGATGGAAACCCATCTCCCCTGATCCTTTTCCTGGCTTTGCCAGACACCGGTTCCCGAGATGGGCGCCGGTGTTCTAGTGCGGAACCGGCTACTCCGCGGCTTTGGCAATCGGATTGACCGATACGTAGGTTCGGCCGTTGGCTTTTTTGTTGAACGTCACGGCGCCGGTCTCGAGCGCAAAAAGCGTATGATCCGTGCCCATGCCGACATTGACGCCGGGATGCCACGTGGTGCCGCGTTGACGAATGATGATGTTGCCCGGGATGACGGCTTCGCCGCCGAACTTCTTCACGCCCAGACGCTTGGAATGCGAGTCGCGACCGTTGCGCGACGAGCCGCCAGCTTTCTTGTGTGCCATCTAACTAACTCCGTTGCGCCGCAAGGCGCCTAAAAGGCCTTATGAACGCGTTCGCGTTCCGTTTCAAGTCCGATCCGGCGACCCAATCGCCAGAAAATTACTTCGCAGCCAATTCCTTGGCCTGCTCGCGCCAGTCCTTGATCTGGTCGGCGCTGAAGGGCATGTGCTCGTCGATCTTGGCGACATCCTTCTCGGTCAGCTTGGCAAGCTGGGCGAAGGTGATGATGCCCTGCTCGTTAAGATCCTTGGCTGCGACCGGGCCGATGCCCTTGATCAAGGTCAGATCGTCCGGCTCACCCTTCGGTGCCTTGAACAGTGGCGCTGCGGCGGTCTCGGCTGCCTTTGTCTCGGCTGCCTTGGCCTTGGGCTCCTTCTTCGGCGCGGCTTCCGCCTGCACCTCGGTGGCGGCCTCGGCCTTCACCTTCTTCGGCGCCTTGGCCGCTGCCGTCTTGGTCGGCTTGGCGCCACCCAGCAGGATCTCGGAGATCCGCACGGTGGTCAAAAGCTGGCGATGGCCGATCTTGCGGCGCGAATTCTGCCGGCGGCGCTTCTTGAAGGCGATGACGGTGCGGTTCTTGCCCTGTTCGACGACTTCGGCGGTGACCACCGCGCCGTCGACGAACGGCGCGCCAAACGTGACATTCTCGCCTTCGCCATGCGCCAGAACGTGGCCGATTTCGACCATATCGCCGACATTGGCTTCAACTTTTTCGATCTTCAGGAGATCGTTGGCGGCAACGCGATACTGCTTGCCACCCGTTTTAATGACTGCGAACATTTTTTGCCTTTCGCTGTTCGGTCGGCCTTGATGAACCGCCTCTGGCAGTTCAGCCGTCTTTTTGTCAGTCTGCGGGTTCAAAAAACAAGCGGCGCGGAAGAACCCTCCACGCCGATTGCGCGCTGTCCCTAACCGAAGGTTGGGGGCGAGTCAAGGCAAACCAGCCGCGCCGTTTCCGAGACCGTCATTGGCGGGCACGGACCGGCTGTGCCGACATGCCCACGGCGTTGCCCCGCCTGGGCTGAGGATGGGTGACTGGGTCGGCAATCTGCCTCGGGTCTCGCTGTACCCCACCAGCCGTGAATCCGCCGCTTGCCAAGCAAGCCAAATAACTGCCGGATTGGCCTTGTAACCTGCCCGTTCAGCCGTTATCTAGTGCGCCGCGCCGGCAACGGCCGACCATGACCGCGGAGAGGTGGCAGAGTGGTCGAATGCACCGCACTCGAAATGCGGCATGGGTGCAAGCCCATCGGGGGTTCGAATCCCTCCCTCTCCGCCATTTAGCCCAAGAACCTGACATCTCCTGGGCTGCTAGCCGCCTGCCGCATATCGCGCAGCCAACAGGACAAAGCCGCCCGAGCCGGGACACTCTGGCCTTTGCGGAGGCGTAAAGCTTCGGCGATGGGCAGGCCCATTCGGCTCTCCGCACATGGTTTTCTGTCCGCAAGCGCAGCCATGTCGCTGTGAATTTGCCAGCCGGTTTGGCCCAAATGGGGGAAGTGGCCGGCCCAAGATCTCGTAATGGTTGGTTCGCCCAGCCAGTTAGGAGACCACTATGCGCAAAGCCTCTCTCGCCGTCACAGTCGTCGGCACGGCCTTCTTCAGTCTTTCCACTGTCGCATCGGCATGCGTGTCGATGGACGGCAACTTCGTCGTAAACAACTGCAATTATCGCGTCATGGGAAATTGCAAAGGCTCGGATGGCAGTTGGGGTGGCTTCGGACCCATCCGCCCGGGCGGTCGTGAGGTAACTTCCAAAAGACGCGATGCCGGCTGGGACGTCAGCTATTGCAATTACGATTCATGGGTGGCCGGCACATGTCGGCCGAAGGATCCCAGGCAGATGTAAGCCGCTTTCAAGCACGTCACTTTGCGCGCTCGGCTCGTTGCTGACGATGTGGCCGGCGTCGAACACCGGCCACTCTGTCGGTGCACGATAAATCCGTTACTGCTCCTTCTTGAACAGGTCCTGGAAGATCAGCTGGCCCCAAGTGCGGCCGCGTGCGTGCACCAGTGCGCCACCCTCGTTGAGCTTCCCCAGCTTGACCGGTGCGAACCCGAGTTGTTTGGCTAAGGCCGCCACGGGAGCGATCGCGTCCTCGTCGTCGCTCGACAGAAAGACGACCCGGTGCCCGCCCTCGACGATCGGATCGGCAGCCAAAGTGGCTGCAATCAGGTGATTGAACCCTTTGACGAGCTTGGCACCGGTGAACGCCTTTGCGACGAAGGCGGAGGACGGCAGACCGTCCAGCTCTTCAGGGGCTGGAAACACGTTCGTCGCGTCGATGATCGTCTTGCCTTCCCAGCTTGACAGCGCCTTCGCGACATCTGGGTGCGACTCGAAACGAACCGCCAGAAAGATGATGTCCGCCTTGATCGCTTCCGCCAGCGTTTTGGGGATAATCGTGGGTCCGATCGCGGCCGCATCGGCTGCAAAGCTTTCCGGGTCGCGCGTGGTTGCCACGGACACTTCGATGCCGTTGCGGGCAAACGCCTTGGCAAGAGCGTGGCCGATCTTGCCGAAGCCAATAATTGCATAGCTCATGTATATTCTCCTTCAGTTTACCACGCCCTGCGGGCCCGGAATATCGAATGGAATGAACGGCGGGGCGTAGCGTCAGATTTGCGCCAGGCCCCCGTCGACGGCGACCTCGCTGGCGGTCATGAAGCTGCTGTCGGGCGACGCGAGAAACGCAGCCGCCGCTCCAATCTCCGCCGGATCGGCCATGCGCTGGAGCGGGTTCATCGAGGCGAAGGCCTTCAAGCCCTCCTCCCCTATCGCTGCCTTCGCGAGTTCGGTCGCTGTCGGCCCGGGCGACAGCACGTTTACCCGGATGCCGGTGCCCTTCAGGTCCTCCGCCCAGCTCCGCGCAAGATTGCGCACGGCCGCCTTACTCGCGCTGTAGACGCTGAATGCGGGGGCGCCCGTGGTGCCGGCGCTCGATCCGGTCAGGATGATCGAACCGCCCTCGCCCATCAGTGGCAGCGCCTTCTGGACCGTGAATATCGTACCCTTCACATTGGTGTCGAAGGTTTCGTCAATGTGCTCGGCGGTGATCTCGCCGAGCGGAAGCAGGCCTCCCGCCCCGGCATTGGCGAAGACGATGTCGAGGGTTCCGCGCTCGGCCTTCACCGCCGCGTAGAGCCGGTCGAGGTCGGCCTCGTCGGAAACCGAGCCTTTCACCGCGCGGGCATTGGCCCCGAGGTTGGCCACAGCAGCGTCGAGCACATCCTGCCGACGGCCGAAAATGAAGACGAAAGCGCCCTCCTCGATGAAGCGCTTTGCAGCGGCGAGGCCGATGCCGGTGGCGCCACCCGTAATAACCGCAACCTTACCGTCTAGTTTTCCCATAACTCAATCCTTCCAGGCTCTGTCTTTGGTCGTTCGGGTACGCCCCGAGAACCTCTAGATGGGCCCGTCAGAGTCACGCGGTGAGTGCGGAAGCGCGCACATCGGTGGTGCAAAATCGATCCGCTTTCAGGAACTGACGCCAGCCGTGACGATCCGTGTCCGCCATTCGGAATTGCGCCGCCCCTGTCGACATAAGCTATGATGTCCCGCCCGTACTGCTGTAGCATGCGTTAGATACGGGCTTGGGAAGGCGCACCGCGCGGTGCCGGATTGCACCATGATCGACTGGGATGACATTCGCTACTTTCTTGCCGTCGCGCGCGGAGGCTCGGTGCGGGCTGCCGGCGCGCAGCTCGGGGTGAATCACTCGACCGTGCTGCGACGCGTCGCCCAGCTCGAGGAACGCCTCGGAGCGCACATGTTCGAAAAGCTGCCTTCGGGCTACCGCCTGACGGCTGTGGGCGAGGAGGTCCTCGATCTCGCGAACCAGATGGAAGCGTCGTCGCACCAGCTGGAGACGCGCGTCTTCGGGCGCGACCAGGGTGTGCGCGGGCTTCTGCGGGTGACGCTGGCACCTCCCCTCGCGACACACCTGCTCATGCCGGACTTCGCCGATTTCGCGCGTCTGCACCCGGACATCGAGATGGAAATCCTGTCGTCCGGCGAGCTGGCAAATCTGACCAACCGAGAGGCCGACGTCGCGATCCGCGTCGTCTACGACCGCAAAACCCTGCCGCTCAATCTTCACGGCCTGAAGGGACCGGAGGTGTTCGGCGGCGTCTACATGTCCCGCGATCGCCTGGCCGCGTGGCGTGCGGGCGCGCCTGATCCCATCCGGTGGATCGTCATAAGCGTTCATGGAATTCCAGAGTGGGCCGGCGCGGGTGAGGTTCGCACCGCGGGGGTTCCATTCAGGACCACGGACGCCGAGGCGCAGATCGTTGCCGTACGGCAAGGTCTCGGGATCACGACACTGCCGTGCTTCGTCGGAGATGCCGACCCCCTGCTGGTGAGGGTGCCGGGCACCGACCTGCACATGTACGGAACGCTCTGGCTTCTCACACAGGGGGAGACACGCAAGACGAAGCGCGTGCGGCTCTTCACGGAGTTCGTATCCCGCAGGCTCGCCGCCTACGCTCCGCTTTTCACGGGACTGTCCATATCGCGCGACTGACGCCCCGCGGGTCGACGCTGCGGTGGATAGGCGGACAGCGGCACCTATTGCGGTTGAAGATGCTCAGCCATGAAGTCGATGAACGCCTCAGTCTGGGCCTGATCTGTCGGCGGGCCGGCCAGAGAACATTGAACTGATCGGTCTCGGCGGGGGCATGGGCGGTGGAGGAATGGGCGGCGACGGAACAGGAGGTCTCGGAACGGATGCCCTCTCCGAAGATCGCTATGCTTCAGGACGCGTGACCAGTCGCTGATCTGACCTCAGGCCGAGCCATCGGATTGGTGCTCGGCAATCGTACTCAGAAAAACCTGGCCGAACTCCTTCAGCTTTGCCGCCCCAACCCCATTCACTTCAGCGAAGGCGTCGAGGTCGTTTGGGCGGCGCTCTGCCATGTCGATCAGGGTGCGATCGGAAAACACCACATAGGCCGGCACCTGGCGCTCCTTGGCGAGCCGCAGTCGCAAGGTCTTCAGCGCGGCCAGCAGCCCGGTGTCCACATCCGATTGCCCGAAATCCTGCCCGGAGCGCGTCTTGCCGCGCAAGGCGCGGCTGCGCACCTCGACGCGATAATGGAACGGCACCTCGCCACGGCCAAGCGCATGGCCTTTTTCGGCGATGGCGAGGCCGCCATGGCCGGCCGGATCCGGCATCAGAAACCCGCCGGCGACGAGCTGCCGGATTAGCGACAGCCAAAAGTCCTTCTTGTGCGCCAGTCCGCTGCCGAAGCTGGCGAGCCTCTGGTGGTTCCTGGCCAGCACCTTCTCGGTTTCATGGCCGAGCAGAATGTCGATGACATGGCCGGCACCGAAGCGTTCGCCACTCTGGGCGATGGCTGCCAGGATGATCCGCGCCTCCGCTCCGCCATCGGCGCGCGGCGCCTGGTCGAGGCAGGTGTCGCAATTGCCGCAAGGCTGCGCTTCTTCGCCGAAATAGCCGAGCAGCACCTGGCGGCGGCACTGCGCCGTCTCGCAATAGCCGATCAGCGTGTCGAGCCGGCCATGCGAGCGCCTCTTGTGCTCGGGCGGCGCATCCTCGTCGTCGATGAACATCCGGCGCATGCGGATATCGCCAAGGCCGAACAGCATATGCGCCTCGGCGTCCCGCCCATCGCGGCCGGCGCGGCCGATCTCCTGGTAGTAGGCCTCCAGGCTGCCCGGCATGTCGGTGTGGAAGACATAGGCGACATCAGGCTTGTCAATGCCCATGCCGAAAGCGATGGTCGCCACCATGACGACGCCTGAAAGGGTCATGAAGCTGTTCTGGTTGGCGTCTCGCGCCTCCTTGCTCATGCCGGCATGATAGGCGAGCGCGGTGACGCCGTTCTTCTCGAGGAAGGCCGCCATCTCCTCCGTCTTCTTGCGCGACAGGCAGTAGACGATGCCGCTGCGGCCGGGATGGCGCTCGACGAAGCGCAGCAATTGCCGCTTGCTGTCCTGCTTGGCCTCGATGGCAAGCTTGATGTTCGGCCGGTCGAAGCCCAGCACCAGGGTCTCGACGCGCTCGGCAAATAGCCGAGATTCGATGTCGGTGCGCGTGCCTTCGTCCGCCGTTGCCGTCAGCGCCATGATCGGCACGTTGGGAAAGATGCCGCGCAGACGCGACAGGTCCTCGTATTCGCGCCGGAACGCCGGCCCCCATTGCGAGATGCAATGCGCCTCGTCGACGGCGATCAGGCTGATATCGAGCCTGGCCAGCGCCTCGAGCATGCGCTCGGTCATCAGCCGCTCCGGCGCGAGATAGAGCAGGCGCGTCTGGCCCGAGGCGACGCGACGCCATGCGGCGATATTGGCATCGCGGTCGATCGAGGAATTGATCGTGTCGGCCGCCACGCCGGCAAGCCGCAAGGCGGCGACCTGATCCTGCATCAGCGCCACCAGCGGCGAAACGACAATGGTGAGCCCACCCAGGACCAGTGCCGGCACTTGGTAGCAGAGCGATTTGCCCGCACCTGTCGGCATGACGGCCAGCACATGACGCCCAGCCAGCAGCGCGTCCATGACATCGGCCTGGCCGGGGCGAAAATCATCGAAGCCGAACACGTCTTTCAGCACGCGCCGCTTGGGATCTCGCTCTTCTGTCGCGACGGCCGCCGGTGCCTGCATCACCGCGCGTCCACGGTCGGCGTGCTTATTGGCATGTCATAGCCGAACTCGGCGCAGAAACGCCGGACGCCGACGAGAAATGCCGGGGGCAGACCGTCGAGATAGGTCCTGAATTCTTCATTCCGTTCCCATTTTCTCAACGAAGCCACCCGGATCGGATTGTCCGGATCCTCGCTGAAACGAATGCGCGGTGTCAGTCCGAACGACTGCGCGATTCTGTCCTGCTGCGCATCGGGCGCGCCGATCATGTCTTCGTAGCGGACAAAGAGTATCTGCCGGTGCGGTTGTGCCTTCTTCAGCCGGGTCAGCGCGTCGTATTCGGCCAGCCAGCGATGCGGCGTGACGTGGAACCGACGCTCGTGGCGTGTTTGCGGATGCGAACTTGTCAGCGTGTCGAATGGATGGCGCACACAATAGATCAAGCCGATGGAGGGAGGTAGCTTCGCCAGATGCGCAAAACCGCGCGCATCGCGCTTGACGACGAGGTTCGATTCCGGCCGATCCAGCATGTCCAGCATTGTGTATCGCGCTTCGGGCGGATGGACGAAAATATCCCGGAAACACCTCATCAGCCGCTGTGTCAGCGTCGTCCCGCTGCGCGCGCAGCCCGAAATGAAAATTCTGTTGGCGGGCGTTGCGCGTGCGTATGTGCGTCTTTGCATGCGCTGTTTCAGAGACAGCGGCACGAATCGCAGAAACTCCCGCATAACCCTTCGCGCGGCCGCTCCAAACGCAGCCTCAAGCCTGCGCGCGCCCTTCATCCGCAATTCCGCTGGCGCAATGCGGCAACCCGATCTTGCATCAGGGCCACCCGGGACGAAACGCGCCGCCTGCGGGCCACGGCCAAGATGCTCATCGCCGATGCCTGCATCAGGCAGACACCGGGCTGCAATTTCGTGGATTGGAGAGGATGTGGAAACCGGTCAAAACGACTCTCCGCATGGGCACCTTGCCTTAGCGCAGCTGACACCGGACCACAACCAGAACAAGCCGGCACAAGGAAAGCCTGCGGCGCGAACGCGGAAGCTGACCGATTGATCCAAGGCTCGCCGCAGCACCTTCCCTTGCGAGACCTGCACCCCCGCTGGATTCCGCCACGCACCACGATGTAAGCTCGGCCCGACAAGTCAGGGAGGGCGCGATGCTGCAGGCCATTCAGGATGCTCTCGGCGAGCGGTTTCGGTTGCAGCGTGCTGCCTTCGAGGCGCAGCCTTTCCCCAACTTTGGCATCCGCAAGGATCGCCTGAAACGCCTGTTGGCGTTGACCGAGCGGCATGAAGCCGACATCTGCACCGCCATCGACACCGACTTTGGCGGCCGTTCCGCGCATGAGACGCGTCTTGCGGAACTGTTCGTCGTGCGCGCCGGTATCCGCCACGCGCTGTCGCACCTCAGGGGCTGGATGCGCGAACGCCGCGTCGCCACCACTATGCCGTTCCTGCCGGGCAGAAATCGCCTCCTTCCGCAGCCACTGGGTGTCGTCGGCATCGTGTCGCCCTGGAATTATCCTTTCCAGCTCGCTGTCGCGCCGGTCACCGCGGCCCTTGCCGCCGGCAACCGCGTACTCATAAAACCTTCCGAACTGACGCCGACATTTTCAACGCTGCTGGCCAAACTCGTTGCCGAGCATTTCGCACCCGATGAGCTCAGCGTCATCAGCGGCGACGCGGAGATGGGAAAGGCCTTCGTGTCGATGCCTTTCGATCATTTGCTGTTCACCGGCTCGACCGCGGTCGGACGCCAGGTCGCGATAGCCGCGGCAGCCAACCTGACCCCGGTCACGCTCGAACTCGGCGGCAAGTCGCCGGCAATCTTCGATCCGTCATGCGACCTCGACGCGGCGGTATCCAGCATTGCCTACGGCAAGCTGTTGAATGCCGGGCAGACCTGCATCGCGCCGGATTATCTTCTGGTCCCGAAGGGGCGAGCAGACGCGGTCGCCGCGAAGCTCGCAACGGCGATCGCGAAGCTCTACCCAACCCTGCGCGACAACCCCGATTATACCGCCATCATCAGCGAGCGGCACCACCAGCGCCTGCGCGACATGATCACCGAGGCGCGTAATGCCGGCGCCGATGTCACCGAAATCAACCCGGCCGGCGAGGCATTCGGCGCGACAAACCGGAAATTGCCGCCGACCCTGGTCCGCAACGCCGGCGCAAACCTGCGGCTGATGCGCGAGGAGATTTTTGGGCCGGTACTGCCCATCGTCGAATATGCCGGGATCGACGAGGCGATAGCCCATGTGAACGGGGCGGACCGGCCGCTGGCGCTCTACTGGTTCGGGCGCGACAGCGGCAACCGTCAACGCATCCTGCATGAGACCGTCGCCGGCGGCGTCACCATCAACGACTGCATGCTGCATCTGGTGCAGGAGAACCAGCCGTTCGGCGGCGTCGGCGCCAGCGGCGTGGGCGCCTATCACGGCGAATGGGGCTTTCGCACCTTCAGCAAGGAGAAGCCGGTTTTCCTGCAGTCCCGGCTGAGCGCGGGAGCCTTGTTGCGCCCGCCCTACGGCAAGACGTTCGAGCGGCTCTTCAGCCTGCTCCGGCATATCACCTGACCGACGCAGTCACCGCCATCACGAACACCCGGCGCGTTAAGCCTATGTTCACCATCATGCGGCAGGTTCGCATCCTGCGGTCATGTCTTGAGTACCGCGGCGCCACAAGCGCCCAGGCAACAACCCGCGCCTCTTTTGAGGTGCGGGTCTTCCCTGGCTAGCCGAGGAAATCGGCCCGGTGCGGCGTGAAGCTGTCGACCAGCCGCCCTGCTTCCAGCGCCTTGACGCCGTGCACCAGACCGGACGGCACAATGAAGCTGCCGCCGGTCTCGATGGTTTCGGTCCTACCGTCGATGGTCACCTCGAAGCGGCCCTCGGCGACATAGCTAGCCTGGACGTGTGGGTGCGAATGCAGGGCGCCGACGCCACCCTTGTCGAAGCCGAATTCGACCAGCATCAACTCGTCGGTATGCAGGAGAACGCGTCGCCTGTTGCCGTCCGGGGTCGGCGTCCAGGCGCCCTCGCCGGCATGCGCGAAAATCTTTGTGGTCATCGTCGTCTCCTCATCGCGCAAGCCAGCCGCCATCCACCGGCACCACCGCTCCATGCATGTAGTTCGACGCCGGCGCCAGCAGGAACACGGCGGCATCGCCAATGTCGCCCGCTTCCCCCCAGCGACCGGCCGGGATCCGCGCCAGGATGGCGGCGCTGCGGTCGGGATCGGCGCGCAGCGCCTGCGTGTTGTTGGTCTCGATATAGCCCGGCGCGATGGCGTTGACGTTGATGCCTTTTTGCGCCCATTCGCAGGCGAGCAGCCGGGTGATGCCGAGCACGCCATGCTTCGAGGCCGTGTAAGACGCGACACGGATGCCGCCCTGAAAGCCCAGCACCGAGGCGATGTTGACGATCTTGCCTTTCCGCTCAGCGGCCAAGGCACGCCTTGCAAAGCTTTGGCAGAGCAAGAAAACCGTCTTCAGGTTGACGTCCATGACGTCGTCCCAATCGGCCTCTCTGAGATCGACGGCATCGGCGCGGCGGATGATGCCGGCATTGTTGACCAGCCCGTCGAGCGGACCGCTTTCGTCCCAGATCCGGTCGAGCAACAGGCCGGCGGCCGAAGTGTCGGCAAGGTCGGCGCTCACCGCTTCGAATTGCCCGCCCACCGCCGCAATCTTGTCTGCCGTATCGTCCATCGACGAGCGGCCGACGCCGACCACCGCGCCCCCGGCGCGTGCGACGCACACGGCGATGCCTTGGCCGATGCCAGTGTTGGCGCCGGTGACCAGGATACGTTTTCCGGTAAGGCTGAAGGGGTCGCTCACCGCAGATCCCCCAACGCCACCGGGTCGACATCGGTATAGTCGACATTGTCGCCGGCCATCGCCCAGATGAAAGCATAATTGGAAGTGCCGGCACCGGAGTGGATCGACCATCCCGGCGACAGCACCGCCTCCTCATTGCCCATGACGATATGGCGCGTCTCGTCAGGCTCGCCCATGAAATGGAAGACGCGCGCCGTCTCGGCCAGGTCGAAATAGAGATAGGCCTCCATGCGCCGGTCATGCACATGGCATGGCATGGTGTTCCACACCGATCCTGGAGCCAACTGAGTCATGCCGACCACCAGCTGGCAGGTCTTCACGCCCTCGGCATGGATGAACTGGAAGATCGAACGCTCGTTGCAGGTGTCCTTGCTGCCGAGATCGAGGCGCTTGGCGTCGCCGATGCGGATCAGCCGGCTGGGCCAGGCCTGATGCGCAGGCGCGCTGAGCAGATAGAATTTAGCCGGCGCGGTCTTGTCCACCGAGGCGAAGGACACGTCGGTGGTGCCCATGCCGAGATAGAGCATGTCGCGCGCCTGCAATTCGAAGGACTGGCCGCCGGCCGTGATGACGCCCGCGCCGCCGATGTTGACGGCGATCAGCTCGCGGCGGTCGAGAAAGTTCTTCGTGCCGGTCGGCTTGATCGCTTCCAGCGGCAGCGGTGCGCCAGTCGGCACGGCGCCACCAACGATCATGCGGTCGTAATGGGTGTAGGTCAGGCTGATGCGGCCGCGCTGGAACAGGCCGTCAATGTGGAAATTGTGACGCAGCTCATCGGTTCCCATCGCCGCGGCGGCGACCGGGTCGATGGCAAAGCGTGATGTACAGTCGATATGGCTCTGGCTCATTTTCGTCCTGACTTGAGATGGGTCATTTGCCGGCGGCGGCCTTGACCGAACTGGAATAAAAAGCCTGACGTGCATGCAGCCGCTCGCGGTAACGCTGCTGGCTGGCGGTGAGGTGTGCGCGCATCGCCTCGCGCGCGGCCTCGGCATCGCCAGAGGTAATGGCGTTGAGGATCACCAGGTGCTCGCGTTGCAGCCCGCGCTGGTAGCTGTCGGATTGCGCCAGTTCGGTCGACCAGGGCGAAGTCACGTCGCACGGGATGGCGCGCCGGCCGAGCACGTCGAGCATCTCGACATAGAAGGGGTTGCTGGTGGCGCTGGCGATGGCGCGATGGAAGGCGAGGTCGGCCGGACCGGTCGGCTCGCTGGCAAGCAGCAGCCGCTCGAATTCGAAGAAGGCTTCCTGGATCGCCGCCTCCTGCGCGGCGTTGCGACGGATGGCGGCGAGCCCGGCCGATTCGATCTCGATCGCCAGCCGCACTTCGAGCACGTTGAGTGCGATCGAATCCTTGCTGCCCATGTCGGCGGCCAGCGCGCCGAACATTGTCGAGATGTGCTCTGTGACGAAGACGCCGGCGCCCTGGCGCGGTTCGACCAGCCCGTCGGCGGCAAGCTTGGCCAGCGCCTCGCGGATGACGGTGCGGCTGACGCCGAAGGTTTCGGTCAGTTGGCCTTCGGTCGGTAATTTATGGCCGGGCAGGATCTCACCCGCCTGCAACTGCTTGCGGATCGTCGCGACCACGGTCTCCGACAGTTTGGGTTTTCTCTCGACCCTGAGGTCGGTTGCGGTGTCCGATGCCATGTCGCCCCTATTTGAAGACGCTCGGTAGCCAGAGCGAAATGGCCGGAATGTAAGTGACGAGCCCCAGTACCACGAGCCCGGCCCCATAGAACGGCCAGATCGAGCGCATCGCTTCCCAGACGGATATCTTGCCCACTGCGCACGCCACGAACTGCACAGCGCCCACCGGCGGCGTATTCAGCCCGATGCCGAAGTTGAGGATCATGATAACGCCAAAATGCACCGGGTCGACGCCGTAGGCTTGCGCCACGGGCAGGAAGATCGGCGTGCAGATGATAATCGTCGGCCCCATGTCCATGAAGGTGCCGAGGAACAGCATCAAGACGTTGAGCAGGAGAAGCACGACCAGCGGATCGTCCGAGATCGCGTTCATGGAGGCTATGAGCGCTGCCGGCACTTTCAGGAAGGCCATCAACCACGAGAACGCCGCCGCCATGCCGATAATGAGCAGCACCATGGCCGTGGTGCGCACGGCACCATGGGTGGCATGAACGAAACCTTCCCAAGTCATCTGCCGGTAAACGAAGACAGTAACGAGCAACGCATAGATGACCGCGACGCAGGAACTCTCGGTCGCCGTGAAAACGCCCGATCGTACGCCACCGAAGATGATCGCGATCAGCAGCAGGCCGGGCACCGCGACAGCGAAGAGATGCGCGACGGCGGTGAAGCCCGGAAACGGCTCGGTCGGATAGCCGCGGGAGCGCGCCACGAAATAGGCGGTGATCATCAGCGACAGGGCCAACAGCAGGCCCGGAATGATGCCGGCCGTGAACAGGTCGGCGATGGAGATCTTTCCACCTGCCGAGATCGAGTAGATGATCATGTTGTGCGACGGCGGCAGGAGCAGCGCGATCAGCGCCGCCATCGACGTGACGTTGACGGCGTAATCCGCTCCATATCCACGCGCCTTCATCTGCGGGATCATCAAGCCGCCGACCGCCGCTGCCTCGGCCACGGCGGAGCCCGAAATGCCGCCGAATAGTGTAGCGGTCGCAATGTTGACCTGCCCGAGGCCGCCGCGCAAATGGCCAACGAGCGAGCCGGCGAAGGCAACGATCTTGCTGGCGATGCCGCCGCGCACCATCAAGTCGCCGGCATAGATGAAGAAGGGAATGGCCAGCAGCGAAAAGACGCTCATGCCGGAATTCAGGCGCTGGAACACGATGAGCGGCGGCAGGCCCATGTAGAGGACGGTGGCAAAGCTTGCGACGCCGAGGCAGAAAGCGATCGGCGTGCCGATAAGCATCAGAAGGGTGAAGACGCCGAAGAGGATCCAGAGTTCCATGCCGTCAGACCTTCACGTTCGCCGTGTCGAGTTCGGTTGCGACTTCCGCCGGCGGCAGTTCATCGAGCACATCGTCGATCGGCGCACCGGAGAGACGAAGCACGATGCGCTCCAGCGTGAAGAGCGCGACGAGCACGCCTCCCGCGACCAGCGGGACGTAGTCCCAGCCCCCCGATATGCCGAGCGACGGCAAGGTAGCGCCCCAGGTCAATGCGACCAGTTGGCTGCCATACCAGATCATACCGATGCCGAAGGCGAGCGCGACGAGGTCCGAGATCATCCGCAGCCAACGCTTGCCGCCTTTGGGCAGCACGTAGAGCAGGACGTCGAAGCCGAGGTGATAGTTCTCGCGCACCCCGACGGCAGCGCCGAGGAAAATGAACCAGCTCATCAGCATCACCGAGCCCTGCTCGGTCCAGCTTGGCGAGCGGTTCAGGACATAACGACCGAACACCTGCCAGGCGACGAAGGCGGTCATCAGCACCAGCCCGATGCCTGCGACCCATAGCGCCGCTGTGCTGACGCGCGACATCATGCGGGCGACGCCGGACAGGGGCGGTCTGTGTGCTGGGCTGGAGGTCACCGGTTCTCTCCGCAAGGGGATGGCGGCGCGGAATGCCCGCGCCGCCGCTTGATCACTGCACGGCCTTGATGGCTTCGACCATGGCCTTCAGCTTGTCGTCCTTGACGTGCTTCTCGTAGACCGGACCCATGGCGTCGATGAAGGGCTGCTTGTCCGGCGTCGTGATCTGCGAACCGGCCGCTTCGACTTTGGCGCGCGATTCCTTGACCTTGGCGGTCCACAGCTCGCGCTGCCTGGCGACGCTCTCCTTGGCGGCCGCCTTGAAGATCGCCTGATCCTCCGGCGTCAGCTTGTCCCAGCTCGACTTCGCCATGACGAAGGCTTCCGGCACCATAGTGTGCTCGTCGAGCGAATAGAACTTGGCGACTTCCGCATGCTTGGCGGTGTCGTAGCTAGGAAAATTGTTTTCCGCGCCGTCAATGACCCCGGTCTCGATCGCCGAATACACCTCGCCATACGGCATCGGAGTCGCGTTGGCGCCGAGTGCCGCCACCATGTCGACGAAGATGTCGGACTGGATGACGCGGAACTTCATGCCGGACAGATCGGCTAATGAGTTGATCGGTTTCTTCGAATTGTAGAAGGAGCGCGCGCCACTGTCATAGAAGGCGAGCAGCACCAGCCCGACCTGTTCGAACGCCGCCGCGATCTGATCGCCGACCGCCCCGTCCATGACCTTGTGCATATGGTCTTCCGAGCGGAAGATATAGGGCAGCGAGGGCACAGTGGTTTCGGGAATGAGCCCGTTGAACGGCGCCATCGAGATGCGGTTGAGGTCGATCACGCCGGTGCGAACCTGCTCGATCGTGTCCTTTTCTTCGCCTAGCTGCGCGGAATGATAGAGCTCGACCGCATAGCGGCCGGCCGTACGCTCCTTTACAAGCTCGCCGAAATATTTGACTGCCTCGACCGTCGGATAGCCGTCCGGGTGGGTGTCGGACGAGCGCAGAACCGTCTGGGCGCTTGCCATTCCGGCCATCAGTGCGGCGGCGAGCAGCGCAGCTCCCGTCAGTCTTGAAAAATGCAACATGGTTTCCTCCCTTTGCATTGCGGGCGAGTTGCCCCTTCAGAGCCGATACGCCTTTTTCGCCAGCGTATAGGTCAGTTCCCGCGCCAGCTCATGCGCCTCGTCCTCGCGCAGCCTGTGCTCGGCGACGAGACGCGCCAGGAACGCGCAGTCGACCCGCCGCGCCACATCGTGACGTGCCGGGATCGATGGAAAGGCGCGGGTATCGTCATTGAAGCCGACGGTGTTGTAGAAGCCGGCCGTCTCGGTGGTCATCTCTCGGAACCGCTGCATGCCTTCCGGGCTGTCGTGGAACCACCAGGCCGGCCCGAGCTTCAGCGCCGGGTAGACGCCGGCCAGCGGCGCCAGCTCGCGCGCATAGCTGGTTTCGTCGAGCGTAAAGAGAATGACGGTGAGGTCGCGCTCCAGCCCGACGCAGTCGAGCAGCGGCTTCAGCGCCGTCACATAGTCGGTCCGGGTCGGGATATCGAAGCCCTTGTCGCGGCCGAATTTTTGGAAGATTGCGGGCGAATGGTTGCGCCAGGAGCCGGGATGGATCTGCAGGACCAGCCCATCGTCGAGGCTCATCTTGGCCATCTCGGTCAGCATCTGGGCGCGGAACAGTTTTCGCTCGCGCTCATCGTCGGAACCACGGCGAACCCGATTGAACAGCTCTTGCGCCGCCGCATCCGAAAGATTGGCGGTCTCGGCCGTCGGATGGCCATGATCTGACGAAGTCGCGCCGAAGCTTTTGAAGAAGGCGCGCCGCTGGCGATGCGCGTCGAGATATCCGGCCCAGCTGCCGGTGTCGCAGCCGGTGATCTCGCCGAGCCGATCGAGATTGGGTGAAAACCCCTCGAAATCAGGATCGACGACGGCATCCGGCCGGTAGGCGGTGACCACACGGCCCTGCCAGCCGCTGTCGCGGATCATCTGGTGCCATTTGAGATCGTCGAGCGCGCCTTCCGTGGTCGCGATGACCTCGATGTTGAAACGCTCGAACAGCGCGCGCGGGCGAAAATTCTCCCACTGCAGCAGCGTTGCAATCGTGTCGTAGTGGCGGTCGGCCGTCGCGGCGGTCAGCGGTTCGTCGATGCCGAACAGATCGGCAAGTACGTGGTCGAACCACAGCCGGGTCGGTGTGCCCCGAAACAGATAATAGTGCTCGGCAAAGCGCCGCCAGATCGTCCGGCCGTCGGTTTCGACAGGCGCGCCGTCCAGCGTCGCGACGCCGAGATCCTCGAGGCGGACGCCCTGGCTGAACAGCATGCGGAAGATGTAGTGATCCGGGACGATGAGCAGTTGCGCCGGATCCGGGAATGGCTCGTTCAGCGCATACCAGCGCGGATCGGTGTGGCCATGCGGGCTGACAAGGGGCAGGTCCTTGATCCCGGCATAGAGATCACGGGCAATCGCGCGCGAATGCGCCTCGGCGGGAAACAGCAGATCCGCATGGATCAGTGTCACGGTCATCCTCCCAAGGCCACTATCGGTAGGGGCGGCAAGAAATAATGTCAACATACAAAAATTCGATTGTTGTATGATGACTTTTCGACCCATTGTGTGGCAGGAAATCGAATGTTACGCCGCTTTGCCGATCCCTGCCGAGGCCACTCATGTCATCCGACCAGACCAGTCGCACCACGACGACCGAACGCCTTTCCACGAAGACGGTGCGCGCGCTGCCGGCATCGATCGCGACACCTGCGTATGATCGCAGCCGCGTCGTCCCGGGCATCGTGCACCTTGGTGTCGGCGCCTTCCACCGCGCCCATCAGGCAGCCTATGTCGACGATTGCCTGGCGGCAGGCGACGCGGATTGGGGCATAACAGGCGTTTCGCTGCGCAGCACCGACACGCGCGACGCTCTCACGCCGCAGGACGGGCTCTACACGCTGGCGATCAGAAGCAGTGGAACCGAAAGGCTTCAGGTCATCGGTTCGATCGGTGTGATGCTGGTGGCGCCGGAGGATCCCAGGGCGGTGCTGGTCGCGCTGACCGATCCGCGCACCCGCATCGTCACGCTGACGATCACTGAAAAGGCCTATCTGAGGGCGGCAGGCGGCGGATTGGACGCCGCACATCCCGATATCGCCCATGATCTGGCCAATCCCCGGATGCCGAAGACAGCGCATGGTTTTCTGACCGAGGCGCTTGCCCGGCGACGCGCCGCCGGCACGCCGCCCTTCACTGTCCTGTGTTGCGACAATTTGCCGGCCAACGGCGCCACGCTGCACCGGCTGTTGGTCGAATTCGCCCAGTTGCGAGATGCCGGGCTCGCGCAATCGAGCGATGTCGGAATTGCCGACCACATCGCACAACAAGTCGCGTTTCCCTCCAGCATGGTCGATCGCATCGTGCCCGCAACCACTGACGCCGATCGGGTGCGGATCGCTGAAGAACTCGGCGTCGAGGATGCCTGGCCCGTGATGACCGAGCCGTTTTGTCAGTGGGTGGTCGAAGATAAGTTCCCGACTGGCCGGCCCGCGTGGGAACAATTCGGCGTCACCATGGTTCGCGATGTCGGCCCGTTCGAGGACATGAAGCTCAGGCTGCTCAACGGCTCGCATTCGGCCATCGCCTATCTTGGCCTGCTCAGCGGTCATGCCACCGTCGACCGCGCCTTCGCCGACCCGGCGATCCGGCAATTCGTTGATGCATTGTGGGCCGAAGCCATCCCGACCCTGCCCGAGGATGCCGGATTGGACACGAGCGCCTATACTGCGGAGCTCGCGGAGCGTTTTTCCAACACTGCACTTGCCCATCGCACGGCGCAGATCGCCAATGACGGCAGCCAGAAACTGCCGCAGCGCATCGTCGCCTCCGCCATCGAATGCCTCGAAGCCGGTACTGAATTGGTCCATCTAACCCTGGTGGTGGCTGCCTGGATCGCCGCTTGCGCCGCGCGAGGAAAAACCTTGCCGGCGGGACATTTCACCGATCCGCTCGACGCGGCGCTGACGGCACTTTTGAGCGAGCAGCTGCCGGCCAACGAAACCGTGACCGCGGTGTTCGACCTGGCCGGCTTCACCAGGGACCATGCCGAGCGGCAGACGTTGATCGAACTCGTGGCTGTCCATCTCGTCCACCTGCGGCGCGATGGTCCGGTTCTGGCCTTCGCCGCGCTCGGCATACAGAGCGAGCAGGCCTGAGCTACGGCCTCGCGGTTATGATGTCGGCGGGACAGCGCCCCTAGGCGCGAAGGATCGCGACAGAACGCCCGTCCTGCGCGCTACCAATGGCATGAATTCCAGAGTCTGCGCTCAGGCCTTACGCCGGCAGGATGGCGCCTTCCAGCGTGGTGAGCTGGCTAAGGAACTGTTCCGCCTTGCTGCGAGCCTCGTCGTCCTTGGCATCAGTGGCGTCTTCCTTGGCTTCCTGGATGCGGCGCGCGAGATCGGCGCGGTCGACATCCTTCACCGCGACAGCCGATTCCGCCAGCAGCGTGCAGCCGGCCGGAACGATGTCGGCGAAGCCGCCGAACACCACATAGCGCTCTTCGCCGCCCGCCGCGGTCTTCACCGTGACGACGCCCGGCTTGATCGTGGTCATGACCGGAGCGTGATGCGCCATGACGGTCATCTCGCCTTCGGCGCCGGGAATGACGACGGATTCGACCTGCTCGGAAACGAGCAGACGCTCCGGCGAGACCAGTTCGAACTTGAAAGCTTCAGCCATGATCAATTTAGTGAGTAGGGAATAGGAACTAGGCAGTAGTAAGTGGCCCTAACCGGTCCACATTACGCAGCTGCTATTCCCCACTCACTACTGACTACTCCCTATTCCCTAAATTAAGCCGCTTCAGCCGCGAGGCGCTGTGCCTTCTCGACCGCTTCCTCGATGCCGCCGACCATGTAGAAGGCAGCTTCCGGAAGGTGATCGTAGTCGCCGTTGCAGAGGCCCTTGAAGCCCTTGATGGTGTCGGCGAGGTCGACCAGCTTGCCCGGCGCCCCGGTGAACACTTCGGCGACGAAGAACGGCTGCGACAGGAAGCGCTCGATCTTGCGGGCGCGGGCCACGGTTTGCTTGTCCTCTTCCGACAGCTCGTCCATGCCCAGGATGGCGATGATGTCCTGCAGCGACTTGTAGCGCTGGAGGATCGACTGCACCTGGCGCGCGACGCCATAATGCTCGTCGCCGACGACCAGCGGGTCGAGCATGCGCGAGGTCGAATCCAGCGGATCGACGGCCGGATAGATGCCCTTTTCGGCGATGGCGCGGTTGAGCGTCGTCGTCGCGTCAAGGTGGGCGAACGAGGTCGCCGGCGCCGGATCGGTCAAGTCGTCGGCGGGCACGTAGATGGCCTGCACGGACGTGATCGAGCCCTTGGTGGTGGTGGTGATGCGTTCCTGCAGCGCGCCCATGTCGGTGGCGAGCGTCGGCTGATAGCCCACGGCCGAAGGAATACGGCCAAGCAGAGCCGACACTTCCGAACCGGCCTGCGTGAAGCGGAAGATGTTGTCGACGAAGAACAGCACGTCCTGGCCCTGGTCGCGGAAATATTCGGCAACCGTCAGGCCGGTCAGGCCGACGCGGGCGCGCGCGCCCGGCGGCTCGTTCATCTGGCCGTAGACGAGTGCCGCCTTGGAGCCTTCGCCGCCGCCCTTCTTGTTGACGCCGGATTCGATGAACTCGTGATAGAGATCGTTGCCTTCGCGGGTGCGCTCGCCGACGCCAGCGAACACCGAGTAACCGCCATGCGCCTTGGCGATGTTGTTGATCAGTTCCTGGATCAGCACGGTCTTGCCGACGCCGGCGCCGCCGAACAGGCCGATCTTGCCGCCCTTGGCGTAGGGCGCCAGCAGGTCGAGCACCTTAATGCCGGTGATCAGGATCTGCGCTTCCGTCGACTGCTCGACATAGGTCGGAGCCGGCTGGTGGATGGAGCGCATTTCGGTCGCGTCGACCGGGCCTTCTTCGTCGACCGGCTCGCCGATGACGTTGATGATGCGGCCGAGCATGCCCGGGCCGACCGGCACGGTGATCGGCGCGCCGGTGTCACGCACTTCCTGGCCGCGAACCAGACCTTCGGTCGAGTCCATGGCGATGCAGCGCACGGTGTTTTCACCCAGGTGCTGGGCGACTTCGAGCACCAGTCGGTTACCGACATTGGTCGTCTCGAGCGCGTTCAGGATCGCCGGCAGGTGATCGCCGAACTGCACGTCGACAACGGCGCCGATGACCTGGCGGACCTTGCCGGCAACGCCGGTTGCCTTGCTGGCCACTGCCGATGTCTTGGCAGCGGCCGCCTTCGCCGGCGCTGCTGCCTTGGCCGGGGCAGCCTTCGCGGCTGCTGCTGGAGCCTTTGCCGCCTTCACGGGGGCTGCGGTTTTCGCGGCTGCGGCCTTGGGGGCTGCCGTCTTGGATGTCGCCTTCTGGGGGGTCGCTGCTTTCGCCATCGTCTTTACCCTTTTTCGTCCTTTGTTTCTCACGCGGTCCGATCGCGGGTCGATGACCCGCGAACCGCGCCTAGAGCGCCTCGGCGCCCGAAATGATTTCGATCAGTTCCTTGGTGATCTGCGCCTGCCGCTGGCGGTTATAGGTGATCGACAGCTTGTTGATCATGTCGCCGGCGTTGCGCGTCGCATTGTCCATGGCGCTCATCTTGGCGCCCATTTCGCCGGCCACATTTTCGAGCAGCGCCCGGAAAACCTGCACGGAGATGTTGCGCGGAATGAGGTCGGAGAGGATTTCGCCCGGCTCCGGTTCATATTCGTAGACGGCGTTGCCGCCATCCGTCGCCTCGGCAGGAGCCGAAGCAACGCCGGCCGGAATGATCTGCTGCGCGGTCGGGATCTGGCTGATCACCGACTTGAACTGCGAATAGAACAGCGTGCAGATGTCGAAGCCGCCCTCATTGAAGAGGTGGATGACCTTCTTGGCGATCGCATCGGCATTGACGAAGCCGAGTGTCTTGACCTCGCGCAGATCGACGCGGTCGATGATCATCGACGCATAGTCGCGGCGCAGGATGTCGAAACCCTTCTTGCCGACGCAGATGATCTTGACCTGCTTGCCGTCCGCCAAAAGCTTGCGGATATGGTCGCGGGCAAGGCGGGCGATCTGCGAATTGAAGCCGCCGCACAGGCCGCGCTCGGCGGTGCAGACGACGAGCAGATGCACGTCATCCTTGCCGGTGCCGGTCATCAGCGCCGGGGCATCGCCGCCGCCGCCGATGGCCTGGGTGATGTTGGCCAGCACGGAACCCATGCGCTCCGAATAGGGGCGCGCCGCTTCCGCAGCCTCTTGCGCACGGCGCAGCTTCGCCGCGGCGACCATCTGCATCGCCTTGGTGATCTTCTGCGTCGCCTTGACCGAGGCGATACGGTTACGAAGGTCTTTTAATGAAGGCATGCTTCAAACCTGATCCCGTCTTGCAATTCGCTCAGGCGAAGGTCTTGGCGAAAGCGTCGATCTCGGCCTTCAGCTTGGCGCGCAGATCGTCCGACAGCGCCTTTTCCTTGCGGATGGCATCGAGGACGTCCTTGCCGGCCGAACGCATGTGGCTGAGCAGGCCATGCTCGAACTTGCCGACCTGGTTGACCGGCAGCTTGTCGAGATAGCCGTTGACGCCGGCGAAGATCACCGCGACCTGCTCTTCCGTTTTCAGCGGCGAGAACTGCGGCTGCTTCAGGAGTTCGGTGAGGCGCGATCCGCGGTTGAGCAGGCGCTGCGTGGCGGCATCGAGATCCGAGCCGAACTGCGCGAAGGCCGCCATTTCGCGGTATTGCGCGAGTTCGCCCTTGATCGAGCCGGCAACCTGCTTCATCGCCTTGATCTGCGCGGCAGAACCGACGCGCGACACCGACAGACCGACGTTCACCGCGGGACGAATGCCCTGGAAGAACAGGTTGGTTTCAAGGAAGATCTGGCCGTCGGTGATCGAGATTACGTTGGTCGGGATATAGGCCGACACGTCGTTGGCCTGCGTTTCGATGATCGGCAGGGCGGTCAGCGAACCACCGCCCAGATCGTCGTTGAGCTTGGCGGCGCGCTCGAGCAGGCGCGAGTGCAGGTAGAAGACGTCGCCCGGATAGGCTTCGCGGCCCGGCGGACGGCGCAGCAGCAGCGACATCTGGCGATAGGCGACGGCCTGCTTCGACAGATCGTCGTAGCTGATCAGCGCATGCATGCCGTTGTCGCGGAAATATTCGCCCATGGTGGCGCCGGCGAACGGCGCCAGGAACTGCATCGGCGCCGGATCGGAAGCGGTGGCGGCGACGATGATCGAGTACTCGAGCGCGCCGCGCTCTTCCAGCACCTTGACGAACTGCGCGACGGTCGAGCGCTTCTGGCCGACGGCGACGTAGACGCAGTAGAGCTTTTCCTTCTCGGGGCCGTTGTCGTGCACCGACTTCTGGTTGAGCATCGTGTCGAGGATGATGGCGGTCTTGCCGGTCTGGCGATCGCCGATGACCAGCTCGCGCTGGCCGCGGCCGACCGGGATCAGCGCATCGATGGCCTTGAGGCCGGTCGACATCGGCTCGTTCACCGATTTGCGCGGAATGATGCCGGGCGCCTTGACGTCGACGCGCTTGCGCTCGACTGCCTTGATCGGACCCTTGCCGTCGATCGGATTGCCGAGCGCGTCGACGACGCGACCGAGCAGGCCGGGGCCGACGGGGACGTCGACGATGGCGCCGGTGCGCTTGACGATGTCGCCTTCCTTGATGTCGCGGTCGGCGCCGAAGATGACGACGCCGACATTGTCGGCTTCGAGGTTGAGCGCCATGCCGCGGATGCCGCCGGGAAACTCGACCATTTCGCCGGCCTGGACATTGTCGAGGCCGTAGACGCGGGCGATACCGTCACCGACGGACAGCACCTGTCCAACTTCGGAGACCTCGGCCTCCTTACCGAAATTCTTGATCTGGTCTTTCAGAATTGCGGAAATTTCCGCGGCGCGGATGTCCATCAGCCGACCTCTTTCAGTGCAAGCTTGAGCGAATTGAGTTTGGTTTTGAGCGACGTATCGATCTGGCGCGAGCCCATCTTGACCACCAGCCCGCCGAGCAGCGACGGATCGACGGTGACGGAGATGGCCACGTCCTTACCGGCAACGCTCTTCAGCGCCGCCTTGAGTTCGGCCTGCTGGGCAGCCGTCAGTTCGTGAGCCGACGTCACTTCAGCAGCGGTCTCGCCACGATGTTCGGCTGATATCTGGCGGAACGCCCTGATCATGCCGGGAATGGCGAACAGCCGGCGGTTGCGGGCGACGACGCGCAGGAAATTGCCAGTGAGGCCGGCAATCCCCGCCTTGTCGGCAATCGCCGCAATGGCCTTCGCCTGGTCCTCGCTGGAGAACACCGGGCTATTGATTAGCCGGGTGAGATCAGCGCTGCCCGCGAGCATGGCTTCGAAACTGTTGAGGTCGGCTTCGACCTTGGCCACGGAATTTGCCTGCAGGGCGAGTTCGAACAGCGAACCCGCATAGCGTTCTGCGACACCTGAGATTGGCGATGACGATTGAGCCACGGACCGTCTTTTCTCTTGTCTGACAGGCCGTAGATTGTTGGCGCGAGCAAAAACTCTGGCTAAATCTTTGACCTTACTGCATTTTTTCGAGCACGGAGGCGCGGCTTCCGCTATCCCCGGCCGAAAGTCGATTGCCGTCTAGCACAGGCATTTTAAGACCGCAATGCGTCGTTCCGCATGGTTTTCAGGCACTATTGTCGCATCCGGCGAAAGTCACCCGTCTTCCATCGCGGAATACCCAACGATTCAAGGCAGAAAGCCGAAGGCAAAGGCGAGCGGAAACGCCGCCAGCACCAATTCCAGCACAATGGAAACCCAATTGAAAGGCGTGTTGGCGCCATCCGACATCATCGACAGCAGCCGGCCGAAGGCGGTGAACAACCAGGAAAAGCCGAGCGCCATGTAGATCAGCGGCTGCGCCAGAAGGATACAGCACAGGCCGACACCGAGATAAAAGCCCGACATCCTGCCGCGCCCCTCGGCGATCGCGGCAGCCTTCTCTGGCTTGACCTGCAGGCGCAGGGCACGGAAGGCGAGACCAGGTGCCAGAAAAAACAAAAGACCGAGCAGCACGGTGAAGACGGCGCTCGACCAGGCCAGCCATTCGCCCTGGCTCGTCGGCCATGGAAGCGCAAAATCCATCTTGTCCCCTCGAAGTGCCTGTTTTGAAATTCCGGGCATTCTAGCGGAGGAAAAACGCCGCGCCAGATGGCATCAGGCACTTTAGGAGAAGCGCATCAGCCGAGCGCGAATTCCACCGCTGCCTCGGCATGAATGCGCGTAGTGTCGAAGACCGGAATGTCGAAATCCTGCTGACCAATGAGCATGGTGATCTCGGTGCAGCCCATGATGACGCTATCGGCCGCCCCTTCGCGGCGCAGGCGTTCTGTCTCGGCTATATAAGCCGCCTTCGAGAACTCCGTGACGATGCCCCGGCACAGTTCCTCATAAATGACACGATGGACCATGTCGCGCCCGGCCGCATCGGGTACGACGGGGGCCAAGCCATATTTCTCGGCGAGCCGGCCCTTGTAGAAGTCCTGTTCCATGGTGAAGCGCGTCGCCAGCAGCGCCGGGCGCTGCATGCCGGCGCGCTTGACCGCCACCGCGGTGGCATCGGCTATGTGGATCAGCGGGATCGACACCGACGCCTGCACCTGGTCGGCCAGTTTGTGCATGGTGTTGGTGCACAAAAGCAGACCTTCCGCGCCGCCGGCCTCGAGCTTGCGCGCCGCTTCGACAAGAAGCACGCCGGCGCCGTCCCAGTCGCCGTGATGCTGCCGCTCGGCGAGCTCGGCAAAATCGAACGACCAGAGCAGCAATTTGGCCGAATGCAGCCCGCCCAGCCGCTCGCGCACGATCTCGTTGAGCAGGCGGTAGTAGATCGCGGTCGATTCCCAACTCATGCCGCCCAGAAGGCCAAGGGTTTTCATGGTGGCTGTTCCTTTGCTGGGTAGCCGCGATATTATAAACACACGAGACTATAAAGGAGGTCGTCGTGAAAACTATTGAGCTTCGGCAGGCCAAGGTGGGGCTCTCGGCAATCGTCGGGGCCGCAGGAAACGGCGAGCCAACCATTATCACGAGAAACGGCAAGCCGACCGCCATGGTCATTCCGGTTGCTGAGGGGCGAAAGCTTTATCCCCAAGACAGCCAGAAAAACTTCGGGGACTTTTTGCTTCGGTATCCGGGCGGCATCGAACTTGAGCGAAATGAATCGCCATTGAGGGACGTCGAATTTTGATCCGCTCTCTATAAGCTCATTTACCGAGAGTGGCCGGCGGCGTTCAACTCACAAAAAGCTCTGCGGATCAATATCGACCTGCACCCTGACCGAGCCGCGCTGCTTAGGCCCGTTGGCCAGCATAGCCCTGATAAACCCTTGCATGTCGGCGCGCCGTTCGCCCTGGATCAGCAGACGGAAGCGGTGGCGGCCGCCGAGCAGTGACAGTGGCGCCTCGGCTGGCCCCAGCACGAACAGATCTGAGGCCTCCGGCGCGGCGCGGCGCAGGCCACGTGCATGGCCTTCGGCTTCAGCCCGCGTCACCGCACTAACGATGACGCCTGCGAGCCGGCCGAAGGGCGGCAGTGCGGCCCGTTCGCGCTCGGCGATCTCACGTTCGTAAAACGCCTCGGCGTCGCCCGAGACGATCGCCCGCATCACCGGGTGGTCGGGCTGAAAAGTCTGCAGCAGGCCAAGGCTCTTCTTGCCGGTGCGGCCGGCGCGGCCGGTGACCTGGCTGAGCAGCTGAAATGTGCGCTCGGCGGCGCGCGGATCGCCATTGGCAAGGCCAAGATCGGCATCGACGACGCCGACCAGGGTCATGTTGGGAAAGTTGTGGCCCTTGGCGACGAGCTGCGTGCCGATGACGATGTCGGCCTCGCCATCGGCGATTGCCTCCAGCTCCAGCCGCAGACGCCTTACGCCGCCCATCAGGTCCGACGACAAGACGATGGTGCGCGCGTCGGGAAAATGCGCAACGACCTCTTCGGCGATCCGCTCGACACCTGGCCCGCAGGCGACCAGATGATCGAGCGTGCCGCATTCCGGGCAGGCTTCGGGGCGGCGCTCATTGTGCCCGCAATGATGGCAGACCAGCTGGCCGCGAAAACGGTGTTCGACCAGCCAGGCCGAGCAGACCGGGCAGCCGAAGCGGTGGCCACAAACCCGGCACAGCGTCAGCGGCGCATAGCCGCGCCGGTTGAGGAACAGCAGCGACTGCTCCTGCCTCTCCAGCGTCTGGCGCATCTGGTCGAGCAGCACCGGCGACAGGAAACCGCCACGCGCCGGCGGCGCGCGCCGCATGTCGACCGCCTTCAGATGCGGAAGCGCCGCCTCGGCGAAACGAGCGGAAAGCACCGCTCTGTTGTATTTACCTTGGCTGGCATTGACCCGGCTTTCGACCGACGGCGTCGCCGACGCCAGCACCACGGGGAAGCTGCCGATATGGCCGCGCACCACCGCCATATCGCGCGCATTGTAGAAGACGCGGTCCTCCTGCTTGTAGGCAGGGTCGTGCTCCTCGTCGACGACGATCAGGCCGAGCTCCTTGAACGGCAGGAACAGCGCCGAACGCGCACCGGCGACGACCCGCACGCCGCCTTCCGCCACTTGCCGCCAGACTTTTTCGCGCATCCGCGGCGGCAGGTCGGAATGCCATTCGCCCGGCTTGGCGCCGAAGCGCTGCTGGAAGCGCTCGAGAAAGGCATGCGTCAGCGCGATTTCCGGCAGCAGGATCAGCACCTGCTTGCCCTGGTCGAGCGCGGCCGCCACCGCCTCGAAATAGACCTCCGTCTTGCCCGAACCGGTGACGCCGTCGAGCAGCGCGACGTTGAACACACCGGCTGCGACATTGGCGCGCAGCATCAGCGCCGCGTCGCTCTGGTCCGGCATCAGTTCCAGTATGGCGTAGCTGGAATCAGGCGCGGCCACCACCGGTCGCGGCGGGATCATCACCGTCTCGAACACGCCTTGCGCCCTCAGCCCGTCGATCACCGTTGACGATACGCCCGCGGCATGGGCGAGGCCGGATCGCGTCCAGGCGAGCCCACCTTCGGCCGTCTCCAGCACGCGCTGCCTGGCGCCCGTCATCCTGTCGGGCACGAGAAGCGTGCGCTGCAGCCCCTCGATCCACGGTTCGGGGTCGAAAGCCTCCGGCGCCCTGAGCAGCATGCGCGCCACCATGCCCGGAGGCGACAGCGTGTACTGCGCCACCCAGTCGACGAAACGGCGCATCGCGCGGTCGATCGGCGGGCAGTCGAAGACCTGTGCGATGGGGCGCAGCTTTTTCGCGTCGACCTTCTCGACCGCGCCATCCCAGACGATACCGGCGACCTGCCGCGGCCCAAGCGGCACGCGCACGATCGAGCCCGGCACCACGTGCATGCCGGCCGGCACGGCGTAGGTGTAGGGGCGTTCGGCGGGCATCGGCACCAGCACCGGTGCGGCTGCGACAAAGGGCGAATCTTCGATCATGAGGCGTGACCTTGCCCTGACTTTGGTCTAGATCAAAGGCCGACCCCGAATGTGCATGACATGCACATGAAAATCTTCAGGAGACCCGTCATGAAATTTTTTGTCGACACCGCCGACGTCAAGGATATCCGTGAGCTGAACGATCTGGGGCTGCTCGACGGCGTCACCACCAATCCGTCGCTGATCCTCAAATCCGGCGGCAAGATCGCCGACGTCACCAAAGAGATTTGCGACATCGTCAAGGGTCCGGTCTCGGCTGAAGTCACCGCCACCGAATATTCCGAGATGATGCAGCAGGCCAAGGTTCTGGCCAAGATCGCCGACAATGTCTGCATCAAGGTGCCGCTGACGCTGGACGGGCTCAAGGCCTGCAAGACGATCCGCACCGAGATGAACCGCCTGGTCAACGTCACCCTGTGCTTTTCGGCCAACCAGGCGTTGCTGGCGGCCAAGGCCGGTGCCTCGTTCATCTCGCCCTTCGTCGGCCGCGTCGACGACATCGGCATCGACGGCATGGAGCTGATCCAGGAGATCCGGCAGATTTACGACAACTACGATTTCCAGACCGAGATCCTCGTCGCTTCGGTGCGCACAGTGAACCACGTCAAGCAGGCGGCACTCATCGGCGCCGATGTCGTGACCGCGCCGCCGGCGACCCTGAAGGCACTGGTCAAGCACCCGCTGACCGACAAGGGTCTGGAACAGTTCCTCGCCGACTGGGCAAAAACCGGCCAGAAGATCGGCTGAGAATGGCGATCGGCTAAAGCCAATTCGCTTGTGATGAAAAGGCCGGGCAACCGGCCTTTTTCGTGTGCGCTCCAAGCAGACTGCCGCTCAATCCGCGCCGTCATCCTCAGGCGCGTTCGCCGGCTGGCGCCGGCCCATAATGATTTCGCGTTTGCCGACATGGTTGGGTGTGCCGACCAAACCTTCCTTTTCCATACGCTCGACCAGGGACGCGGCGCGGTTGTAGCCGATGCCGAGGCGGCGCTGGATGTAGGACGTCGAACACTTCTTGTCGCGCACCACCACCTTGACCGCCTCATCGTAGATGGCATCGCTGTCTTCGGCTGCGACGGATCCCTTGTCGAAGACCGCGCCCTGGTCTTCTTCGATTTCTTCCTCGTCCTCATCGGCCGTCACGGTTTCCAGATATTCGGGGCGCCCCTGCGCCTTGAGATGCGCGACCACATGCTCGACCTCCGCGTCGGAAACAAACGGCCCGTGCACGCGCGAGATGCGCCCGCCGCCCATCATGTGCAGCATGTCGCCCTGGCCAAGCAATTGTTCGGCGCCTTGCTCGCCCAGGATTGTGCGGCTGTCGATCTTCGATGTCACCTGGAAGGAAATCCGGGTTGGAAAGTTGGCCTTGATCGTGCCCGTGATGACATCGACCGAGGGGCGCTGCGTTGCCATGATCAGGTGAATGCCGGCAGCGCGCGCCATCTGCGCCAGTCGCTGGATCGCGCCTTCGATCTCCTTGCCGGCGACCATCATCAGGTCGGCCATCTCGTCGACGATGACGACAATGTAGGGCATCGGCGCAAGGTCGATTTCCTGCTGTTCGAAAAGCGGTTCGCCGGTGCCCTTTTCGAAGCCGGTCTGCACCGTCATGACAACCGTCTCGCCCTTGTCGCGGGCAGCGGCGGCACGCTCGTTGTAGCCGTCGATGTTGCGCACACCGAGCCGCGCCATCTTGCGATACCGGTCCTCCATTTCGCGCACCGCCCATTTGAGCGCCGTCACGGCTTTCTTGGGGTCCGTGACGACGGGCGTCAGAAGATGCGGGATGCCGTCATAGACAGAGAGTTCGAGCATCTTGGGATCGACCATGATCAGCCGGCATTCTTCCGGCTTCAACCGATAGAGTAACGACAGGATCATGGTGTTGATGGCGACCGACTTGCCGGAGCCGGTGGTTCCGGCCACCAGCAAATGCGGCATCTTCGCCAGCTCGGCGATGACCGGCTCGCCGCCGATCGTCTTGCCGAGACAAAGCGCCAGCTTGCAGCTGGTCTTGCGGAAGCCTTCCGATTCGATCAGCTCCCGGAAATAGACGGTTTCGCGCGTCTCGTTCGGGAGCTCGATGCCGATGACGTTGCGGCCAGGCACGACGGCGACGCGCGCCGAAATCGCCGACATGGAGCGGGCGATATCGTCGGCAAGCCCGATGACGCGAGAAGATTTGACGCCCGGCGCCGGCTCGAACTCATAGAGCGTGACGACCGGGCCTGGGCGAACATGAATGATCTCGCCACGCACGCCGAAGTCCTCGAGCACGCTTTCCAGCAGATCGGCGTTCTGCTCGAGCCGCTCCTGCGACATGTAGAAGCCTTGTCCCTCCGGTGGCTGCTGCAACAGCTCTTCCGAGGGAAGCTCATAGGGATCGCCGGCGGTTGACAGCACGACCTTTCCAGCCCCAGGCAAGCGCGCGGAGCGGGCGCCAACGGCCCTGGCAGGGACGTTCACACTTGGCGCGGCCGACGCGGAAACGGCGTCGCTTTTGGCGGCTGGGATTGCGACAGCCTGGACCGGCGACGGCGCATTGCTCGCTGGCACGCCGGGTTGGGCGACGGTCCAGTTCGAATTGGCCGGCCAAACATCCGGCAACGGCTTCAAGGCCTGGCCCGGAAGGCAGTCGATGACACGAAACAATGCGGTGGCATCGGTCCCTGGGCGGATGTCGATCGGCATAGTGGTCGCTGGCGCTACGGCGACCGGTGCAGGCGACGCTGGACCGGTCTGCCGGGCCGGCGACGAAACGTCGACCAGATAGGGTGCCATAGCCTCGAAGAAGGCATGATCCGAAAGATATGGCCAGCGCAGCCTTTCGGAAGTGGTCGTTTTGGCGCCCGGAGCAACGGACGCGCGCGCGGATGCCCGTGCCGTAGCGACCGACCTCGGCGGCACCGGCGCAACGGCTGGCGCCTTCTCCCTGGCGCGCTCCGGGGCAACAAAAGCAGCAGCCGGCGGTAATGACCCTTGCGAGGCGTGGCCGGCCAGCGGCTGGGAAGCAGGGCTTTTCACCGAAGCCGGCAATGCCAGGAGCGAAGGCGCGGAGGACGCCCCGTTGATCATCGATTGCGCAACGGCTTGCTCTGCTGGGCGCGTCGCGGCGTGTTCGACAACACGCTCCTGCTGCGGACGATGCTTCCTGGCCTCATAGTCCGGCGTGCGTGTAAAACGCACATTGGGTGCAAGGAAGAAATATTCCTGCCAGGCAGGGCTCTCGATATCGCCGATTTTCGAAGGCGTATCGTCCGAGCAACCCCGCGGTTCCATATAGGGCCGCTTGTTGCCGCCGAGGTCGACCACCGGTGCGGAATAGCCGGCCCGGCGTGTGGTGGGCTGCCGGCCGTCCGGCTCCTTGCGAGCCGGACGATCGAGGTCGCCTGCCGCGGAAGAACTTCGCTGACCACCCCTGTCGCCGATGCTCTCCAAGCGCTTCCCCTCGGGGCCATCAGGCAATGCAGCCGTCGATAAATTGACCCGGGAAAAACGCTTGGCTTCCATTCTCAAGACTCACTTTGAAATGTCTGCCGAGCAATAGGGAGCGAGTGGTTAACAGTTGCTTCCCGGATGGATCGCCGACCATCCTGGGCACCAAAATCTTCGTGGTGGTCTGCGAGCGACACGGCACGATCGTCGTCTCGCCGCATCCACGCTGGTGGCGCGATCTACTCGCCGTGCCGCAGCAGCTCGATGGGTCTTCGGACAATCCCTGTTCGGAATCTGGCTCTGTTCGGGAATCTGGTCATGATCCCGCGATCATCCCATCATGCCTGGGGCGCCAGACCGTTTCCGTGAAGCGATGAGGTGCGCTAACCAGTCTTGCCGTGCCGGACAAGGTCCTGGGCAATGGACAGCTGCAGCGCTTCCGCCAACTCTCGCGCAGCGCGATTCTCGGCGTCGATCTGCGCCCGGTATGCGGCGAATTCCTGACGCGGCCTGTCGAAGGACGAAGTGATCGAACGCTTGCCGGATGCGATCACCACGCCGGTCTTCGCATCGGCCAGCGTATAGCTGCCGGTCAGCGTCACGGAACCGGCGGTCGGTTCGTCTTCATCCGTTCCGACCTGCACGAGTGCCGCGGACTCGACCGCTTCGGTCACGCCGAGATTTAGCGAATATGCCGGCGAGGCCGGCTCGCCGGCGCCTCGTCCAAACCCGAAAATCAGATTGTTGCGCACCTGTTGGCCGTAACGCGTATTGACCGGCTTGATGCCGATCAACGCCAGTTCGGCACTGGCACTGGCCTGCGAACCCGACAGTGGCGCGCTCGAATAGAGCGGCCGCACCGTGCAGGCCGAGACAAGCGCGAGCGAACCTATCAGGCCGGCAAGCGCTATGCGGCGCAGCAAATGGCTCAACTCTGTCTTTTCCCGATCAGGCAACGACATTGACGATCCTCTGCGGCACGATGATCACCTTGCGCGGAGCCTTCCCTTCGAGTGCTTTCTGCACGAAGTCGAGAGCCAATACCGCTTTTTCGACCGCACCTTGGTCCGCGTCGCGGGCAATTGTCAAATCCCCCCGCTTCTTGCCGTTGACCTGTACCGGATAGGTGACTTCGTTGTCGACGACCAGCGCCGAATCGAAGACCGGCCAAGGCCGTTCGGCAACGAGATCGGTGCCGCCAAGCGCTGCCCAGCACTCCTCGGCCAGATGCGGCATGACCGGCGCGATCAGATGCACGAGAATCTCCACCGCCTGCCGGCAGGCGCCTTTCAGCGCTGCATCGGCCTTGCCTTCGGCCACCTCGTTGAGCGGCGTGGTCAGCGCGTTGGCCAGTTCGTAGATGCGGGCGATGGCGCGGTTGAAGGCGAGCTTCTCGATATCCTGTCCGACCGCCTTCAGTATCTTGTGCGCGGCCTTGGAAACCACCGCGGCCTCACCGCTGCTGGCCGCCACGGGCTTGATGCCGGCCAGTGTTTCGGCCGCCGTCGACACCAGGCGCCAGATGCGCTGGATGAAGCGATGCGCACCGGCGGCGCCATCGTCGGTCCACTCGACATCGCGCTCGGGAGGAGAATCCGACAGCATGAACCAGCGCGCCGTATCGGCGCCGTAGCCATCGGTGATGTCTTCCGGGCTCACCGTGTTCTTCTTCGATTTCGACATCTTTTCCAGCGGACCGATGGTGACGGCCTCGCCGGTGGCGATGTCGATGGCGCTGCGCTTGCCGTCGACATCCTCCAACCGAACTTCGGTGGGCGCCAGCCAGCGGCCATTCGATGCCGAGCCGACGCGATAGGTTTCGTGCACCACCATGCCTTGCGTGAACAGGCCCTTGAACGGCTCGGCCAGATCGACATGGCCGGCCTCGCGCATGGCGCGGGTGAAGAAGCGCGAATAGAGCAGATGCAGGATCGCGTGCTCGATCCCGCCAATATACTGGTCGACCGCCAGCCATTCGTTGGCCGCCTTGGGATCGGTCGGTTCATGCGCCCACGGCGCGGTGAAGCGGGCAAAATACCACGACGAATCGACGAACGTGTCCATCGTGTCGGTTTCGCGCCGCGCATCCCTGCCGCATTGCGGACATTTCACATGGCGCCATGTCGGATGCCGGTCGAGCGGATTGCCCGGGCGATCGAAATCGACATCGTCGGGCAGCTTCACCGGCAGGTCCGCCTTCGGCACCGGCACCACGCCGCAACCCTCGCAATGAATCATCGGGATCGGGCATCCCCAGTAGCGCT
Source organism: Mesorhizobium sp. M0227 (assembly GCF_040321855.1). Lineage (NCBI taxonomy): Bacteria > Pseudomonadati > Pseudomonadota > Alphaproteobacteria > Hyphomicrobiales > Phyllobacteriaceae > Mesorhizobium > Mesorhizobium sp. M0227. The sequence goes on along the minus strand of NZ_JAMYSJ010000003.1, from coordinate 40,849 downwards.
GGCGCGAAATGCCCCAGTCACGCAGGCGGAAATTCACCTTGCGCTCGGCCATCGGCCGGTTGCCGATCGTCTTCTGCTCCAGCAGTTTGGCGACCTCGTCGAAAGCCTGATCTGGCTTCATGCCGTCGAGAAAGCGTGAATTGATCATCACGCCGTCATCGACATAGGCTTCATCGATGATCTGGAACGTCGCCGGATTCTCGCCTTCCGGCATCACCACCGGAATCACCGGCAGGCCGTATTTGTTGGCGAAGTCGAGGTCGCGCTGGTCGCCGGACGGACAGCCGAAAATGGCGCCGGTACCGTATTCCATCAGCACGAAATTGGCGACATAGACAGGCAGCGTCCAGTTGTCGTCAAACGGATGGACGACGCGGATGCCGGTGTCAAAACCCTTCTTCTCAGCTGTCTCCAGCGCCGCCACCGAGGTGCCCATATGGCCGATATCCTCGATGAACTTCGCCAGCGCCGGATTGTGCGCAGCGGCCTTCTTGGCCAACGGATGATCGGCGGCGACAGCCATGAAGGAAGCGCCGAAGATGGTGTCGGGCCTTGTCGTATAGACTTCCAGCTCATGCTCGCCATCAGAGGCGTCGGCCAGAGGCCAGCGGATCAGCAGGCCTTCCGAGCGGCCGATCCAGTTCTGCTGCATCAGCTTCACCTTTTCCGGCCATTCGTCGAGGCCGTCGAGCGAATCCAGCAGATCCTGCGCGAAGTCGGTGATCTTGAAGAACCACTGCGTCAGTTCGCGCTGTTCGACCAGCGCGCCCGAGCGCCAGCCGCGCCCGTCGATGACCTGCTCGTTGGCGAGCACGGTCATGTCCTCCGGGTCCCAGTTGACCTTGGAGGATTTGCGCGTCACCAGCCCCTTCTCGACAAAATCGAGGAACAGCATCTGCTGGCGGTGGTAGTAGTCGACGTCGCAGGTGGCGAATTCGCGCGCCCAGTCCAGCGACAGGCCCATGACCTTGAGCTGCTCGCGCATGGTGGCGATGTTCTGGTAGGTCCATTCCTTGGGGTGGACCTTGTTTTGCATCGCCGCGTTTTCGGCCGGCATGCCGAAGGCGTCCCAGCCCATCGGGTGCAGTACGTTGAAGCCCTTGGCCCGCTTGTAGCGCGCCACCACGTCGCCCATCGTGTAGTTGCGGGTGTGGCCTATATGGATGCGCCCCGACGGATAGGGAAACATCTCCAGCACATAGTATTTCGGGCGCGGATCGTCATTGTGCGCTTCGAACAGCTTCTTGGCGTCCCAGGCCTTCTGCCATTTGGGCTCTGACGCGCGCGGATTGTATCGTTCGGTTGCCATGGGACGTTTTTCACTTAAAAGCAGGCGCGAACTGCGGGCGATGGCTCGGCAGTTCAGGGAATGTGGTCCGGGTGTTCACCATGGTTTGGCAAACCCGTCAACCATATGGGTATCGCGTCTGACAAAAACGCCGGTCAAAACAGCAGGATTTGCATATGGGTGACGCCGTTCAGCAATTTTTCGCGGTCAAGGCGAAGATCGCCGCCGCCGAGCGCGAGGCCGGCCGCGAAGCCGGCGTCGTGACGCTGGTCGCGGTCTCAAAGACCTTCGACGCTGCCGACATCGGCCCGGTCATCGAGGCCGGCCAGCGCGTCTTCGGCGAGAACCGCGTGCAGGAGGCGCAAGGCAAATGGCCTGATCTGAAGGACGCATTTCCCGACATCGAACTGCATCTGATCGGCCCGCTGCAATCCAACAAGGCCAAAGAGGCTGTGGCGCTGTTCGACGTCATCGAGACGATCGATCGCGAGAAGATCGCCGCCGAACTGGCCAAGGAGATCGCCAGGCAGGGCCGCGCACCGAAGCTCTACGTCCAGGTCAACACCGGCTCCGAGCCGCAGAAGGCAGGCATCGAGCCCCGCGACGCCGTGGCCTTTATCGCCCGCTGCCGCGACGTGCATGGCCTCGCCATCGAGGGCCTGATGTGCATCCCGCCGGCCGATGAGAACCCCGGCCCGCACTTCGCGCTGTTGGAAAAGCTCGGCAAGGAAGCCGACGTCGCCAAACTCTCGATGGGCATGTCCGGCGACTACGAGACGGCGATCGCCTTCGGCGCCACCAGCGTGCGGGTGGGCTCGGCGATCTTCGGCAGCCGGTAGCGGACACATCTGTTGGCCAGCAGCGCTGCCGACCTTTAGGAATGTCTGCTATAGTTAGCCAAGCTATCGAGCGAGCAGTCCTCATGAACTGGGATCTTCAGAACGCAAAGAACAAGCTCTCGGAGCTGGTCCAGCAGGCGCGCGAAAATGGACCTCAGACCATCACCGTGCGCGGAAAGCCCGCTGTTGTCGTGCTGGCTGCCGAACACTACCAGAGACTGGTCGGCGCAAAGCATTCGCTTACAGAATATCTTTTTTCCGGCCCGGAGTGGGATGACGACTTCATCGAGGAGGTCAATCGGCGCTCCGAGACGATGATCCGGGATCTCGATCTCTAATCCTTGGGCAGCCTGACTCTATTTTCATCGTTGCGTTCCTGACGGTCGCCGATGCTTCGGCACAGATGCCGGCTAAAGACCTGTGGGCCAGTCCGGCGAGTCCATTGCACCAAGACTGGAAACGAAACGTACCGTTCCTATTTGCTTCGCGTCATCACAAACTCTCTGGAGCCGCCACCATGCGCTACAACCAGCTTGGAAATACGGGGATGTTCGTCTCCGAACTGTGCCTCGGCACCATGACCTTCGGCGCCGCCGGTCAGAATGCCCAATGGGGCCTGATCGCCAGCCTCGACCAGAAGGGTGTCAACGAGATCGTTGCCCATTCGCTCGCCGCCGGCGTCAATTTCTTTGATACGGCCGACGTCTACTCCTTTGGCGAATCCGAACGGCTGCTCGGTCAGTCGCTCAGGGACCTCGGCGTGAACAGGCAGAATGTGGTCATCGCCACCAAAGCCCACGGCGCCATGGGCGACGGTCCGAACCAGCGCGGCTCTTCACGCGGCCACATCATGGATTCGGTCGATGCCAGCCTGAAGCGGCTGCAACTCGACCATATCGATCTTTACCAGCTGCACGGCACCGACACCGTGACGCCGATCGACGAAACGCTGCGGGCGCTCGACGATCTCGTTGCCAGCGGCAAGGTTCGCTATGTCGGCGTCTCCAACTGGGCGGCATGGCGCATCGCCAAGGCGCTCGGCATCGCCGAGCGCAAGGGTTTCGCCCGTTTTGAGACCGTGCAATCCTACTATTCGATCGCCGGCCGCGACCTTGAGCGCGAAATCGTACCCTTGCTCAATGAGGAGAAGCTCGGCCTGATGGTGTGGTCGCCGATGGCCGGTGGCCTGCTGTCCGGCAAATATGGCCCCGGCGCGCCCGGCAATGGCGAAGGCCGCCGCGCGTCCTTCAACTTCCCGCCGGTCAATGAGGACCGTGCCTGGGCGGCCGTTGCCGTCATGCGCGAAATCGCCAAGAAGCATGATGTCAGCGTCGCCACGGTGGCGCTCGGCTATGTCCTGGCCAAGCCCTTCGTGATGAGCGTCATCATCGGCGCCAGCCGCATGGAGCAGCTGGAGCAGAACCTTGCCGCCACTGAAGTGAAGCTCGACAGCGACGATCTGCTTCGTCTCGACCAGGTCAGCGCCCTGCCGTCCGAATATCCCGGCTGGATGCTGGAGCGCCAGGCAGCGGGCCGCCGCCCGGCGCCGTTCACGCCGAAAGCATAAATATAGCCCACGCTGACATCCCGGGAGCCCGTGGCTCCCGGATGTCAGCTCAGCCGGACGCTCTCACTCAGAAAATCGAGAAAGGCACGCACCCGCGCCGGCAGATGCCGGCCTTGGCCGACATAGACGGCATGGGTGGGCTCCTCGTCGCCCGGATTGAATGCCTCCAGCAGCGACACCAGCCGGCCTGCGGCGATATCGGCCGCCACATGCCAGCGCGCCAGCCGGGCGATGCCCGCGCCCGCCAGCGCCATCAGCCGCATCGCCTCGCCATCGCTGACCAGCGTGTTGCCGGTGATGGGAACCATGATGGCGCGGCCGTCCGCGTCGAGGAACGGCCAGCCATCGAGATGCCTGACGAACCCGAAGCCCATGCGGTTGTGCCTGTCGAGATCGGCTGGCGTCGGTGGCATGCCGTGCTTCTCCAGATAGGAAGGTGCTGCAACGACGACCACCGGGCTTTGCCCGAGCTTGCGCGCCACCAGCCGTGACTCACTCAGCGGCCCGGCACGGATGGCGACATCGGCGCGTTCCGCCATCAGGTCGATGACGCTGTCGGTCAGCACCAGATCGACCGAAATCTCGGGGTAGCGTTCGAGGAAGCGTGGCAGAAGCGGGATCAGCCGGTGTACCCCGAAGGGCACGTAGCTGTTGACGCGCAGCCTTCCGCGCGGTGCCGCACCCGCCGCCGCCTCCTGCTCGGCCGCCGCCATGTCGGCGAGGATGCGCAGGCCGCTCTCGTAGAATGCTGTGCCTTCCGGCGTCAGTTGCAGCTTTCGCGTCGAACGGCTGACCAGCCGCGCGCCAAGCCGGGCCTCCAGCCGCGCGATCAGCTTGCTCACCGCCGACGGCGTCATGCGCAACGCGCGTGCGGCAGAGGAAAAACTGCCTTCCGCGACGACGCGCACGAACACTTCCATCTCGCCGGAGCGATTGATGTCAGGCCTGGCCATTTGTGAATCTATTTCACAGAAAATGTGCCCAAGGCAAGTCTGGTTCACAATGCAGGGAAGTACGATCTCAGAGCTCGGGGCGCGGGACGGCGCTCGTCGTCATCGAAGTGGAAACCGCCATGCCTCTTGCTCTCTATGCGCTTGCCGCCGGTGCCTTCGGCATCGGCGTCACCGAATTCGTCATCATGGGTCTGCTGCTCGATGTCAGCAAGGATCTCGGCGTTTCGATCTCGGCCGCCGGCCAGCTCATTTCTGGTTATGCGCTCGGCGTCGTCATCGGCGCGCCCTTGCTGACCATCGCCACCGGCAACTGGCCACGCAAGACCGTGCTTCTGGCGCTGATGGCGATCTTCACGCTTGGCAATTTCGCCTGTGCACTGGCGCCCGACTACTGGACGCTGATGGGCGCCCGCATCATCACCGCTTTTGCCCACGGTACATTCTTCGGCGTCGGCTCTGTCGTCGCCACCGGGCTGGTCGCGCCCAACAGACAAGCCTCGGCGATCGCGCTGATGTTCACTGGGCTCACCATCGCCAACATCCTCGGCGTACCCTTCGGCACCTGGCTCGGCCAGGCCTTCGGCTGGCGGGCGACCTTCTGGGCGGTGACACTGGTCGGTCTGGCGGCCTTCGCCGTCATCCTGGCTCTGGTGCCGCGCAGCCGAACAGCGCCCGAAAAGAGCGATCTGCGCGCCGATCTCGCCGTTTTGCGCCGCACGCCTGTCCTGCTCGGTCTTGCCACCACCGTGCTCGGCTATGCCGGTGTCTTCGCCGTCTTCACCTATATCGCGCCGCTGCTGACCGAGATCAGCGGCTTTAAGGAAGCGGCCGTGTCGCCGATCCTGCTCGTCTTCGGTGGCGGCCTCATTGCCGGCAACTTGCTTGGCGGCAAGGTCGCCGACCGCTGGCTGGTGCCGGCCGTGCTGGGCAGTCTCGTGGTGCTGGCCCTGGTGCTCGCCACCATGACCTTCGCCATCCACAGCCAGGTGATGGCCGTCATCTATGTCGGTCTGCTCGGGGCCGCCGCCTTCGCCACCGTGGCGCCGCTGCAAATGTGGGTGCTGGAAAAGGCACAAGGTGCCGGCCAGAGCCTCGCCTCGTCCTTCAACATCGCCGCCTTCAATCTCGGCAATGCGGCAGGTGCCTGGCTTGGTGGTGCGGTGATTGCCCATGGCCTTGGCCTGGGCTCACTCACCTGGGTCGCCGCCCTGCTGCCGCTCGCGGCACTCGGTGTGGCGGGGCTGGCGCTGCGTCTCGATCGCACCGCCACGCTCGGCGAGCCTGCCTCCATCCGGTCGTGACCGTCCTCTGCAAACCCGCTTTCCACACCCTTCATTCCACAGGAGCAAAAAGATGGACTACCGACGTCTCGGTGCATCGGGCCTGAAAGTGCCCGCACTCTCATTTGGCGCGGGAACCTTTGGCGGTTCCGGCCCGCTGTTCGGCGCCTGGGGCAACAGCGACGCCAGGGAAGCGCGGCGGCTGATCGACATCTGCCTGGAGGCCGGCGTCAATCTGTTCGATACTGCCGACGTCTATTCGAACGGCGCCTCGGAAGAGGTGCTTGGCGAAGCGATAAAAGGCCGCCGCGATGCCGTGCTGATCTCGACCAAGACCGCGCTGCCGATGGGCGATGGGCCGGCCGACTATGGCTCGTCTCGGTCGCGGCTGATCAGATCCGTGGATGATGCGCTGAGGCGCCTCGGCACCGATTACATCGACCTGTTGCAACTGCACGCTTTCGACGCCGGGACGCCGATCGAGGAGGTCTTGTCGACGCTGGACGAACTCGTGCGCGCCGGCAAGCTGCGCTATGTCGGCGTCTCCAATTTCTCCGGCTGGCAGGTGATGAAGTCGTTGGCGCAAGCCGACAGCCAAGGCTATCCACGCTATGTCGCGCATCAGGTCTACTATTCGCTGGTCGGGCGCGACTATGAATGGGAGCTGATGCCGCTCGGCCTCGACCAGGGCGTCGGCGCGCTGGTGTGGAGCCCGCTTGGCTGGGGCCGCCTGACCGGCAAGATCCGCCGTGGCCAGTCCTTGCCGGAAAAGAGCCGGCTGCACGACACGGCAAGCTTCGGACCGCCGGTCGAGGACGAGCATCTCTATCGGGTGATGGATGCGCTCGATGCGGTGGCGCTGGAAACCGGCAAGACCGTGCCGCAGATCGCCATCAACTGGCTGCTGCAGCGTCCGACTGTTTCCTCCGTCATCATCGGCGCCCGCAACGAAGAACAGCTGCGCCAGAACCTCGGCGCCGTCGGCTGGAATTTGACGCCGGAGCAGATCAGGAAACTCGACGCGGCAAGCGAAGTCACCGCGCCCTACCCGTACTTCCCGTATCGGCGGCAGGAAGGCTTTGCCCGGCTCAATCCGCCGGTGGTGTGAGCACTGGCGTTGAAGCTGCCAATCTCCCCCCCTTGCGGGGGAGATCGGCTGTACCGCGTTCAGTGCAGCACGAACTCGCCATCCACCTTGCGCCATTCATTCGGCGCGATCAGCTTCTGGTGGGTGTAGCTGATCGAATGCAGCGGCCCGTCCAGCTTGGCCTTCCAGAACTCGATGAACTTGATCAGTACCGGAAATTGTGGCGCCAGATCGTAGTCCTGCCAGATGAAGCTCTGCAACAGATGCGGATGATCGGGAAAGTGATAGAGAATCTTGGCCGTGGTCAGGCCATAGCCTTTGAGCATCAGGTCCATTTCGGAATGGTCGCGCATGGCAGTCCCCCTTGGGCGGTCCTGGTTGAGTCTCCTTTCCTCCCAACGTCAGAGTGTGCGCGCCGTTGCTTAACTGTCTATTGATTTTTCCTGATCGAAAACGGGTTTTCCGCGCGAAAACATGCAGTTAGCAGCGACGCTGATCGAGTGCTGACAGCGGCGGGAAAAACACCTGCGGCATCCCGCCGCGCGAATCCAACGTCTAATGTTGCCGTAACGGCGGAACTGGTAATAATGCCGCCGAATTCGCGGCCGTGTCGCTGCGATCCCGCCGGCATTTCAAGCCGGCGATTGGTTCGGGAGGAAAGTCAGGAATGTCCGAGGTTCATGTCCATCGCGTCCAGCCGGCGTGGAAGAAAAACGCGCTGATCGACAATGACACCTACCTGAAATGGTATGCCGACAGCCTCAAGAACCCGGACAAATTCTGGGGCAAGCACGGCAAGCGGATCGACTGGTTCAAGCCCTTCAGCAAGGTCAAGAACGCCTCCTTCGACGGCAAGGTCTCGATCAAATGGTTCGAGGACGGACTGACCAATGTCTCCTACAACTGCATCGACCGGCACCTGAAGAAGCGCGGCAACCAGACCGCCATCATCTGGGAAGGTGACAATCCCTACGACGACAAGAAGATCACCTATAACGAGCTCTACGAGCATGTCTGCCGGCTCGCCAATGTGATGAAGAAACACGGCGTCAAGAAAGGCGACCGCGTCACCATCTACATGCCGATGATCCCGGAAGCCGCCTATGCGATGCTGGCCTGCACGCGTATCGGCGCCGTCCATTCGATCGTCTTCGGCGGTTTCTCGCCGGATGCGCTGGCCGGCCGCATCGACGACTGCAAGTCGACCTTCGTCATCACATCAGATGAAGGCCTGCGCGGCGGCAAGCCGATCCCGTTGAAGGAAAACACCGACAAGGCGATCGAGATCGCCGCGAAGGCCGGGACGAAAGTCGAAAAGGTGGTGGTCGTGCGTCGCACCGGCGGCAAGACCGGCTGGGTTCCCGGCCGCGACGTCTGGTACCACGACGAGATCGCGACGGTGAAAGCCGAATGCAAGCCCGAGAAGATGAAGGCCGAGGACCCGCTGTTCATCCTTTACACATCGGGCTCGACCGGCAAGCCGAAGGGCGTGCTGCACACCACCGCCGGCTATCTCGTCTACGTCTCGATGACGCACCAATATGTCTTCGACTACCATGACGGCGACATCTACTGGTGCACCGCCGATGTCGGCTGGGTCACCGGCCACAGCTACATCGTCTATGGCCCGCTCGCCAACGGCGCCACCACGCTGATGTTCGAAGGCGTGCCGAACTATCCGTCGCAGTCGCGCTTCTGGGAAGTCATCGACAAGCACAAGGTCAACATCTTCTACACCGCGCCGACGGCCCTGCGCGCGCTGATGGGCGCCGGCGATGCGCATGTCACCAAGACGTCGCGCAAGTCGCTGCGCGTGCTGGGTTCGGTCGGCGAGCCTATCAATCCGGAAGCCTGGGAGTGGTATTTCAACATCGTCGGCAACGGCAAGGTTCCGATCGTCGACACATGGTGGCAGACCGAGACCGGCGGCATCCTGATTACGCCGCTGCCGGGCGCCACCGACCTCAAGGCGGGTTCGGCGACACGGCCCTTCTTCGGCGTCAAGCCGCAGCTGGTCGACAGCGAGGGCAAGGTGCTGGAAGGTGCGGCCGACGGCAATCTGTGCATCACCGATTCTTGGCCCGGCCAGATGCGCACCGTCTATGGCGACCACGACCGCTTCGTGCAGACCTATTTTTCGACCTACAAGGGCAAGTACTTCACCGGTGACGGCTGTCGCCGCGACGCCGACGGCTATTACTGGATCACCGGCCGCGTCGACGACGTCATCAACGTCTCCGGCCATCGTATGGGCACGGCCGAGGTCGAATCCGCACTGGTCAGCCACGACAAGGTTTCGGAAGCCGCCGTCGTCGGCTATCCGCACGACATCAAGGGCCAGGGCATCTACTGCTACGTCACGCTGATGGCCGGCGAGCAGCCGAGCGAGGATCTGCGCAAGGAGCTGATCGCCCATGTCCGCAAGGAGATCGGGGCCATCGCTTCGCCCGACAAGCTCCAGTTCGCGCCCGGCCTGCCGAAGACGCGCTCCGGCAAGATCATGCGCCGCATCCTGCGCAAGATTGCCGAGGACGATTTTTCAGCGCTCGGCGATACCTCGACGCTCGCGGATCCGGCCGTCGTCGATGATTTGGTCGCCAACCGGCAAAACAAGAAGAGCTGATGATGCAGGCCGCGCTCGGCACTGTCAGTGAACTCTGGCGCTATCCGGCGAGTTCGCTTGCCGGCGAGCGTCGGGAAACAATCTCGGTCGATATCGAGAGCATCGAGGGCGACCGCATGTTCGGCCTCGTCGACGCGTCCGACAATGAGATCGCGCGACCGGACCGCGACCCGAAATGGCACAAGGTGCCGCGCATCCGCACCCGGCTGTCGCCGACCCTGGAACTCGAGATTGCCGTTCCCGGGGACAACTGGCTGGCTGCGCCAAGTATCAAGAGCGACCGCGCGGTGTCGGCCTATCTCGGCTTCGAGGCCTCGATCCGACCGTTTCGCCGCGAGAATGCCGGACCTGACTATTCCGGCCCGCTGACCGCGGAGCGCTACCGCAAGGCGCCCATCCATCTGTTGACCACCGCCTCGCTGGCACGGCTCAAAGCGTTGCATCCGGAAGGGGTCGCCGACCCACGCCGCTTCCGCCCCAACATCGTCGTCGACATGACGGCAATCGAAGGGTCGTTTCCGGAAACGGAATGGATCGGCCGCAAGCTTGCCATCGGCGATCTCCTGCTGACTGTCTCCGAACCCTGCCGCCGCTGCGGTTTCACCATCGTCGCCCAGGATGGCTTCGACCATGATCCGGCGATCCTGCGCAACCTGGTCCGCCACAACGCCCACAATCTCGGCGTCTACTGCACGATCGACCGGCCGGCGCGCGTCGAAGTCGGCGACGCGATGCGCTTCGTGTAAGCTATCGATACAGATCTGCCCGCGTCGGCGGCAGGCCGCTTGGGCCGCGCGCGCGCTTGGTGACGACGGTCTGGAAAATCTGTGCCGAGGCACGTTCGAAGGTGATCGAACAGCCGGTCAGGTAGAGCAGCCATAGCCGCGCCCTGGCCTCGCCCACCTCGGCGATAGCCTCGTCGAAACGCGCGTGCAGGCGCTCGGCCCACAGGCGACAGGTGCGGGCGTAATGCTCGCGCAGATTCTCGACGTCGTAGACCAGGAAGCCGTGCGCCTCGAGATTGCCTGTTGTCATGCCGATCGTGTCGAGTTCGCCGCCGGGGAAAATGTATTTGATCAGCGCCTTGAACTCCGGCCCCTTGCGCAGGGTCTTCTTCATGTCGCCCTTGCTGCGCCTGGTGATGGCGTGATGCAGATAGATGCCGCCGGGCTTCAGCAGGCGGTGGACAGTTGAGAAATAGGTCGCGTGGTTGGCGAGCCCGAGATGCTCGAACATGCCGATCGACGAGATCTTGTCGAACGAGCCGGTGAGTTCGGCATAGGATTTGATCTCGATGGTGATGCGGTCCTCCAGACCCTCGGCGCGGATGCGTTCACGGGCAAGATTGGTCTGGGCCTGCGACAGCGAGACACCGTGGCCGATGACGCCATAGTTCTTCGCGGCATGGATGAGCATCGCTCCCCAGCCACAGCCGATGTCGAGCAGTCGTTCGCCAGGCTTCAGCCGGAGCTTGCGGCAGATATGGTCGAGCTTGTCGATCTGCGCTTGATCGATGCTGTTGGCGAAATCCTTGAAGTAGCCGCAACTGTAGACCATGCGCTCGTCAAGGAAGAGCCGGTAGAAGGCGTTCGAAATGTCATAGTGATGCTGGATCGCCTCCTGGCTCGAACCGCTGACATAGGGATTGCGCCCCGACAGATCGGTCCGCGCCGTCATCTGCATGCGTGCCAAAAGCACGGAAGGCAGGTCGCGCAGGATCGCCATTTTCGGCAGCGATTTGAGCTTGGTTCTGAGCTTGCCTTGCGACGGCAGGGCGTAGAAGTCGAAAAACGTCCCGTCTTCGATATCGATCGTCTTGGAAATCCACATTTCGATCAGCGTCGACAGGGATGGTCGCTTCACCACCTGCCAGACGATGTCCTGGTCGTTGATGGTGAGCACTGGACCCGTGGCGGGGCCGATCCGCTCCCCGGTCCACAGCCTGACGGCAAAGCCCGGTTTCAGCGTCTCGACAACCGTCCGCACGATCCGCGCCGCTCTCTCGGCTGCCTCCATGCATCCCTCCCACAGGGGCCGACCCGGATTGCCGGCTCGGCTCTATGCCATGATCTTGCCTGCCCGGCCGACAGCCCGCAACCCAGTGTCGTGCCAAAAGCACCTTCCCACTTTTTCAAACCTGCGCCTTGTCTTTTGCTGCAACGCACCCCATCATGAGTATGTGTTCAACAAATCGAAAGGAGGTGATCCGATGTCGAGTGATTTCGTTTTCCAGAACGTGGCCTCAGCGGATTGCACTTTCGGGAAGCAGTCTTCCCGTTAAGGCGCGAAATGCGCGGCGGGTGACCTCATAGGTCATCGCCATAGGGCCGCGCCACGGACGGAAACACGGAAGGCCGCCGGCTTCGAAAGAAGCGGCGGCCTTTTCCGTTTGCGGACTAGACTACTGGGTCAATGCGACCTTTTCGGTGTTGCGGATGATTTCCTGAAAGGCGGCATCCAATTCTGCTCCGGTGGACACCTCGAAGAAATGTCTCTTGGCGGCGGAGGCGTCCTTCGATGAACAGTCCTTCAGCACCGCCTTTGCCTGGTCCCGCTCGGTTGCCGACATGTCCTTGTTGTTCAGATCGAAGCCGATGGTGAAAATCTCGATGCCGTCATTTTTCATGTTGCCGCACAGCGTTCCGGCGTTGCCGCGCGCAAGGTTGCCCTGGCTGTTGTAGCTGTCCCCAGCACCGGCGAAGGCGGTATTGAATTGGCCATCGGTCATCAGGATCGCGACCTTGGCGATCTTCTTCGGATCGGCGTCCGAGGCGCCTTTGCCGAGACCGGCATTTCTGATCGCAGTGCGCCATTGCGGCGACAGCATATAGTAGGTCCACTGAATGGCGATCGCGCCGGCCGTGTAGCCATCGGCCTGGAAGTCCTCGATCGATTCAAGCAATGCATCGGAATCGGCGGTCAGCGGGATCACTTCCGCATCAGGGCACCTGTTCATGTCCCCGCCGAGATGATCGTCCCGATTGACCAGGGCATAATATTTCTTGCCTTCCTTGTCGGTGCGAACCGTGTCTGGGCCGTCGGCGCTCATATCCGCGTTGCCGTTCTTGTCCTTGCGCTCCGTGGCGCAGTTGTCGGGATGTGGCATCGCCGCGCCGACGATGGAGATGTACTCGCTGAAGGAGGGCAGCAGATTTTTGCCCGTCTTGGCGACGAGAAGCGGACTGCCGGCGACGGGTGGCAGTTCAGAGCTCCCTTGCTTCTCGGCATAGACGTTTTCCGCCAGCTTGCCGGCGTTCACACCTGATGCGTAAGGCACAATCGCGACGCGGATGCGGGGGTTCTTCGGATCCTGGTTCTGCAGCATCGTCCGGACGGCGTTTTTTGCAGCAGCTTTCAGATCGCCGATTTTGTCGACCTTGCCGCGCTTCCTCATCGATCCGGTCACATCGAGCATCATCGCCACTTCGATGGTCTTGTCCGAATAGAGCGCCGTCGTGGAGGCGGCGACGCGTTTCATGTCGCCCGTGCCAAAAATCGGAAAGTACAGCGCGACATCGACATGGGCGTCGGCCTGGACCGTCTTGGCGGTCTTGTTGACAGTCAGCTTGTCGAGTACGATCTGGTCGGCCTGCAGAATGCCTGCCTGGCTGTTGGCGTCGAGAAAGGCCTGCACCGATTTGTTGGCATCGGCTTCCTTGATGACACCGGTCGTCAGGTCGCGTGCCGTCGACGTGACCGCGGCGTCGACCACGCCCTGAAGGCTCGTTTTCGCATTGTAGAGCTGCGATACGTTGACCGAAAAGCCCACGGCCAGCGCCAAGACCGAGGCGCTAAGGCCGAACAGGACTGCGAAATTTCCACCGCGATCCCTGGCGAACCCGCCAACCGCGTGAACAAGACCCCCGTAATTTCGCATCCTACAGCCTCCACTCGCCTCGGCCTCGTCGCCGCGGAAAGGGCAATGCAGGATTCCCGCCGGATGACGCCCTAGCTGGGCGGAGAGCTGGCTTTCCAGTAGCAAGTCACTGTTTTTGTTAAACTTTGGAATCAACAAAGGTGAACGGCTGGTAAACGGGAACGCACCATGGCGCTGGCGTTTACCAGCCGCTTACCATGATCTGGCCCGAGGCACCGCGACGCCGTCGACGGCGTCCTGTTGCGGCACAAGCTCACTGTGCCGAAGCGGACCATGTGTCCCGAAAGTTGCGGCCGGAGAAAACCTCCTGACCACCCTGGAGCAGTTGCAACGGTAGGCCTCGCGACTACGCCAGCATCTGTGCGCTGACGGTCCTGTCGATGCCGTGGTAGGGCGGGTTGAACAGATTGCCTTCCTGTTCGTAGGTCCACACCTTGAACAGGCTGAGCCGGTGGGGGCCGAAACTGTGCAGCAGCGGCACGTCGGTGGCGTCGCGGCCGCGGGCGATGACGATACGGCCGGTTCTCGGCGTGTTGTGGCGAGGATCGAACGTGTACCATTTGCCGTCGAGGAACACTTCCAGCCACGCCGAGAAGTCCATCGGCGCCGGATCGGCTGGCACGCCGATATCGCCGAGATAGCCGTTCACGTAGCGTGCCGGAATGTTCATGCAGCGGCAAAGCGTGATCGCCAGATGGGCGAAGTCACGGCAGACCCCGACGCGCTCCTCATGCGCCTGCGCCGCGGTGCGGGTCGAGCGCGCATAGCCATAGCCGAACGACAGCCGGTTGTGGACATAATCGACGATCGCCTGCACGCGCGCCCAGCCGGACGGGATGTCGCCGAAGAGCTCCCAGGCCAGGCTGCTCAGATGATCCGTCTCGCAATAGCGGCTGCCCAGGAGATAACCGAGAACTTCGTCGGGCAGGTCCGCCACCGGCACTTCCCTGGCCAGCGTGTTGACCTCGTCCGTCTCGCCGCTGTCCTCGACGACCGCGTCATACAGGATGCGAAAACCACCGGCGGGCGCTGTGAAGCGCCGGCAGGCATTGCCATGCAGGTCATGGTACAGCCTTGTCGGCACCGCGGGCGAGGTCAGCACCCGCGTCTGCCGCTTGATGTCGGCCTGCCTGTCCCGATGGATCTCGAGCACTGAAATCACCGGCGTGACGGCTACGCATTCGATGGCGATTTCGTAGCCGAGCCGGATCAGCATCGTTGGTCCCCCTTCGATCGTTGTTGTGAGAAGCAGTCCTTCCCAAACGCCCTGAGGATACCGCGGTTCCCTGGGCCGATCGAAAAGCCCACCCCGTGTCTTCCCCTGCCGCGGTCGAGGGGTTAGGTTCGGCAACCCCACCAGCGCTCCCCGAACTCAAGGAAAATCATGTATTCAGGCAGAAACTTCGCGGCCTTCCTCTTCGACATGGACGGCACGCTCATCAATTCCATCGCCTCGGCGGAACGGGTGTGGAGCGATTGGGCACGTCGCCAAGGCCTCGACGTCGCCGCCTTCCTGCCGACGATCCATGGCGTGCGCGCGATCGAGACCATCACCGGCCTGGCACTGCCGGGCGTCGACCCGGCATACGAGGCTGATCTGCTGCTGAAGGCCGAGGCGGCCGATCTCGATGGCATTCTCCAGATCGCCGGCGCCGTGGCATTTCTCAATTCGCTGCCGCCCGAACGCTGGGCAATCGTCACCTCCGCCCCGCGCGAGCTGGCGCTGTTGCGCATGAAGGCCGCCGGCATCCCCGTCCCGGGCGTCATCGTCGCGGCGGAAGATGTCTCCCGCGGCAAGCCGGCGCCCGATTGCTTCCGGCTTGGCGCGGAACGGCTCGGCTTCGACGCGCGCGATTGCCTCGTCTTCGAGGATGCTCCAGCTGGCATCGCGGCAGCCGAAGCGGCGGGCGCGGCGGTCATGGTCATCAGCGCCACGCACAAGCACCCCTTGCCAACGCAACATGCCGCGATCGCAGGCTACGACATGGTCGGCATCACGGTCGACGAGCGTGGCTGGATCGCGCTCGAGCCGCAGCGCAACGCTGCGTAGGGAGGCATCTAGAAGTCGCTGGTCAGGCCCTTTACTTCCCAGTCGCCGTAGCGCCCTGGCTCCTTGCCGCCGCGGCCGCCGATCTCCTTCGGCAGCGCGGCCTCCTTTTCGCGGTAGTGTTCCCGCCGCGCTGCGGCCTCGGCCAACGCACGGCGTGCGGCCGGCGCTAGCTCTCTTTGCGATGCCGCTTCGGCAGGAGCGGAGCCTGTTTTACTGATTTCGTCGGTCATGCGATAATCTCGGCAGATTGAGTCCAGTCAGCAGATTGAGTCCAGTCAATTGAAACAGGAACTGGCGTTTCCCATCATATAGCCATGAACCCACGACGATCGACCCCTTTTCGCTATCCCCCGGACAGGAGCAGACGATGAACACCATCCGCACCGCCATGCTTCTTGCCGCGATGACCGCGCTGTTCATGGGCGTCGGCTTTTTGATCGGCGGAACCGGCGGCATGATGATCGCGCTGCTGATCGCCGCCGGCACCAACCTGTTCAGCTACTGGAATGCCGACAAGATGGTGCTGTCGATGAACCGTGCCGTCGAGGTCGATGAAAGGAACGCGCCCGAATATTACGCCATCGTCCAGGCAATGGCCAAACAGGCCGGCCTGCCGATGCCGAAGACCTATCTGATCGACAACCCGCAGCCGAACGCCTTTGCCACCGGCCGCAATCCGCAGAATGCGGCGGTGGCTGCCTCCACCGGCCTGTTGCAGGCGCTGACGCCTGAAGAGGTCGCGGCGGTCATGGCGCACGAGCTCGCCCATGTGCAGCATCGCGACACGCTCACCATGACGATCGTCGCCACCTTTGCCGGCGCCATTTCAATGCTCGGCAATTTTGCCTTCTTTTTCAGCGGCAACCGCGACAACAACCCGTTCGGCTTTGTCGGCGTGCTGGTTGCGATGATCGTGGCTCCGTTTGCAGCGATGGTCGTGCAGATGGCGGTCAGCCGGACCCGCGAATACGAGGCCGACCGGCGTGGCGCCGAAATCTGTGGACACCCGCTCTGGCTGGCATCGGCGCTTGACAAGATCGCCCGCGGCGCCGAACGCATCCGCAACCCCGATGCCGAGCGAAATCCCGCGACCGGGCATCTCTTCATCATCAATCCTCTTCACGGCGAGCGCATGGACAGCCTGTTCTCCACCCACCCCGCCACTGAGAACCGCATCGCAGCCTTGCAAGCGATGGCGCGCGACATGGCCGGCAGCCAAACCCAGGCCGCCCAGCGCCAGGCCCCAACGCCACGCCAGGCGGACGAACTACGGCCATCCGGCCCATGGGATCAGGCAGCGCGGCCCGAGCAGTCGGCGGAGCCCGCCCAGCCGAAGTCCAACCCGTGGGGTCGCAATCCGACCGGGCCCAAGGGCCGGTGGTCGTGAGCGTGGCGGACAGAGGACCACGACGCACTGTTTCAAGTGATCAGGAACACAGGGACGGCGGCGACTTCGTTGCCGGCCTCGCCGCCCGCAAGGCGGCGGCGCGCCTGCTTGCCGCCGTCATCGACGCCAGGACGCCGCTTGATGGGCTGACCGATCACGAGAACGGCCACCCGCAATACAAGGCGCTCGACTTGCGCGATCGCGGCCTGGTCCGCGCCATCCTGGTCACCGCGCTACGCTATCGCATGACCATATCAGGGCTGCTGGCGAGGCGCCTGGAAAAACCGCTGCCGCCCAATGCCACCGCTTTGTCGCACATATTGCATGTGGCCGCAGCACAGATCCTGTTCCTCGATATTCCCGACAGCGCCGCCGTCGACATTGCGGTGACCCATGCCAAGTCCGATCCGCGCACGGTGCGCTTCTCCGGCCTCGTCAATGGCGTTCTGCGCACGTTGGCACGGGCCAAGGAAACGGAATTGCCTGCCGCCCTTGCCGCCACCGACGAGGCGCCCAAATGGTTTTCCGACAGGCTGAAGACCACCTACGGCAACGAGAAGGCCAGACAGATCCTCGAAGCACATCGCGTTGAGGCGCCGGTCGACTTCTCGGTCAAGGCCGATCCCGGTCTCTGGGCCGAAAAGCTCGGCGGCATCGTCCTGCAGACAGGCACGGTGCGAGTCGAGAATCTTGTCGGTGCTGTCACTGAATTGCCTGGCTTTGCCGAGGGCGCCTGGTGGGTCCAGGACGCCGCGGCCAGCCTGCCCGCCCGGCTGTTCGGCGATGTCACGGGATTGCGGGTTGCCGATCTCTGCGCCGCGCCCGGCGGCAAGACCGCGCAGCTGATCGTTGCCGGCGCGAAGGTCACCGCCGTCGACACGTCAAAAAACCGGCTCGTGCGGCTGACGCAGAATCTCGACCGTCTCGGCCTGTCGGCCGAAATCGTCCAGGCCGACCTGCTCAAATATGAGCCGGAAGAACTCTTCGACGCGATCCTCCTCGACGCGCCCTGCTCGTCGACCGGCACGGTGCGGCGGCATCCCGACGTGCCATGGACCAAGACTTCGGCCGATGTCGAAAAACTGGCCGACCTGCAACGCAGGCTGCTCGCCCGCGCCGTCACCCTGGTGAAGCCCGGCGGCACGATCGTCTTTTCCAACTGTTCGCTCGACCCGCTCGAGGGCGAGGATCTCTATCGCGCCTTTCTGGCCGGCACGCCTGAAATCACCAACGATCCGTTGCGGCAAGGCGAGATCGCCGGCATCGATCCGTTCCTGACGCCGCAGGGCACGTTGCGCACCACGCCCGCCGACCTGGACCTCGGCGCGCCGGAGCGCTCGGGCCTCGACGGCTTCTTCGCCGCTCGCATGCGGCGAGCCGGCTAGGGATTGAACTGCCGGATCTACTGACTTTTTAGGCAGGATCGGGGGCAAAACCAGGTGAACCGGCGTGGGCTCGTGGAATTCGCCTTCGCACGAATCGTGCAATCATGTAGACTCGGCGCCGGGGTAGAGGACGATCAGGAGGGGTTTTGGCACTTGCTGCCAGCAGCACGACGCGTCTATGGACGCTTGTCGCGAAGGAGTTCTGGCGCAAAACGCGCCGGCGCCTGCGCGCCGGGCCTGTCTATCGCTGGCGCTATTCCGGCCGCACGCCGGAACGTGTGCTGATCGCACCGCCGGACCTGCGCCTCGCCGACCCGCAGATCGCACTCGAGATCTATTACGGCCGTTATCCCCTGTCGGGGCATCTCGTCGAGACCGGCGGCAAGTCGCCTTTCCAGATCAACGTGCCCAATCACGGCTGGCAGAAGACGCTGCACGGCTTTCGCTGGCTGCGCCATATGCGCGCCGCCGGCACCGAGCTTGCCGCCGCCAATGCCCGCGCCCTGGTCTCCGACTGGATCACCATGCATGGCAGCCATATTTCCGGCATCGCCTGGGAGCCGGGCACGACGGCCAAGCGCATCATCGCCTGGTTGCAGCACTCCTCGGTCGTATTGCAGGGCGCCGAGTTCCCTTTCTACCGCGCCTTCCTGAAATCGGTTGCCATCCAAATCCGCTACCTCAGGTCGATGGCGCGCGAAATGCCCGACGGCAAGGACAGGCTGCGGGCCCGCATCGCGCTCGCCTTCGCTGCCTTGTCCCTGCCGGCGCCGGCATCGGCCCTGCGGGGCGCGACCCGCAATCTTGCCGAGGAACTCGACCGCCAGATCCTCGCAGATGGCGGGCACATTTCGCGCAATCCGATGGTCGTCCTGGAAATCCTCGCCGACCTTCTGCCGCTGCGCCAGACTTATGCCAACCAGGCGGAAACGCCGCCGCAGGCGCTGATCGGCGCCATCGACCGCATGCTGCCGGCGCTGCGCTTCTTCCGCCATCAGGATGGCAGCCTCGCCCGCTTCAACGGCATGGGCGCCACCATCCACGACCGCATCGCCACCATTCTGCGCCACGACGACACCGCTGGCGCGCCGCTGCTGCATGCGCCGCATTCCGGCTATGAGCGCCTGTCGATGGGCGGCACCACGGTCATCGCCGACACCGGCCCGCCGCCGCCGATCGATGTGTCCAACGCCGCACACGCCAGCTGCCTCGCCTTCGAACTGTCGTCCGGCCGCCAGCACTACATCGTCAATGCCGGCATTGACACCTATGGCGCGGCTGAATTCCGGCCGCTGGCGCGCGCCACCGCCGCGCACTCGACCGCCACCATCAACGACACCTCGTCGGCGCGCTTCAGCCATTCGTTGCGCGTCAACGACCTGCTCGGTTCGCCGCTGATCGGCGGCCCGCAGCATGTGCAGTGCAAGCGCACCGACCAGAAGGGCGTTCAGGGCTTCATCGCCCGCCATGACGGCTATGTCCCGCGCTTCGGCTTCCTGCATGAGCGCGAGCTGAAACTGTCGTCGAACGGCAATGTGCTGGCTGGCCGCGACCGCTTCCAGCGCCCCGGCAATACGGCGATCCGCAACAATGGGCGCGACTTCGTCACCGTCCGCTTTCACGTTCATCCCGACGTCAACCTTTTGCAGGACGAGCATGACCGCCTGGTGCTGGCCGCCGATCAGGCCGACACCTGGGTGTTCACAGCAGCCGAAGTGGTGCCGGAGGTCGAGGAATCGATCTATTTCGCCGGCCTTGGCGGCCCGCGCCGCAGCCGCCAGATCGTGCTTGCCTTCAAGGCTTCGGAAATCGCCGAAGTCCACTGGCAGCTGACCCGCACCAGCATCGCCGGCTACCCGGAAAACAACTGACCCTCCTGACAGGGCTTCGAACTCAGGTTAACAAAAGGCCTGACGACAACCAGTTTGGGGCATCGGCAGCTTTAGTGCCGGCAGCTTTCCCACGATAGGAATTTTTTCTTGACTCCGTGCCCTCAGCTATGGTACATTTTTGCCTATGGTGCTGATTTGCGCCAGTGGCCCGCCGCATAGGCGGGTTTTTTCGTTGGTGCTCCGTCAGCCAACGCGCCTGCGAAGTCTCCGAAGAAACCCGTTAACACGGATTCGTTGCCTTGCCCCAACCTGACCGCCGGTTTGATTTCCGGGCGGCATGTGCTACGGGCGCGGGCATCCACCACACCAGTCGTGAAAGGCCGCCAGCCCATGGCCGTCGCCGCCAAGAACATTCCCGCACCAGACCTTGTTCCCGTGCGTCGCGCCCTGCTCTCCGTTTTCGACAAGACGGGCCTTATCGATTTCGCCAAAGCGCTGACAGCGGCCGGTGTCGAACTGGTCTCGACCGGCGGCACGGCAAAGGCGATCACCGAGGCGGGCCTGGCGGTGCGCGACGTCTCCGAGCTCACCGGTTTCCCCGAGATCATGGACGGCCGCGTCAAGACCTTGCATCCCGGCGTGCATGGCGCGCTGCTTGGCGTGCGCGACGATCCGGAGCATTCCGCGGCAATGCGCAAATACGGCATCGAGCCGATCGATCTCGTCGTCTCCAATCTCTATCCGTTCGAGGAGGTCCGCCGCTCCGGCGCCGACTACGCGTCGATCGTCGAAAACATCGACATTGGCGGCCCGGCGATGATCCGCGCCTCGGCCAAGAACCACGCCTATGTCGCCATCGTCACCGATCCCGGCGATTACGCTTCGGTGCTGAATGCGCTGGAGATGAACATCGGCTCGCTGTCGCTGGATTTCCGCAAGAAGCTGGCGGCCAAGGCCTTTGCCCGCACCGCCAGCTATGACGCGGCGATCTCCGGCTGGTTCGCCGAGGCGCTCGAGATCGAACATCCGACATGGCGCGCCTTTGGCGGCAGGCTGGTCGAGGTGATGCGCTATGGCGAGAACCCGCATCAGAGCGCCGGCTTCTATGTCAACGGCGACAAGCGCCCGGGCGTCGCCACGGCACGCCAGCTGCAGGGCAAGCAGCTATCCTACAACAACATTAACGACACCGACGCCGCCTTCGAATTGGTCGGCGAGTTCGACCCCGATCTTTCCGCCGCCGTCGCCATCATCAAGCACGCCAATCCGTGCGGCGTTGCCGAAGGCGCCTCGCTGAAAGCCGCCTACGCCAAGGCGCTGGCCTGCGACCCGGTCTCGGCCTTCGGCGGCATCATCGCCGTCAACCGCACCCTCGACGCCGAGGCGGCGGAAGAGATCGTCAAGACCTTCACCGAAGTGATCATCGCACCCGGCGCGACCGGCGAGGCCGCGGCAATCGTTGCGGCAAAGAAGAACCTGCGCCTGCTGGTCACCGGCGGCCTGCCGGATCCGCGCACGCCTGGCACAACGGTCAAATCCGTCGCCGGGGGCTTGCTCATCCAGGGCCGGGACAATGCCGTGGTCGACGACCTCGAGCTGAAGGTGGTGACGAAGCGCGCGCCGACAGCGGCCGAAATGGCCGACCTCAAATTCGCTTTCCGCATCGCCAAGCATGTCAAGTCGAACGCCATCGTCTACGTCAAGGACGGCGCTACCGTCGGCATCGGCGCCGGCCAGATGAGCCGGGTCGATTCCTCACGCATCGCCGCCCGCAAGGCGCTCGACGCGGCCGAGGCCGCCGGCCTTGCCGAACCGCTGACCAAGGGCTCGGTCGTCGCCTCCGACGCCTTTTTCCCCTTCGCCGATGGGTTGCTGTCGGCGATTGCCGCAGGCGCCACCGCCGTCATCCAGCCGGGCGGCTCGATGAACGACAAGGACGTCATCGCCGCCGCCGACGAGCACCGCATCGCCATGGTGTTTACGGGCGTGCGGCATTTCAGGCATTGAGCGTTCTTCCTTCTCCCCTTGCAGGAGAAGACCCACGACACGGGGCGTTAACCCCGTCTAGGCGACACTTGAAACACGTTGTGATTCGCCTACCTGACTTAATTAGGCCAGAGTGTTCACGTTCCGTTCTCTGTGACTCAGAAAGCACTCTCACGGAGAATGTGACGAAAACGTGTCGAGACCATATCCGAATCAATGGTGATTCGATCTTGTGGAAAAGAACTAAAGCAGCACTGGAGGGTTATTGATGAAACTAAAGATCAAGCAGATTGGCGAAGGAAACCATCCGGGTGAGGTAGTTGTGTCGCTCGACACAACCACAGGAACTGAACGTTTGGTGGTGCATCATCGTTCGTTAAGTGGCGATAGTTTAGACATTGGCTGGCCGGTTGATCGGGAGGACTCAAACCTCCTAGTTGAATTGCCGCGTGAAACTATCAATGGTTCATGGCGGGTGTGGGTTCCGCAGGGGTTAGTCGTAGAATAACCTAACAAAAATGGGGGGGGGGGGCGGGCAATGATACTTACCGACAGAGAGATTCAAATCGCAATCAGCACAGAGGCGATACGAATAGAGCCCGTCCCCGATCTATCATATTACAGCTCAACCAGTCTTGACCTTACGCTCGGTGACCTACTTACCGTTTTTAAAGACCCAAAGATAGGCTTAGGTATTTGCATCGACCCTTCGGAGAAGGGCTATAATCACGAAGAGGTGATGGTCGAAACAACCAGCCCGATCAAGATTGATCCCGAAGCTGGCTACGAATTTAAACCTGGCCAGATGGTCCTAGCTTGGACTCGTGAGGTTGTTGAGCTGAAAATTCATTCTCGGATTGCAGCGAGAGTGGAAGGAAAGAGTTCGCTGGCCAGATTGGGGATCGGCATCCACCTGACAGCCCCGACCATACATGCTGGCTTCGCCGGTCAGATTAGACTTGAGATGGTGAATCACAACAAGCTTCCGGTGCGGTTGCGCATTGGAATGAAGATTTGCCAGTTGATTTTTGAGCAGACGCTTGGCACCCCCACAAAGGGCTACGAAGGCCGGTTTGCCGGCCAAAAGGCTGACGCGAAAAAAGGATAACCCAAGGTACTTTCGAAAACTTGGAAGCGGTCATACCTTGCGCACGGAGGGACCGGGGATGGTAATCAAATGTCGCCGCAATGGCGCTTATTCTGGAGTCGGCTCCGGGTCTGTTGACGGCGTTGTAAGGGGCTATCAGGGCGGCACGGTTGATATCGCCTTTTCGACAGGCGGCCTCTATCGAGGTACGACGTGGCGTGTGGAAATTTCCCAAATGTCATTTGAAGACGTAGCTAAGGCTATGGTCCTCGCAAATCCAGCTTATGCGATACGAGCCTTCGGTGCCGCGCTCGCATCATTCGACAGCGCTACCCAGCCGTAGGGGAATGGCCAATCAAACCTTATCCCACATGGCGGCGATGAACTGACAAGCGTTCTCCATGTTGCCGATCATCGCCTTGGTGTTCTTCGGCGCCTTGTGAATTTCCCCGGTCTGCACGTCTACCGACCAACAAAGATCGAATAAGGGCTGCCGATTGCCCGCAAGGTTCGCACCAACTTGCATCAGTACAAGGGTGGCAACAAAGCGTCCCATCTGGTCCCGCTTCGATTTTGCCTTATCTGTTTCGTCCTCGTCCGGCTTCGTGAGACGAAAAAGCGCAGCGCCAATGCACTCAACGCCTTTCACTGGACAGTGAATGAGAACATCGCAATTTACCGAAACGCCCACACCACCAATAGCCAGCATTGGTTGTTTCGGCGGAGACGGAACGAAATCGAATCCCTTTAGCAAATTCACCATTTTGCCGAAGGATTCCATAACGTCCAACGACTTGGATGCGTCCTCCCGACTCCATGCAGACAATGAGGCATCGGAGGCCTTCTGTTCAAAAGAGCCGAAGGCCGCAGCCAAAATCTGCTTCCCCTTGATAGGGTCACACATAGAAGCGGCAATAGCCGCTCTCACGTCAGAGTATCGAAGGGCTACCGCGCCTCTCTTCTCTTTCGCGCGCTTAATAATTCCCATTCGGCCCGTGTCGCCACTCACCATAAATCGCGCTAATTCATTTGCTGAGATGCGAGACTCGGCATGATATTTTATATGGGAGCTTGCCATGGACGATGACTTCTTCGTTGCGACTCGAATCGATGAACATAGGAGTCTGTGCATCTCATCTATATCAAAGAAGACGTACCTAGAAGTCGGCGCCGAGTTTTTCCCCAGCGACCGTGGATACTTCATTTGCGAACACGACGATCGACAACCATCTGCTGGATTGTCTGTGCTTGCCAAAGTCGCGTCATTGGAAGCCGCCTACCGACTTGTGGACCTTTGGCAATCGATTACTCAACCTGCTCGTGAGACAGTGACCGGTCACTAAGATTTCTTTGGCTTGTCTTCTTTCGTCGGCGTGGCCTTCACCACCTTCTTCAAGACGCGGTCAAAGGCTTCCTCGAAGGCGGCGGCTTCATCGTGGAAGTAGGGACGGGGCGGACATGACTTATTCTCGGAACGGGGCTCTAACGTTCCCAAAAAATACCCCTGCGGAATAGGTCTGTTAAATATATAATCGCCCGGGAGATGGAAGAACGCTGCAGCTATTCGCTTGGCCGGTCCGCCGGATAGGGCGTCTTGACCAGGATCGCCATGCCGATGCCCAGGAACAGCACGATCACCGCCATGCCGAGCCGCGCCGAGCCGCTGGCCAGGGTGACCGACGCGACCATGAACGGCGCCAGGAAACCGGTCGCCCGCCCGGCCAGCGCATAAATGCCGAAATAGCGGCCGGATTCTGCCGCCGTGACGCTGCGCGCCATATAGGATCGCGACGACGCCTGCACCGGCCCGAAAGCCACGCCGATCAACAGGCCGAAGAAGATGTAGGCCTTTTCCGCTGCCGTGCCGAACAGGCCGCCGCTGTCCGGTCCAGGCATCATCCAGAGGCCGAACAACGTATAGCCCGGCCCAGTCGAGACGATGCCGATCGTGGCGATGCTGAGCAGGACCAGCGAGATCATGACGATGGTTTTTGAGCCAAGCGCCGTGTCGAGACGGGCTGCGACCAGGCAGCCGAAGATGGCGACGACGTTGAGAATGATGCCGAAAATACCGATCTCGGTGATCGACCAGTGGAACATCGCAGCGGCGAAAGTGCCGCCCAACGCCAGCAACGCGTTGACGCCGTCCTGATAGATCATGCGGGCGACCAGGAAGCGGAAGATACCGCTGCGCTTACGCACCTCGCCCAATGTCACTTTCAGCTCCGCCAACCCCTCTCGGACAGCCGGACCGATCGGCAGGCCCTTGATGGCGTCGGGGGTGAAAAAGAACATCGGCAGGATGAACAGGAAGTACCAGCCGGCTGACAAAGGCCCGGTTGCGCGCGCGTCCTCGCCGAGCTTCGGGTCGAGCCCGAACAGCGGGTCGATGCCGATGATCGTCTTGCCGGTCTCCGGCGAACCGGCCAGGCAGGCGACGACGAAGATCAGCGCGATCATGCCGCCGAGATAGCCAAGGCCCCAGGCCATGTTGGAGATCCTGCCGATCTCGCTCTTCGGCACCAGGCGCGGCATCATCGAGTCGTTGAACACCGTCGAAAACTCCGCCGCGACCGACGCCAGGGAGAAGAAGAACACGACCAGGAAAAGGTTCGAACCGGGGGCCGCGAACCAAAGCAGGCAAAGGCAGGTGATCTTGACCGCGGCAAAGAATGCGATCCAAGGCTTGCGCGGTCCGGTCTGGTCGGCGATCGAGCCGAGGATGGGCGACAGCACTGCAATGACAAGGCCGGCCGCGGCAATGCCGTAGCCCCAGGCCGCTTGCCCGGTTTCCGGATCGCTCGCCATCCGCGACACGAAATAAGGCCCGAAGATGAAGGTGGTGACGACGGTGAAGAACGGCTGCGCCGCCCAGTCGAACAACATCCATCCCCAGATGCCGCGCCCGGACGCACGCTGCACTGTCTCTACCGTCATGATGATCCCCCGGCACCGGTTCCGTGTCGGGCGCCATGTCTGCATGTTTCATGCGCTCATGCAATGAACGAAGCTTGGTGCCGTCCCTTGCCCCTGCCCGGGGTTCATTGTTGGAAAACCCAGCAATTGGCTTTCGTCCGCGGCGCGGGCCAAGCCCTTATTTTTTCTCGTGAGGGAAGTCGGACCGAAGGTCCGGCACCGTCCTCCACCCCCTGCTTCGCAGCGATTGCCGCCGTCGCGAATTTCTTGATTATTAAGTTGACTCTTTTTATCCGGTTTGACTAATTGCGCTCGCGTAGGGCCGGAAAGTCACCGGTCGAACGGCTCGATATTGGTCTGACAGGAATAAGAGATGACGATTGGTCGACAGGCATTGTTGCGCACTCAGGCAAGGCGATTGATTGCGAGCAGTGCCTTGATAGCGGCATCTTTTGGAGCGATGGGGGCCGGCCGGGCCCAGGAGGTTTCGCCGGACGATGCAACTCAACTGGAAACGATCGTCGTTACCGGCAAGTCGGACCGCGTTGTCGGGCCCGATCAAACGATCGTCGCCGAGGATACGGCGACCGGCACCAAGACCGATACGCCCATCGTCGACGTTCCCGCCTCGGTTTCAGTTGTAACCCAGAAGGAACTGGAGGCACGCCATGTCGAAAGCCTCCAGCAGGCCGTGGCCTACACATCCAGCGTCCTCACCGACGAGTTCGGCAACGATGACCGATACGACTATATTCGTATCCGCGGTTTCGACCAGACATCGCTCGGTACTTATCGCGATGGCCTCACGGCGCGCATCCCCGCTTGGTTCACGGCCAGCCGTCTCGAGCCTTACGGACTTCAGCGCGTGGAGGTCCTGAAGGGATCGACATCGACGCTTTTTGGTCTCAACGGCCCTGGCGGACTGGTCAATGCCATCACCAAGCGGCCGCTGGACCAGAAGCAGGGGGAGATTTACACGTCCTATGGCGACGGTACCAAGGAGGTTGGCGTTGATTTTGGCGGACCGATCGACCCCGATGGCGTGTGGACCTATCGGCTCACCGGGCTGGCCAAGGATGGCGATCAAGGATGGGACTATTCCAACGACGATCGGCTTTACATCGCGCCCGCGTTGACTATCAAGCCCGAGGAAGGAACGTCGCTCACCATCCTGACTGACTATTACAAGCGAGACGGGACAGGAGCACGCGGCACCCCGGCTGGCGGCAATATCGACGTCGGCACATTCCTGGGCGAGCCGGATTTCAACCGCTTCAACACGGAGCAGGTCGATATCGGCTACCAGTTCGAGCACGAGTTCAACGAGAACCTCACCTTCCGCTCCAATGCCCGCTACACGCATTTGAGCCTCGACTACGCCGAGGTCTACGGCGCGTCGCTTGACCCCACGGCGGATCGCACGGCATTTTCCGTCGATGGCGTGTCCAACCGCTATGCCTTCGACAATCAGTTGCAATACGATACGGGCTGGCACGGGATCGACAGCAAGACGCTTGTCGGCGTCGACTACGCCAATGACAACACCCGCGAAAACATCCTCTTCGGTACCGCCGGTCCCATCGACATCAACAATCCGACCTATTGCGGTCTGTCCTGCATCAATCTCGGCCCCTACGTGAACTGGCGGGTCAAGCAACAGGCGGTCGGTGTCTATGCCCAGGAGCAATTGACGTTTGACGACCGCTGGATCGTCACCCTGGGCGGGCGCTGGGACCGCGTGCATACGACGGCGGACTATCTCGACTCGGGAACGCAGGACGACGACACGGCATCCGCCTTCACCAAGCGCGCCGGCCTGACCTACAAATTCACCCCGAATCTCGCGGTCTACGCCAACTATTCGGAAAGCTTCCAGCCGCTCGTGGCGCCAAGCGCCAACGGATATGCGGTCTCGGGTTCGCTGAAGCCTCAAGAGGGCAAGCAGTATGAGGCAGGCATCAAGTACAAGCCCGACGGCTTCGACGGCCTGTTCACGGCCGCGGTCTTCGACCTTACCCAAACCAATGTTCCAACCTATGTCACGCCTGTTGTCCAGCAGCAGATCGGCAAGGTCGGCGTCCGCGGCATCGAACTCGAGGGCAAGGCTGCCATCGCGGAAAACCTGAACCTGACGCTTGCCTATTCCTACTGGGATGCCGAGATCCTGGAAGACGGCATTGGCGGTAATGCCGGCAATCGGCCGCAGCGTGTTCCTCGCCACCTGGCGTCGGCCTGGGTTGATTATACGCTTCCCAAGGAAGGACGGCGTGGCGACCTGACCATCGGCGGTGGCGTGCGCTATATCGGGCAAACCTACGGGGATGACGCGAACACGACTTCGATTGGCGGCTACGCACTGGTGGATGCGGCGATCAGCTACAAGATGACCAAGGACGTGACGTTGGCCCTGAACGCAACGAACCTGTTCGACCGGAAGTATTTGACAACCAGCTATTACGGAACCGAATTTTACGGCGACCGGCTGAAAATCGTCGGCACGCTCAAACATTCCTGGTGAGCTTTTTGAACGCAGGTTTCGAAGCGGATGGCATTCGAAAAGAGCCACACGCATCCGGTGATGCGTGTGGTGATCGTCGGCGGTTCACATCCCCGTCAGATCGCTCATCAGCCCCGACGCCACCGACAGCCGCGACACGGTGATGTCGCCGCCCTCGGTCAGTGCCTGCAGCCGCTCGCGGATGCGCGCCACCCGCTCGCCGCCGGCGTCCAGCCAGGCAACCACCGGATCGGCCGTCTTGGCGTGGCCGGTGAGTGCCGCCACCGCGATGCCGCGCCGTGCCGCGCCGATCGTGTCGGTGGCGCGCGACAGCGCCAGTTGATCATAGTAGTCCGAAGGCGTGATCGAGCGTGCGGCGTCCTCGACACGCGGGATGCGGAAGGCATCGCTGACGGCGAAGAACGCCTTGGCCGCGGCGACGATATCGGCGCCGGCGGTGCGCGCCGTCAGCGCGATGTCGGGGATAAGTTCCGCCACCTCGCTGAGCGCCAGTTGCCCGGCCAGCCCTTCCGGCGCGCCGCTCTTGAACAGCCCGTGCCGCTTCTCCTCGATGCGCTCGCGCGAGAAAGCCGGCAGCAGCGAAACAAGCTTGGGTTCCAGCGCCTTGCGTGCGTCCTGCAGCGCGGCGATGCGCTGGCCAAGCGGTGCCGTGCCGGCATCGTTCTTCAGATACCAGCCGCTGGTCACGTAGATCAGCCGGCTAACCATCTGATAGAGATCGAGCTGCACCTGGCCGTCGATCTGGTTGTCGAGCGCGTCGATCTCGCGATAGAGCCCCGGCAGCGCAAAACCGTCGCGCACCACGGCGAAAGTGCGCACGACATCGGCGGCGGTGCGCCCCGTGGCTTCCTGCAGCCGGTTGACGAAGGATGGGCCGCCGCGATTGACCAGATCGTTGGCGACGACGCGCGTGATGATCTCGCGGCGCAGCCGGTGGCCATGGATCTCAGTGGCGTATTTCTTCGCCATCCGGTCCGGGAAGTAGCCCATCAGGTCGCGATCGAAATGCGCGTCATCAGGCACGTCGCTGGCGACGATGTCGGAAAACAGCACGATCTTGGCATAGGCGAGCAGCACGCCAAGTTCGGCCCTGGTCAGCGGTTCGCCACGTGCTTCGCGCTCGGCGAGCGCTGACGGCGACGGCAGCGTCTCCACAGCGCGGTCGAGCAGGCCACGCGCCTCCAGCGCCGTCATGAAACGGCTCTGATGCGCGATGTCGGCGAGGCCGCGCTTGCGGGCGATCGAAAGCGCCAGCGTCTGCTGGTAGTTGTTGGACAGCACCAGCGAGCCGACCTCGTCGGTCATCTCGGCCAGCAGCTTGTTGCGTGCCGGGCGCGTCAACGACCCCTTGCGCATGGCGGACGCCAGCGCGATCTTGATGTTGACCTCGACGTCGGAACAGTTGACGCCGCCCGAATTGTCGATGGCGTCGGAATTGCAGCGGCCGCCATTTAGGCCGAACTCGATGCGCGCCCGCTGCGTGACGCCGAGATTGGCGCCCTCGCCGATCACTTTGGCGCGCACGTCGAGCGCGGTGATGCGAATGGCATCGTTGGCGCGATCGCCGACTTCGGCATTGGTTTCGGTCGATGCCCGCAAATACGTGCCGATGCCGCCGAACCACAGGAGATCGACAGGGGCCTTGAGGATGGCGGTCATGATCTCGACCGGCGTGGCAATGGTCTTGGTCAGGCCGATCGCCGCCGCCGCCGCCGCCGGCAAGGTGATCGATTTCTGGTTGCGCGAGACGATGATGCCGCCTTCCGACAGTTTCGTCTTGTCATAGTCCTGCCAGCTCGAACGCGGCAGCGCGAACATGCGCTCGCGCTCGGCCATCGAGGCTGCCATATCGGGATCGGGGTCGATGAAGATGTCGCGATGGTCGAAGGCGGCGATCAGCCGGGTTTTCGGCGACAAAAGCATGCCGTTGCCGAACACGTCGCCCGACATGTCGCCGACCCCGACGACGGTGAAGGACGAGGTCTGGATATCGCGGTTGATCTCGCGGAAATGCCGCTTGACCGCTTCCCAGGCGCCCTTGGCGGTGATGCCCATCTTCTTGTGGTCGTAGCCGGCCGAGCCGCCGCTGGCGAAGGCGTCGTCGAGCCAGAAGCCGTGCTTCTCCGAGATCGCGTTGGCGGTGTCGGAGAAGGTCGCCGTGCCCTTGTCGGCGGCAACGACGAAATACGGATCGTCCGGGTCGCGTCTGATGACGCCGGCCGGCGGGATGACACCGTCGAGGCCGATATTGTCGGTGATCGACAGCAGGCTGGAGACGAAGTTCTTGTAGGCCGAGGTGCCGGCCGCAAAGATGGCGTCGCGGCCGGCGCTCATCGGCAGCTTCTTGGGATAGAAGCCGCCCTTGGCGCCGACCGGCACGATGACGGCATTCTTGACCTGCTGTGCCTTGACCAGGCCAAGCACCTCGGTGCGATAGTCCTGGGCGCGGTCCGACCAGCGCAGACCGCCGCGCGCCACCGGACCGAAGCGCAGATGCAGACCTTCGACCTCGGAACCGTAGACGAAGATCTCCCGCCACGGTCGCGGCGCCGGCAAGCCCTCGACCGCGTGCGAATCGAGCTTGATCGCCAGCGACTGGCCCTTTTCTTTCGTATCGGCAACGAAATGATTGGTGCGCAGCGAGGCTTCGATCAGATTGAGATAGCGCCGAATGATGGTGTCGTCGTCGATGTTGGGAACGTCTTCCAGCGCATCCTTGATCTTGGCCTTGAGGTGCTTTGCCGCCACCACGCCTTCTGTCTCGGCCGTTGGGCCAAGCCGGGCGATGAACAGCGCATGCAGGCCGCGCGCGATGTCGGGATAGCGGTTGAGCGCAGCGGCGATGAAATCCTGGCTTTGCGGAATGCCCACCTGTTGCAGATAGCGGCCATAGGCGCGCAGGATGGTGATCTCGCCAGACCACAGGCCGGCGGTCTGGGCGAGGCCGTTATAGCCGTCATTGTCGACGTCGCCGCGCCAGACGGAGAGGAATGCGTCCTCGAACAGCGCGCCGCCATCGGTCAGGTCGATCGGCTTGCCGTAGCTGTTCTCCAGTTCCATGTCATGAATGAAGACCAAGCTGGACTGGTCATCGCCGACCTCGAAGGTGCGTTCGCTGATGACGCGGAAGCCGATGTTTTCCAGCACCGGCACCCGGCGCGACAGCGCCACGGGACTGCCGTGGTGATAGATCTTCAGCGCCGCCTGGTGCGGCTTCTGCTCGGCGTGGCGATAATAGTCGATGGCGATCGGATTATCGGCGCTGATTTTGGCAATGCGCCGAGCATCGGCCAGCGCCACCGCCGCGCTAAACGAATCGCGGTAGCTTTCCGGCAGCCGCGCGGCGATCGCCTTCAAAGCCTGGTCGCCGCCACTGGCCTCGGCCGCATCGGAAAGGGCGTCCTCCCAGGTACGCACGATGTCGCGGATCGCCGCCTCAATCGTCGCTTGTTCGACCTTCGGCGTCTTGCCGCCGGAGCGGCCGATGATGAAGTGCACGCGCGCCAGCCCGCCCTCGGGGAAGGCCGGGTAATAGGCCGACAGCCGGCCTTCGAATACGGTTTTCAGATACGAGCCGATCTTCTCGCGCACGACGCTGTCGTAACGGTCGCGCGGCACGAAGACGAGGATCGAGACGAAACGGTCGAACTGGTCGGCGCGTACCAGCGCCCGCACGCGCGGCCGCTCGACCAGGCCAAGAATGGCTGCGGCGTGCTTCCTCAGCACCGGCACCGGCACCTGGAACAATTCGTCGCGCGGATAGCTTTCCAGAACATTGATCAGCGCCTTGCCGGAGTGATCGTGCCGGTCGAAGCCGGACTTGGCGATGATGGTTTCGGCCTTGGACCTGAGATACGGGATCTTCATCACCGAGCGCGTGTAGGCGGTCGAGGTGAACAGGCCGACGATGCGCAATTCGCCCGCGAGTGTGCCCTTGGCGGTGTAGGTCTTGACGCCGATATAGTCGAGATAGATGCGGCGGTGCACGGAAGACTTGGCATTGGCCTTGGTGACGATCAAGGGCTCCGGCCCATGCAGGAAGGCGCGGATCTCCGGCGTCGTCGTCACCGCTTCGGTGCCGCGCCTGAGCACCAGCACGTCGGGGTCGGACAGGATGCCGAGGCCAGGCTTTTCAGCGCGCTCCAGCGTGCCGCTTTCCTCGCCGCCGGTGTATTTGAACTCGCGCATGCCAAGGAAGGTGAAATTGTCGTCGCGCAGCCACTCCAGGAAGGCGAGGGCCTCGGCAACGCTCTTCTTGTCGAGCGGCACGGCCGTATAGCGGAATTCCGAGATCGCCTGATCGAGGCGGGCCAGCATCGGCCTCCAGTCGTGAACGGCGGCATGAACCTGGCCAAGGATCTTGCGCAGCCGCTCGCTCAATCCGCTCGCCTGCTCGGATGTCAGCCGCGGGATGTGGACATGGATGACGCTCAGCCGGTCGTGGCTGCCATCGTCCTTGGCGAAATTGCCGTCGCCGAGGATTTCTTCCACGCCGCCCTTGCCGTGGCGCACCACGATAACCGGATGAGTGACCAGGGTCGGTTCGCCCGATGTCTCGGTGATCTCGCCGAGGATGGAATCGAACAGGAACGGCATGTTGTCGTTGACGACTGTGACAACCGTCATCGGGCGGCCGTCTCGCACAACGCCCGAATCGGCATCGACGGCGACGACGCACTCGCCTTTCCTGTGAGTGGCGACTGCCTGGCCGGCGAGATCGGCGGCACGTTCCAGGTCGGCCACATCGTAGGGAGCAATGTCTTCAGCCGGCGCGCGGGCGAGCAGATAGTCCGCAAGCCTGGCTGGCATTTCCTCCGCTCTAATCGCTGCCGTGGCTTTTTTCTTCGGCTTGCTCGCGGATTTCACGCTGGCCATGACGCAATTCCCTCCCGTCAATGCTTTTACGACTATGGTAGCAGATGACCGCTGTTTGGCGACAAAGGTTTGACGGCTTGCCAAGAATTATCGGAATTTGGCGACAAGATGCCGCGCAACGAGGAGAAATGACCCATGACCGGCAAAATCACCGCGCTTGACCTTGGCCAGGCAGAGCTGAGCGACGCGACAAAAGCCTATTTCGCCAAATGCGAGGAGAAGCTCGGCCTCGTCCCCAACGTGCTCAAGGCCTACGCCTTCGACGACAAGAAGCTGCGCGCTTTCACCGACATGTACAACGATTTGATGCTGGGTGATTCCGGCCTCTCGAAGCTGGAGCGCGAGATGATCGCGGTCGTCGTCTCCTCGATCAATCATTGCTACTATTGCCTGACCGCGCATGGCGCGGCGGTACGTCAGCTGTCCGGCGACCCGGCGCTCGGCGAAATGATGGTGATGAATTCCCGCGCCGCCGATCTTTCGCCCAAGCAGACCGCAATGCTCGAATTCGCCGTCAAGCTGACGGAAGAACCGGCTAAGATCGTCGAGGCCGATCGGGCCACCCTTCGCAAGGCCGGCTTCACCGACCGTGACATCTGGGACATCGCCTCGACATCAGCCTTCTTCAACATGTCGAACCGGGTGGCTGCGGCAATCGATATGCGGCCGAACGACGAATACCACGCCATGGCACGGTGAGGCGCGGCAGCTGGGCCAGGTCGAGCGTTATATTAGCAGTTTCGCATTCTCGTTGCTTGTTTGCCGGTTTGGTCCGATGATCGGCAGGCGGCATGACCGCATGCCGGTTCGATGCCGCTCACCAAGGGAGGAGAACATGGCGAAGTATCTCTACGTCTATCATGGCTCGGGCAAGATGCCGACCGACGAGGCCGAGCGGAAAGCCGCAATGGACGCCTGGAACGGCTGGTACGGCAAGCTCGGCTCGGCCGTGGTCGACGGCGGCAATCCGGTCGGCATGTCGAAGATGGTGCTGCCCGGCGGCAAGGTCGAGAACAATGGCGGCAGCAATCCGACCGCGGGCTACACGATCGTCGAAGCGAAAGACATCGACGAAGCCGTCGCCAAGGCCAAGGATTGCCCGATCCTGATGGATCCGGGTTTCAGCGTCGAAATCGCGCCGATCATTGAAATGATGTGACGGGTTAGGACCGCGCCGCGATCGCGGCCGCCGCGCCGGCCATCGTCGTCGCGCTGACACGGTTGGCGATCTTCATGGCGCGCTTGCTTTTCAAAAGCTTGCGCGCCTGTGATGCAGCGAGCACCCAGGCGAGATCGATGGCGACCAGCACCACGGCCATGGTCGCCGTCAGCTCGACCCAGCCGACAATGCTGACCGAAGCGAGGTCGATGATGGTCGGCAGCAGCGCCAGGTAGAACATCATGATCTTGGGATTGCCGAGCGTCACCGCCATGCCGGCAAAGAACAGCTTTGCCGGAGAATCCTCGCGCGGCA
This sequence comes from Mesorhizobium sp. M0227, assembly GCF_040321855.1. Lineage (NCBI taxonomy): Bacteria > Pseudomonadati > Pseudomonadota > Alphaproteobacteria > Hyphomicrobiales > Phyllobacteriaceae > Mesorhizobium > Mesorhizobium sp. M0227. Next base: position 5,825 of record NZ_JAMYSJ010000003.1, on the reverse strand, counting down.
TCTCGCCCTCTTTCGCGTCGACAGGGGCGGTCCACATCTTCCAGGCGAGATAAGCGAGATAGGCAACGCCGACCCATTTCACCACGACGAAGGCGAAATGGAAGGTCTGCGCCACGACAGCCAGGCCGAACACCGCCAGCGACAGCCAGATGCCCTCGCCGATCCACATGGCGAGCAGGAACGGGAACACGTCGCGAAATCCTTTCGAGATGACGCGGGCGACAAGCGCCGCGATCGATGGCCCGGGCGAGCCCGCGGCAACGAACAGAGCGGCGGCGAAGATGAGCAGCGAGGTGAGGTGCATAACCGGGTCTCTGGTTGAAAACCTTCGATTTCGGATATTAGCGCAAGTGGCTCGGCTGCGGTAGCACCGACAAAAGACCCTTGTCGGTCCAGCATCTCGCGGCTAGAAAGGCCGCCGCGAAACAATTTCGAGCTTCACTTTGCCTACGTAACCGCCGGTCTCGCCAACTCCCCCGACACAAGCATGACACCGCGTTCGCGGTGTCTGTTTTCGTTTTCCATGTGTTCTTCTGGGCGGCGGTTCGAGACCGGTTTGGCACTGCTGAACCGCGTCGCGCGGCTTTTGCCCGTGACACCCGATTTCCAAAAACCGCAGCTTCTCGCCACGCCGTGCCCGCATGGGCATCTCGACATCGCCGGCCTGATGAACTTCCCGACGGGAAGGGCTTATCGGCATGTCTGGACCACTGCGTATCCATTGGACGATCGCACCCAAAACCCCACCTCGGCCGCTCATCAACTGCAATCGCTGCGGCACTGTGAAGGCCTATTGCAGCAGCGGGAAATTCCGCGTCAACGCCAATGGCAAACGCATCGACGTGTGGCTGATCTATCGCTGCATCGACTGCGACAACTCCTGGAATTTCGGCATTTTCGAGCGCTGCAACCGCCGCGACATCGACCCGGCGCTGCTGGCGGCACTCGAAAGCAACGATCCTGCACTCGCTCATCGTCATGCCTTCGATGTAATCGCGTTGCGCAACCGGATCGGGCGCGTCGAGGAGTTCTCCGATGTCAGCGTTCACAAGCGCAGGCTCGGCGACACCAGGGAAGCCGCGACCGTGTTGGAAATCCAGCTTGGGCTCGAAATGCCGACATCGCTGCGACTCGACCGGCTGCTCGCCGGCGAACTTGGCATCTCGCGATCACGGCTTCAGGCACTGGAGGAGAAGCGGCTGCTCATCGTTGACCCGGATGGAGCAAAGGCCCTGCGCAAGCCGGCCCGCGCGGGAATCGCGATCCGCATCGATCTGGCCGGCGAGACCGATCGGCAGGCCATCATCGCGGCTGCCGGTGAGTGAACGAAGAAGGGGCGGAACACTGGTTGCTCCGCCCCTCTCGATTGTTGGAAAATGTAGAGAGCTTACGCCGCGCCGACCGCCTTGGCCGACTTCTCGAAGCGCTTGCGCTCGTTCGGATCGAGATAGAGCTTGCGCAGACGGATCGTCTTCGGCGTCACCTCGACCAGCTCGTCGTCCTGGATCCAGGCCAGAGCCTTCTCCAGCGTCATGCGGATCGGCGGGGTCAGCTTGACCGCTTCGTCCTTGCCGGCGGCACGGATGTTGGTCAGCTTCTTGCCCTTGAGCACGTTCACTTCAAGATCATTGTCGCGGCTATGGATGCCGATGATCATGCCCTGATACACCTTGACGCCCGGATCGATGACCATCGGGCCGCGATCTTCCAGGTTCCACATGGCGTAGGCGACCGATTCGCCCTGTTCGTTGGAAATCAGCACGCCATTGGTGCGGCCCGGCAGCTCGCCCTTGTAGGGCTCATAGGCATGGAAAAGCCGGTTCATCACGGCGGTGCCGCGTGTGTCGGTCAACAGCTCCGACTGGTAGCCGATCAGGCCACGGGTCGGCGCGTGGAAGACGATGCGCTGACGGTTACCGCCGGATGGGCGCAGTTCGACCATCTCGGCCTTGCGCTCGGACATCTTCTGCACGACGACGCCGGCATGCTCCTCATCGACGTCGATGACGACTTCTTCGACCGGCTCCAGCAATTCGCCGTTCTCGCCCTTCTGCATGACGACGCGCGGACGCGACACGGCGATTTCAAAGCCCTCGCGGCGCATCGTCTCGATCAGCACGGCCAGCTGCAATTCGCCGCGGCCGGAGACGAAGAACGAATCCTTGTCGGGCGATTCCTCGATCTTCAGCGCGACATTGCCTTCGGCTTCGCGCAGCAGGCGGTCGCGGATGACGCGGCTGGTCACCTTGTCGCCTTCGGTGCCGGCCAGCGGACTGTCGTTGACCAGGAACGACATGGTCACGGTCGGCGGATCGATCGGCTGCGCATGCAGCGGTTCGCTCACGCTCAGGTCGCAGAACGTGTCGGCGACGGTGCCCTTCGACAGGCCGGCAATGGCGACGATGTCGCCCGCCTGCGCTTCTTCGATCGGCTGGCGCTCAAGGCCGCGGAAGGCCAGTATCTTCGAAATACGGCCGGTTTCGATCTGGGTGCCGTCATGGTGCAGCACCTTGACCGGCTGGTTGGCCTTCAGCGTGCCGCTCTCGATGCGGCCGGTGATGATGCGGCCGAGGAACGGATTGGCTTCCAGGATGGTACCGATCATGCGGAACGGGCCGGGATGAACGGTCGGCTCCGGCACATGCTTGATGACGAGGTCGAACAGCGGCGCCAGCTGCTGGTCTTTCGGTCCTTCCGGATTTTCCGAAACCCAGCCATCGCGGCCTGAACCGTACAGAATCGGGAAGTCGAGCTGCTCGTCGGTGGCGTCGAGCGCGGCGAAAAGGTCGAACACCTCGTTGACCACCTCGACATGACGGGCGTCCGGACGGTCGATCTTGTTGATGACGACGATCGGCTTCAGGCCGACCTTGAGCGCCTTGCCGACGACGAACTTGGTCTGCGGCATCGGCCCTTCGGCGGCATCGACCAGCACGATGGCTGAGTCCACCATCGACAGGATGCGTTCGACCTCGCCGCCAAAATCGGCGTGGCCGGGGGTGTCGACGATGTTGATGCGGGTATCCTTCCAGTCGACCGAAGTCGCCTTGGCCAGGATGGTGATGCCGCGTTCCTTTTCGAGGTCGTTGGAATCCATGGCGCGCTCGGCGACGCGCTGATTATCTCGGAAGGAGCCGGACTGCTTCAAAAGCTGGTCGACCAGGGTGGTCTTTCCATGGTCGACGTGCGCGATGATCGCGATATTACGGATTTTCATGTTCTGGTCTCGGAAGCGTTGCAGGCAGCAGGCCAAAGGCGCTGCCTCTTTCGGTTGCGCGGCTCATACAGGGTTTTTCGCAGTTGCGAAAGAGGAGGCGCGTCACCAAATACTCATCAAATCTTAAGCATCTGCGTGTGAGATGATTTTGTTAACCAAGGCGGGAACCCTTCGGGGCCCAGACAGTTCGAACGTCATGACCGATAAACTCAACCGATTTTGGCCGCTCATCGCGTCCGTTGCCTTCGCCGTCCTGCTGGCCGCCAACGCCGCGCAGTCGGCGGCGACGATGAAGGAATCACGGCCTGCCTTGCCGTCGGAGGCACAGTCGGCCGAGCAGATTTTCGCCGACGCACCAGACGGCGTCGACCCGATGGTGACCGGCCCGGTCAGCGCCGCTTTCAAGCAGCGGCAGGACACCGCCAACTGCGACAGCGCCATCTGGCCGAATATCCCCATGGTCTGCTACCCGGACTAGTCGGCGCTTCCCGCCCCGTCTTGCCAGCTTCGCTTTGCGAAGCCGCCGCGCCGACCCTCCCCACAAGGGGGAGGGGAAAGCGCGCTTATGCCGAGCGGACCGGGTCGAGCGTCACCTTGTAGAGTTCGTTGTCGTCGCGATCCATCAGCCGCACCGTCATCTGCTCGCTGGCGCCTGAGATATCGACCAGCCCGAAGAATTGCAGACCGGCCGAGGGCGGCAGGTTCTGTCCCTGTTCGGCGGTCGGCGCCTTGATGAACTTCAGCTCCGGACCGAACGTCATGTCGAAATCGTTGGGACCGAACGTGCCGGCATGGATCGGACCTGAGACGAATTCCCAGAACGGATTGAACTCCTGGAACTGCGCCTTGTCCGGGTTGTAATAATGCGCGGCCGTGTAATGCACGTCGGCGGTGAGCCAGACGGTGTTGCTGATGCCGGCATTCTTTATGAAGCGCAGCAGGTCGGCGATCTCGAGCTCGCGCCCTTTTGGCAAGCCATTGTCGCCATTGCTGACCGCCTCGGCGCCGACCTTCTTGGCGCCGTCGTCCCACACGATGAGGCCGAGCGGCATGTCGGCGGCGATGATTTTCCAGGTCGCCTTCGAATTCGCCAGTTCGCGCTTCAGCCATTTCGTCTGCTGTTCGCCGAGCATGCGCGATTGCGGCGTCATCTCATCCTGCATGTCGGGACCATTGGGGCCGCGATAGGAGCGCATGTCGAGGAAGAACACGTCGAGCAGCGGCCCATAAGCGATCTTGCGATAGACGCGGCCGGGCTCGGAAGGTTCGTAGCGGATCGTCGTCATCTCGTGGAAAGCCCGCGCCGCGCGGGCCGCCAGCACGTGGATGGATTTTTCCGTGTAGCGGTTGTCGGCGCTGAGATCCTTGGAATCCGACCAGTTGTTCAGCACTTCATGGTCGTCCCACTGGTAGAAAGTCGGGCAGATGGCGCTCAGGCCGAGCACGTTCCTGTCCATCATGTTGTATTTCCACTGGTCCCGGTATTCATCCAGCGTCTCGGCGACTTTGCGCTTGCCGTCGATCAGCACGACGTTCTTCCACTTGCCGCCGCCGGGCAGGTCGACCTCGTCCTTCATGGCGCCGTCGGCATAGATGGTGTCGCCCGAATGCAGGAAGAAGTCGGGCGTGTGCTTGCCGATCGTGGCGTAAGTCTTCATGCCGGTCTCGTCGATGCCCCAGCCCTGGCCGGCGGTGTCGCCGGACCAGGCAAAGCGGATGTCGCGCTTCGAGGCTGGCGCCGTCCTGAAACGGCCGGTGATCGGCTCCGAAACGGCGTTGATGTCGGCGAGATCGGCCGATGTCATGCGGTAGAAGATATCCTGATCGGAAGCGAGGTCGGTGAGCAGCCGCTTGACCGTGTAATCGCTGGCCGGCGACGTATCGAGCGGCGCCAGGCGTGTCGCATTGGCGAAATTCTCCGTTGACGACACTTCGAACATGACGCGCGACGGGCGATCGGTGCGCGTCCACACCATGCCGCTGGTTGCGTCGACATCGCCGGACTGGACGCCATGGGTGAAGGAAGGCCGCTGATTGGCGCGCGAATAGTAGGGCAGCGCCAGGCTGGAAACGCCGGCCAGGCCAACGGCGCCGGCGGAAGTGACGAAAGCGCGGCGGGTCATCGAAAGCTTGTTCACGGCTGTCTCCTGGATGGCTTGAACGGTGCCACCAAAATCCAGCGTCAATGTTTCAGGGACATCTCGAAATGATGAAGTTTTTCTGACGATCAACAGGGTGATCTCCCCCTCGAGGGGGAGATGGCCGGCAGGCCAGAGGGGGTCGGTCCGACCGGGCTCGGCCCTTTGTCGCAGACGCAGGAAGTCGGCGTTCCACGTGAGACGACCCCCTCTGTCGCCTTCGGCGACATCTCCCCCTTGAGGGCAGGGCTATCGCATATGGAATTCCTGAGATGTCTGCCCGGCACGGACCCCCACCCCTAACCCCTCCCCAAAAGGGGGAGGGAGACTTCCGTTGGCGCTGACCCAGGAGAATCGCCTGTCTTTTCGGCGCCAACAAGAATTAGGTAGTGTGCTGAGAGTTCTGCAAATTCGCTGAGAGAGGGCGGTCATGGCAGGCTGGTGATGTTCAACGTCACCGATTCCCGCGA